>NZ_JBFBAA010000032.1:0-111338 GCF_040682035.1 Actinoplanes sp. NPDC051470
AGCGACGAGGTATACAGACAGGGTTGGGCCTTCGGTGTTACGAGCTGCTGGTTTAGTCGCCTTTGCTCGTACCGGAGGCCCTTCCTCGTGTCTGCTCGACACGCCGCAAACGGGCAGGATCGTCGATCTCCGCCAGACCCAGCCTCGTGCCGAACCCCTTATTTACCAGGGTCTAAGGGCCTGACGATGAATTAGCTGGTCGGTTCGAGGTTGATTGTCTGGTCTCGTAGGGTTTCTGGGATCGGTCCAGGATGGATGACGTAGTTCCACTCGCCGTGGAAGGCGTATCGCTGGACCGGGACAGCCTTGATCTGTGCGTCACTGACTCGGATCCCGGTGGGGTACTGGCTGGTGTCCATGACCGCGGCGACGGTTAACCCGGTCTCGGTTGTGGTCGCGGCGATCGTCTCCACGATGACCTGGTAGTCAGTCAGTGGCCGGCCGCGCCAGTTCATCGAGATGAACGAGAACAGGCGGTGTTCGACCTTGTTCCACTTCGAGGTACCGGGCGGGAAATGACAGACCGTGATCTGCAACCCGGTCTGCGCCGCGAACGCGGCGATCTCGACCTTGAACGCCCGTAGCCGGTTACCGTTCGAGCCGCCGCAGTCCGCGGTCAGCAACAACCGGCTGCTGTGCGGATACCGGTCCCGGCCGACAGAATCCCACCAGGTACGGATCGCGTTGACCGCGAAAGCAGCCGTGTCGTGGTCCACCCCGACGGTGACGAATCCGGTATCCGCGCCGATGTCGTACACCCCGTACGGAATCGCCCGGGGAACCCCGCTGGGGAAGTCATGACCGTTGACCTGCACAGGCCGACCGGTCGGCTGCCATTCCCGTCCGGTTTTCGCGTACTCACCGACCAGTTCCTTCTTCTTCGTGTCCACACTGATCACCGGATCCCCGGCATCCAGGAACACGGTGGCGAGAGCGTTGATCTGGGCGAACTGGGCATCACGATCCGGGTGTCCAGCGCCTTCCTTGGTCTTGAACACCGCCTGCAACCGATACCCCGCCTGCTTCAGCAACCGGGCCACGGTCTTCTTACTGGCGGTGAAACCCCTGGCATACAAGCCTTTCATCAACTGAGCCAAAGATTTCGTCGTGCACCGCAACGGCGACATCGGATCCCCGCGAGTCTCCGGCGAGACCAACGCGTCCAACGCCTCAGCGATACCCGGCTGGCTCTGCTCCACCGAAGGCCGGCCCGCACCCGCCGCCCGCACCCGCCCATCCGGCTCGATACCGGCACGGACCTCACCCACCCCGGCCTGCACCGTGGTCCGTGAGGACCCCGACAACTGGGCCACCAGCGCAATCCCGCCACGGCCGATCGCCACAGCCTCGGCACCCAGCAGCAACCGCCACTGCCGCTCATCCAGATGCGGCCGCAAAACAGCCAACTTCACCGCCAAGGCATCCTCACTCATCACACCAAACCCAACGAGCCGATCATGAAAACCGCCGACCAGCTAATTCATCGTCGAGCCCTAAGGGGTGACACGGTCGCGGATGCCGTCGAGCACCGCCTCCGCCGCCCACGCGGCGGCGTCGGCGATGTCTCGCTGGTCCATACCGAACTCGCGGCGGAGCGTCACCCAGGTCCCGACGGAGTCGAGGTGTGACAGCGCCGCGATGACCGCCCTGCGCTGCGCCGCGTCGAGGGATGGCACCTCGGCATCCAGCAGCCGCTCGAGCTGCGCCCGGCCGGGCGACGGCGACGCGCCGCTCACGCCGCGCATCGCCGTCTCGGCGACGACGTGCGCGAGCTCCGGCCGCGCGTCGTAACGCTGCATCGCGTCACGGATCGCGAGGGGAATGTCGAAGATCGAATGCGACTCCTCGCGGGCGAACAGCGTCGCCTCGATCCACGCCGCGGTCGCCAGCAGCAGGTCGACGCGCGTGGGATAGTTGCGGAACACCGTGCGTTCGGCGATGCCGGCCCGGCGCGCGATGACCCGGTACGACACGTCGTCGCTGCCGACCTCCTCGATCAGTTCGGCGTAGGCGCCGAGGATCGCCGCTTGCGTGCCGCTCAGCGCCGGGACGGCCATCGACCCGGTCACGGCTTCGCCCAGGTCGCGTCGGGCAGCCTCGCGAGCACGGTGCTCACGGCGCGGTCGAACGCGTCGCATATCTCGCCGGCGTCCAGGTCGAAGCCCGTGCGCAGCCGCGCCCAGAACATCGCCGAGGAGAAGTAGCGCAGGGCTGCCGCGACCCGCCGCCGGTCCCGTCGGTTGAGCGTCGGCGCCGCCACGTCGAGCATCGCCTCGATCGCACGCGTGATGTAGGCCGGCTCGGCGTCGAGCGTCGGCGAGATCGCGGACGCCCGTGCGCCGACGTACGCGTACGCGGGCGACGCGTCGAAGGCCCGGAAACGCTCGTGCACGGCGGCGCAGAAGTCGGCCACGGTCACGAACGGCGGCAGCGGGAAGCAGGTCTGCTCGATCCAGTTCGAGAGGGCGGCGAGCAGGTGAGCGCGCGTGGGGTACTGGCGGTAGATCGTGCGCTCCGAGATGCCGACCTCATCGGCGAGGGCCCGATAGGAGATGTCGTCGAACGTACGCTCGCGCAGCAGCACCGCGGCGCTCGCGAGAATCGCGGTCGCGGTGTCGACCGGCTCCTCCATCATTTCTCCCTCTTTCGGGCGGCCGCTCAGTGCGGGGGCCCGGTGACTTCTGGCGGGAGCACGTAGCGATCGGAGTCGTCGAGCGCGAGCGCCAGCGACGAGACGTACTGGACCTCGCCGTGCGGTCCTCTCTCGGCCGAGGCCAGCATATCCGGCCGTTCGAAGGTGTACCCGGTGACGTGGCAGCGGAGCCGCTCGCCCGAGGGGTTGCCGTGTTCGTCGAACCGGGGGGACTCGATGCCGTCGGAGCGGCGGCGCAGGTAGTAGCGCCCCCGTGTGGCGAGGGCCGTGACCGGCGTGGCCACGATCGCGACGCCGATCGCGATGAGCACCGAGAACGGCTTGACGGCGGCGCCGAGCAGCCCGGCGAACGCGAGCAGCGACAGCACCGAGGCGAGCCCGACCGACACGAGCCCGACCGGATTCCAGTCGTGCAGCATGCCGCGGCGGAACTCGGGGAAACGCGGCGAGATGCGCAGCACCCACTTGTTGATCGCGATGTCGGTGGCGATCGTCACGAGCCACGCCATGACGACGTTCGCGTAGAGACTCAGCACGAAGGAGATGAGGGTGAAGACGTCCAGCATCATGAGCGCGTACGCGATCACGAGGTTGAACAGGACGAAGATCGTACGACCCGGGTAGTGCTTCGCCATCCGGGTGAAGACGTTCGACCACGCGAGCGAGCCCGAGTACGCGTTCGTCACGTTGATCTTCACCTGCGCGACCAGGATGAGCACCAGGGCGAGAACGATCGCGAGCCAGTCGGGGACGAGGGTCCGGTACATCTCGACGAACTGCCTGACCGGTTCGGCCGTCTGGTGTCCGAGAGCGGGATCGATCTTCACCAGGAGATAGACGGCGAGAAACACGCCGATCACCTGCTTGATGCCGCTGAAGACGACCCAGCCCGGGCCGGCGAACACGAACGACGTCCACCACGACCGAGCGTTCGACGGCGTGCGCGGCGGCATGGCACGGATGTAGTCGATCTGCTCCGCCAGCTGCGGGGTAAGTGCAAAGCACACGGCCGCACTCGAAACTGTTGCGCTGAGGCTGATCGAGCCGTCGGAGTTGCCGGTGAACGATGTGAAGGCGCGCACCGCCTCCGGGTCGGAGACGACGATCCACAGCAGTGGCAGCAGGGCGAGGGCGAGCCACAGCGGCGTGGTCCAGAACTGCAGGCGCTCCAGCGCACGCATGCCGTAGATGACGATCGGGATCACGACGACGGTCGAGATGAGATAGCCGAGCCACAGCGGCGTCCCCGTCGCCACCCGCAGGCCCTGCGCCATGATGGCGCCCTCCAGGGCGAAGAAGATGCAGGTGAAGCCGGCGAAGACAACGGTCGTGATGATCGAGCCGTAGTAGCCGAATCCCGAGCCGCGGGCGATGAGGTCGAGGTCGAGGTTGTAGCGGGCGGCGTAGTAGGCGACGGGCACGCCGACGATGAAGATGATGACCGACGCGAACACGATACCGAGCACGGCGTTTGAGGTGCCGTGATCGATGCCGATGCTCGCGCCGATCGAGAAGTCGGCGAGGAACGCGATGGACCCGAGGGCGGTCGCACCGACGGAGGCCGCGCTCCAGCGCCGGAACGTTCGCGGCACATAGCGGAAGGCGTAGTCCTCCAGGCTGTCCTCTGCGGCCGCGCGAGCGTTGTCCGTCGACACAGTGGCATCCCCTAAGGCACCTTGCGTTGGGGAATCGTCGCTGTCCGGTGTTACGAGGGCATTGCGGGCATGGGTCATGCCGGCTCAGATCACCATGGCGGCTCGCACGGTGGAGGTGGCGGCCTTGCCGCCCTCTCCGGTCTGTGTGACGAGGCCCGAGGCGAGCACGACGTAGTGGTCGGCGGCCTCCAGGGCGAAGCCGATGTGCTGCTCGACGAGCAGCACGTTGATGCCCTCTTCGGCCAGCTGCATGATGGTGTGCTCGATCTCGGCGACGATCGTGGGCTGGATGCCCTCGGTCGGCTCGTCAAGTATCAGCAACTTCGGGACGGTGATGAGGGCGCGGGCGATCGCGAGTTGCTGCCGCTGCCCGCCCGAGAGCAGGCCCGCCTTCCGGGCGGCGAACTGCTCCAG
Source organism: Actinoplanes sp. NPDC051470 (assembly GCF_040682035.1). Lineage (NCBI taxonomy): Bacteria > Bacillati > Actinomycetota > Actinomycetes > Micromonosporales > Micromonosporaceae > Actinoplanes > Actinoplanes sp. NPDC051470. The sequence continues at coordinate 4,723 of NZ_JBFBAA010000032.1, forward strand.
CGCGGGGAAGCGAGCCATCTGCGCGTCGATGAGGGCCTTGCCGCCCCGGCGTCCGTCGGCGGCGAGTTGCAGATTCTCCAGCGTGGTGAGCTGGCCGAACGACTGCTGACCCTGCGGTACGTACGCCATGCCGCGGGCGACGCGCTGATTGGGGGCGAGCGACGTGACGTCCTCGCCGTCGAACACCACGCGGCCCTTCGACGGCTTGATGAGGCCGATCGCGAGACGCAGCAGGGTCGTCTTGCCGGCCCCGTTGTGGCCGAGCACGGCCACAACGTTGCCGGACGGCACCGTCACGCCGTGCAGCACCCGCGTGCGCCCGTAGCCGGCCTCGATGTCGGTGAGCTCCAGCATGTCAGTCCTCCCTCGGCTTCTGCGTCACGCCAAGCGGTTCGGGTACGACCGACATGGCGGCTGTGGTGGCGGCGCCCGCGGTGCCGAGGTAGACCTCCTGCACCTGGGGATCGGCCTGAACCTCGGCCACCGTGCCCTGCGAGAGCACCTTGCCCTGGTGCAGCACTGTCACGCGCGTGGCAAAGCGGCGCATGAAGTCCATGTCGTGCTCGACCACGAGCACGATCCGCTTCGCCGCGATGCGCTGCAGAAGCTCGCCGGTCGCGGTGCGCTCGTCCTGGGTCATGCCGGCGACGGGCTCGTCGAGGAGCAGCACCTTCGCGTCCTGCACGAGCAACATCGCGATCTCCAGCCACTGCTTCTGGCCGTGCGACAGGATGCCGGCCGGCGTGGCGAGCTCGCCGCCGAGTCCGGTCTCCTCCAGCGCATGCTCGATCGACACGTCGGTGCCACGACGGGCCCTCAGCAGCGAGGCCGAGGAGCGATGAAGTCCGGCGGCGATGTCGAGGTTCTGGAGCACGGTGAGCTCCTCGAAGACGCTCGCCGTCTGGAAGGTGCGGCCGACGCCGAGGCGGACGACCTTGTGCACCTGCTTTCCGAGCAGCTCACTCTCGCCGAGCCTGGCCGACCCGGTGGCTGGGACCAGCCCGGTGATGGCGTCGATGCAGGTCGTCTTGCCGGCGCCGTTCGGGCCGATGAGGAACCGGACCTCGCCGCGGTGCGCGTCGAAGGAGACGCCGCCGACCGCGACGAAGCCCGAGAACTCGACATGGAGGTCCGTGACAACAAGCGAGGCGTCGGTCATGACCTCACCTCTTCGAGCTCTGCGGCGGCGATCGCCGGGGCGGGCTGCCGCTCAGGGCTCCGGCGCATTGCGGCGAACCTGGCCGGCAGCGACGACAGCCCGTTGGGCAGGAGGAGAATGACGACGATGAACAGCAGACCGAGGATGTAGACCCATCCTTCGGGCCAGGTCGAACCGAGGCTCGACTGCCCCCATCCGACCGCCATCGCGCCGAGCGCGGGGCCGAAGAGCGAGGCACGGCCGCCGAAGGCAACACCCGCGATCATGAGGATCGAGGCGGCGGCGCCGATCTCGGCCGGAGTGATGATGCCGACGATGGGCACGAACATCGCTCCCCCGATGCTTGCCATCAGCGCGGAGACGACGAAGGCGACGAGCTTCACGTTGGCCGGGTCATAGCCGAGGAAACGCACGCGCTCCTCGGCGTCCCGGGTCGCGACGAGAAGCTCACCGAAGCGGCTGCGGTAGAACTGCCACACCGCGAGCAGGCAGACGATGAGCAACGCGGCGGCGATGACGTACACCATGATCTTGTTTGCCGGGTCGTTCAGCACGAAGCCGAAGAAGTACTTGAAGTCGCTGAGCCCGGTGTCGCCGCCGGTCTCACGGATCGTGGAGCTGATCAGGGTGGCCAGCGCGACGGCGAGCGCCTGCGACAGGATCGCGAAGTACGCGCCCTTCACGCCGCGCTTGAACAGCGCGTAGCCGAGGATGCCGGCCAGGATCACCGGGAGCAGCACGATCGCCAGCAGGGTGAACACGTCGCTGCGAAACGGCTCCCAGAACACCGGGAGCGGCGCGAGCGGGTCGTAGAGCACCATGAAACCCGGGACCCGGTCGCCGGCGGTCTCCAGCGTGAGGTGCATGGCCATCGCGTAGGCGCCGACGGCGAAGAACACCCCCTGCCCCATCACGAGCATTCCGCCTCGGCCCCACGCCAGGCCGATGCCGACGGCGGCGATGGCCCAGCAGCAGTACTTGCCGAGGTTGCTGAGCCAGTGATCGGTGAGCACGAGGGGAGCGACCGCGAGGAGCAGCACGGCGAACACCCCGATGCCGCCGAGGGAAAGCCATGGTTTCAGCTTGGTCATACCAGACTCCTGGTTCGCACCGTGAACAGGCCCTGCGGGCGCAGCTGCAGGAAGACGATCACGAGGATGAAGGCGAGCACCTGCGCCAAGCTGCCGGTCGTCCAGTAGGCGAAGCACGAGAGGGCGACGCCCACCGCCCACGCGGCGATGATGGTGCCCTTGAGCTGGCCGATGCCGCCGGCGGCGACGACGAGAAAGGCCGGGATGATGTACTGCGCGCCCATCTGGGAGTTCGTGCCGCCGATCAGCGACGCGGCCACGCCGGCGACCCCGGCCAGACCCGACCCGACGAAGAAGGTCAGGCGGTCAACGGTGCGTGTGGAGATCCCCGTCGTCTCGGCAAGGTCCCGGTTGTGCACGGTCGCCCGGATGCGGCGGCCGAACGAGGTGTACTTGAGCCAGGCCGCCAGCGCGGCAACGCAGACGGCCGCGAGCAGGATGGTGAACAGCTGCCGCAGCGGCCAGTTGTAGCCGAAGCTGTTCAGCTGCCCGTCGAGCCAGCCGGGCTTCTCCACCGGGACGCCCTGGGACGGGAAGATCTGCAGCGCCGCCTGCTGCAGGATCAGGCCGACACCGACGGTGACGAGCAGGGTGTCGAGGGGCCTGCGGTACATCCACCGGATGATGGTGACCTCGAGCAGGAGGCCGAACAGGCCGGCGACGACGAACGCGACCGGCAGCGCGACCGGGATCGACAGGTCGCTGGAGGCAATGACGTGCTGGACGAGGTAGGCGGTGAAGGCGCCGATCATGAGGAACTCGCCGTGGGCCATGTTGATCACGCCCATCTGGCCGAAGGTGAGTGACAGGCCCAGCGCGGCGAGCAGGAGCAGCGCACCTTGCGCGCTGCCGTTCAGCAGCTGTGGGATCAGTACGTCCACGTGCGTTCGCTCTCTGTAAAAGGGGCGGGCAGTGCGGGGTCGCATGCCACGGGCGACACGCGACCCCGCGTCCGTGTGGGGGTCGGGCGATCAGCCGGCCGCGCCCACGAGCTGCTTGCGGATGTCCGCCGGGAACCAGTCGTAGCCCTCGAGGTACGGGTCGGGCTCGATGAATGTGTCGGAGGCCCAGACGATGTCGAACTGGTTGTCGGCGTTGATCCGGCCGATGTGGCCCGGCTTGGAGATGTGGTGATTCTCGCCGTCGAGCGTGACCTTGCCCTCCGGTGCGTCGAACGTGATGGTGTTCTTCTTCGCGGCGGCGTTCACCGCGTTGACGTCGAACGAGCCGGCCGCCTCGACGAGTGCCTTGTACAGGTAGAGCGAGATGTATGCGGCCTCCATCGGGTCCGAGGTGACGCCGCTGCTCTTGGGGTAGGCCTTCCAGCTCTTGATGAACTTGGGGTTGGTGTCGGTCTTGAGCGACTGGAAGTAGTTCCAGGACGCGTAGTTGCCGGTGACCTCGTGGCCCATGGCCGGCGCCTCCTCCTCGGCGATCGACACCGAGATGATCGGCGTCGTCGCGGGGGTGAGGCCGGCGTCGTAGTACGCCTTGACGAAGCCGACGTTCGACGAGCCGTTGATGGTGTTGAAGACGAAATCGGGTTTGGCCGCCACGATCTTCGCCACCTGGCTGGTCCAGTCGTCCTTGTCGAGGGGTACGTACTCCTCACCGACGATCTGGATGCCGAGTTTGGCCGCGTAGAGCTTGATGATCGCGTTCGCGGTGCGGGGGAAGACGTAATCGCTGCCGGCGAGGAACAGCTTCTTCACCCCCTTCGAGGCGAGGAAGTCCATCGCCGGGATGATCTGCTGGTTGGTGGTCGCACCGGTGTAGTAGATGTTCGGCGACGACTCGAGACCCTCGTACTGCACCGGGTAGAAGAAGAGCCCGTTGAGCTTCTCGACGACCGGCTTCACGGCCTTGCGAGAGGACGACGTCCAGCCGCCGAAGATCGCGGCCACGCAGTCCTGGGTGAGCAGCTTCTCAGTCTTCTCCGCGAAGGTGGGCCAGTCGGTGGCGCCGTCTTCCTGGACGTACTCGATCTTCTTGCCGAGGATGCCGCCGCCGGTGTTGATCTCGTCGACGGCCATGTGCAGCACATTGGAGACGGTCTTCTCAGAGATCGCCATGCCGCCGGTGAGGGAGTTGAGGAAGCCGAGCTTAATGGTGCTGCCGGAGGAGTCGACGCAGCTGGCCGCCGCAGCCGACCCGCCGCCGGGCGTGTCGTCGCCGGCTCGGGCGCCACAGCCGGTGAGCACGAGGGCCATGGTCATCCCGATGGTGCCCGTGACCACGAGCGCGCGTAGCCGCTTGCTGGTGATGGACATATGTGAGAACTCCGTTCCGGGGAAGGGGTGTGACGCCGGGGTAGTGCGGATGCAGGTGTCCCGAGCTCCCGCCCCCTGCTGCCGGCAGGGGTGCAACCAACTGACGAGGTGAGAGCAGATTGACTCAAAGTCATTGCTCTGACATTTCTCAGATGTTCCAACTCTGTAGCCGCCGGACCAGGCGAGGAGCATTTTCCCTGAAAGTTGGCGGCAATACTTCGGTATGGCGACGTCAGAGTTCTGCCAACCTTCGTAGTGGCTCGATGAAGATGGCACACTTCTGACATCGAGCAGATGCCCGGCGAGTGACCCCGGCCGTGCGGCCGGCCAACGCTCCAAACCGGATGGTTCGCAGCCGGCTGGTCACTCTTGGAGCTGGGCCTCTCCGTGGTGTCCGGACCGGAAAACCCGTGGGACGTCCCGACCAGGCACTTCGCCGGCCGACCACGGGCATCGCCGTTCGTCGCTGTTTGCGGTCCGTGGCCGTCCGTATCGTGATTCGTGTTCAGGTTCCGAGGTGGATGTGATCGGAATCTGTCGATGTCGCGCGCATCGGGAATCTGGCTGGCTCACCTTGGTCCGGGAGGCGACGTCGTGTTGCGTACGGTCACCGCTTTGGTAGTTTCCACGCTCCTTTCCTCCGTGATGTCTCCGGTGGATCCCAGTGCCCCTGGGCGCCCGGACGGCTCGCCCGAGCGGCGCGAACCGGCGCGGCTGGAGCCGAGGCGCGGTCCGGACCAACTGCCGTGGACGGCGTCGTCGGTGGCGCCGGTGGCCCGGCCGGTCGGTGAAAGGCCGGCGACGGTCGATTTCCCCGAGCCCGGTCGCTGGGAGGTGGACCTGCGGGCGGCAGGCCGGTCCGCCGCCGTGACCGGGGGCCGGGCGGGCCCGGTCGGGGTCACCGACGCCCGCGACGCGGGCGCGAAGGCCGCGGGTGGGCTGTTGCGGATCGAGATCCACGCCGAGGCCACGGCCGATCGGCTCGGGATGTCGGGCTTCGTCTTCACCGTGTCGGATCCCTCGACGGGTGGCAACGGCGTGATGGCCAAGGGGGCCGGGCCGGTCGATCTCGCGATCGACTACTCGGGGTTCGAGAACGCGTACGGCGGAGGCTACGCCGACCGCCTGCGGGTGGTGGCGTTACCGGACTGCGCGGTGCTCGACCCGGTGCCGCGGGGCTGCGACGTCCGGGGCGTCCCGTTGACGACGCGCAACAACCGTGACACGGACACGCTGACCGCCCGGCTCGACAACCTGGCGGCGCCGGCGACGACCACCCCGGTGCCGCCCGGCGGAAATGCATCGGCGCCGCCCGGCGGCGCCGGCCGGCAGGCGGGATCCGACGACCGGTCGGCGGTCTTCGCGGTGACGGCCGATGTCGCGGGCGAGACCGGCACGTACGGTGCGACGCCGTTGTCGGTCGTAGGTGAGTGGCAGGTGGCGCCCGGGTCCGGGGAGTTCAATTGGAGCTATCCCTTGTCGCTGCCCGCGCCACCCAGCGGCAGTGCGCCGCAGTTGGGGTTGAGCTACTCCTCGGGTTCGATCGACGGCCTGACCAACGCGACCAACCCGCAGGGCAGCCCGGTCGGTCTGGGATGGGGCGACATTGCCGGCGGGTTCATCGAGCGCCGGTACGAGCCGTGCATCAACGCCCAGCACGTACCGACGCGGGACCTGTGTTGGAAGGGCCAGAACGGAACGATCTCCCTCGCCGGCGTGAGCGGTGCGATGTTCCCGTTGGACGGTGCGGCGTCGCGGTGGGCGGTCCAGTACGACGAGGGCTGGCGGGTCGAGCGGTTGACCGGCGCCTCGGGCAACGGCGACAACGACGGGGAGTACTGGAAGGTGACCGCCGTCGACGGCACGCAGTACTTCTTCGGGCAGCGCATCGACGCGTCGTTGCTCGTGCCGGTGGTCGCCGACTCGCCGGGCGAGCCCTGCTACGCCACGTCGTCGTGCAAGCAGACCTGGCGCTGGATGCTGGACCGGGTGGTCGATCCGAACGGAAACACCGCAACGTACCGGTACGAAAAGTACGGCAACCGGTACCGGTCGGTCGAGGGGCTGGGTGTCGACGAGTCCTACAACCCGAGCGCCATCCTCACGAGCATCGAGTACGGCAGCCGGGGCGGCATCGCGGCGCCCGCGCGCATCGTGTTCGAACACGCGTACCGGTGTGCGGCGCTGGGCGACTCGTGCACCAGCGCGCCGAACAAGAACAACGGCGAATCGTTTCCGGACACGCCCAACGACCTGATCTGCTCCAGCGCCTGCACGACGTACTCGCCGACGTTCTTCAACCCCTGGCGCTACCTCTACGCGTACTCCGAGGTCCGGCTCGGCCAGACGTACAAGCCCGTCATGCGATGGAACCTGACGCACGGATGGGGTAAGGACAGCACCAACGCCTATCCCAAGCTGCTGGTGACGAACATCCAGGCGCTGGGGCTGGCCGACGCCGACGGGGACGGCGATCTCAGCCTGCTGCCCAGACCGGCGGTTGACCTCGTCTACGGCCGGTACGCCAACCGGGTCGACGCCGACCGGGCCGCCGGGCGGGACCCGATGGAGAACTGGCGGCTGACCCGCATCGTCAACGAGTTGCGGGGTGAGACGCGGGTCAGCTACGGCCACAGCCGGCCCTGCCCGGCCAACTACACCGCTCCGGCGGACCGGTGGGACCTGCACGCCATGGACTGCTTCCCGCAGTCGGTCAAGGAGGGCAACCCGCCGACCACGCGGCGGGGGGTGTTCCACAAGTACCTGGTGGGCTCGGTCACGGACATGCCCATGGATGGTGGTGCGAACATACGCACCGACTACACCTACGAGGACGCCCCGGCGTGGTCCTACGTGCTCGACGCCTGGACCGGGTACGACGCGACGTGGGCGTGGGCCAACTGGCGGGGCTACGCGACCGTGCTGACGGTCAAGGGCACCTCGAGGACGAGGACGCGGGTGTTCCGCGGGATGCACAAGGACAAGGTCCTGCGTCCGGTCGGCGGGGGCGGCTATGAACTCGACGAACGCGACGTTCCGATCAACGACCTGGACGGCAACAGCTTCTGGGACGAGCGCACGCTGGCCGGCCGGGTCCTGCAGCAGGAGAGGTTGAGTCCGCTGCCCGGTGCAGCCGAGGAACGGTCGCAGTCGACCTCGTACGGGTACGAGGTGCGGGTCACCCAGCCGGACCTTCCCGGCGGTGTCGCCGAGCATCGGTGGCCCCGGTGGGCGGGTGTGGTCAGCACAGTCGAGAAGGTGTACAGCGCACCCGGTCAGTTCCGGGAGCGCCGCGGCGAGACGACGTACACCGCGCGCCTCCAGCCGGCGACGAGCACCGAGCACGGCTGGGCCGACGTCGGCGGCGACGAACGCTGCACGGCGACCTCCTACGCCGAGAATCCGGCGGCCGGGATGTTCAACTATCCCGCGACGAACAAGGTCGTCGCGGGCACCGACTGCGCCGGCACGGACCCGGCGAAGGTCGTGTCGTACTCGGAGACGGCGTACGACGGCCTGGCGGTGGGTGCCGCACCGACGAGAGGCAACCCCACCCTCCAGCGCACCCGCATCAGCGGGACCAGGTTCGCCGAGACCCGGACCGGGTTCGACGACTGGGGCCGCCCCACCCAGGTCACCGATCCGAACGGCGGCATCACGCGGACCGTCTACAAGGCGTGCCGCAACACCGACTGCACCGTGCAGGAGTTGGGCCTGATCCCCAACCGGATCGAGGTGACCAACGCGCTGGGCCACACGACCGTCACCGACTACCTCCAGCAGTACGGCGTCCCGACCAAGATCACCGACCCGAACGGCACCGTGACGCGGTACGGCTACGACGGGCTCGGCCGTATGGAGACCGTGTCGCTGCCGGACGCGCCGTTGGCGTTCGCCGAGCCGTCGTTCCGCTACAGCTATGACATGCCGAACCGTTCGGTGCGCACACGTCAGCTGGTCTCCGCGGCCCGGACCGGCGCCGACGTGCGGTTCATCGACACGTGGACGGTCTACGACGGCCTCGGCCGCGAACGGCAGGCCCAGTCCCAGTCGCCCGCCGCCGGGAAGGTGCTGGTCGGTGAGACCACCTACGACGGACGCGGCCTGACGCTCGCGGAGACGGCGCCCCAGGCCGTGACCGGGACTCCCGGCACCCTGCTGACGGTGGCCGCCTGGGCCAACCGCACCCAATACGGCTACGACGTCCTGGGCCGCAAGACCACCGAGGACCGGTACCGGTCCACCGACCTCGTCCACACCACGACCACCGGATACGCGGTCGACACGGTCACCGTCACCGGTCCGGAGGGCAACCGCGTGCGGCAGACCGTCGACGGGCTCGGACGCACAGTCGGGGTCGCCGAACACGACGGCACCGGGTGGGTCTCCACGAGCTACGCCTACGACCTCGCCGACCGGCCGACCCGGGTGACGGACCCGGCCGGAAACGTCGTCACCTACACCTACGACCTCGCCGGCCGGCGTGTCGGCCAGGCCGATCCCGACCGAGGCGCCGCTACGTTCACCTATGACGACGCCGGCAACCAGACGGCCGGCACCGACGGGAACGGCACCACCGTCTCGACTGTCTACGACCCGCTCAACCGGGCCCGCGAGCGCTGGATCGGCGCGCCGTCGACCGGCACCAGGACGGCGTCGTGGTTCTTCGACGCTCCGGGGCAACTCGGGCTGTTCGACAAGGAGGTCCGCCACACCGCGACCGGCGACTGGGTCTCCGACGTGACCGGCTACGACGTGAAGAACCGCGTCACGTCGAGGACGTTGACCGTTCCGGCGGGCATTCCGGGGCTGTCCGGCACCTACCCGCTGGCCCAGACCTACAACCGCGCCGACCAGGTCGTGACCACGACCCTTCCGGCCGTCGGCGGCCTTCCGGCCGAGACCGTGACCGCGACGTACGACAGCCTGGGCCTGCCCAGCACGATGACCAGCGGCCTGGAGGCCTATGTCCGGGGCGAGGTCTACGACGACCGCGGACGCCTGACGCAGTCCACCCGCGGCCCCGACCAGCCCGGCACCACCCACCTGGTGTTGCGCACCTACAGCTACAACGCCGACCAGCAACGCGACGGCATCGCGACCTACGTCCGCACCGCCCAGGCGGGCTGGAACCACAGCCTCGTCAGCGCCGACCGGCTCAGCTACGACAAGGCCGGACGGCTGGCCGAGCGCGAGGTCTGGCAGGGCGACGTCGCCGCGGCGTCCTGGAGCGAGTGCTACCGGTACGACGCACGCCAGCGGCTCGTCGCCGCCCACACCATTGCCGGCGCCGCCGTGTCGGGATCGGCCGACTGTGCCACGGCCACGCCCGGCGGCGGCTCGCGGCCCTACGTCCACCAGTACGCGTACACCGTCGACGGGCGGTTCGACACACGTACCGAGGACGGCACGCAGACCCGGTACGAGTATCCCGTGGCCGGCCGGCCACGGGCGCACGCGCCGACGTCCGTCGGCGGCGACACCTACGGGTGGAACGACACGGGCAACCTGGTCTCCCGCGGCACCGGCGCCACCGCCGAGACATTCACGTGGGACGCCGAGCAGCGCCTGACGTCGGTCGAACACGCCGGGCAGACCACGAGCTTCGTCTACGATCCCGCCGGACAGCGCCTCCTGCGGCGCACGGCCGGGGAAGCGACGCTGTACTGGGCCGGCCACGAGATCACCGCCAACGCCGACGGCACGCGGGTGACGGCGGTGCGCCCGTACGGGCTCAACGGAGAGACGATCGCGACCCGCTCGCCGGCGGGGGTGCAATACCTCGCCGCCAACGAAGCCGGATCGGTCGAGGCCGCCGTCACCGCTCCCGGACAGCCGGCCACGGCGCAGCGCGAGTACGGGCCCTACGGCGCGGTCCGGCACGAGACCGGCACGTTCCAGACCGATCGCGGCTTCCTCGGCCAGGTCGAGGACGCCTCGACGGACCTCTCCTATCTCAACGCCCGCTACTACGACGCCGCCGCCGGAATCTTCATCTCACCCGACCCGCTCTACGACACCAGCGAACCCAAGACGCTCAATCCCTATGCGTACGGCCTGGGCAACCCGACCACGCTCAGCGACCCGTCCGGCCTCTCCCCCCTCGACACCTCCGTTCTCGAGGGTCAGGTCAACTCTCTGGTCAGCGCCAACACCCGGCTCGTCAACGAGGTCAAGCGTCTCGGCGGCATCATCGGTGACCTTCAGAACGTCATCCTGGAGAACCAGAACGCGATCAAGCAACTGCTGACGTACATCGGCTCATTGGAAAGCTTCATCCGCCAGCAGCAGAGCATCATCGACCAGCTCGAGGTCCGGGTCGCGTCCCTGACCCGCCAGGTCAACTACTGGCGCAATCAGGCCAACTACTGGCGTGGGCAGGCCATGTACTGGCGCGGCCAGGCGATGTACTGGAAGGGCCAGGCCACGTACTGGCGCGGCAAGGCCGTGTACTACCGCGGGGTCATCGACAAGCTGGTGCGGCACGCCTTCCAGCCCGGGTACGCCGACAAGGTTCTCGGTGGCATCGACGCGGGGAAGGGCGTGCGCTCCTGGGCCGGGTCCAACGTGGTCGAGCTGCTGGGCTACGTCGACGGTCAGAACGGCGTGATCGACGGCCTGATCAAGGACAAGCTGAAGCTGAGCGGCCAGGTCTCCAACCTGAAGGCCGGCAACGAAGCGGCCATGGAACTGGCGATCGGCCAGGCCAGCCGGATCGACGAACTCGAATGGGAAATAGAATACGGGTACCTGAAGAACGGCAAGACCTACTTCTGCGCCATGGCCGGCGGCAGCATCCCCTACGACCACGATCCGGTCGCATCCATCCTCGGCAGGCTCAACCAGGTCTCGCCCACCTCGTGGATTAGCTCACTCACGTGCCAGTTCTTGCTGAGAGAGTGACGGTGTAGGCCGCGACCGGATCGGCAGGTCATGAGTATGAAGCAGCGGGAGACGTTCGCCGATCGATTCGCGCTGCTCTACGCCGAGGCGGGCAACCCACCGCTCAAGCGGGTGACGGCGTCGGTCGCCGGCGCCGGGCGGACCGACGAGCGGGGCCAGGGCGTGCGGGTGTCGGCGCAGCGGGTCAGCGACTGGAGAAGCGGCCGGAACGTTCCCGCCCGGTTCACCGTTCTGGCCACGGTGCTGCACTTCCTGATCGGGCAGGCCCGCGAGCGGCGGGCCCGCCCGGTCGTCACCGGCCTTTACGACCTCGATGCGTGGCGCACACTGTGGACGGAGGCCCTGGCGAGCCCGGCCGGCGACACCTCGCCCGGCGAGCCGTCCGGTGACGACGACGCGGGCCTGTGCCCGTACCAGGGGCTTGCCGCGTACGGCACCGACGACGCCGGACGCTTCTTCGGCCGGGAGCGGGCCACGCGGGATCTCGTGGCCCGGCTGGGCGACGCCCTGACGACCGGCGGGATCGTGGCGCTGGTCGGAGCGTCCGGCTCGGGAAAGTCCTCCCTGCTGCGCGCCGGACTCGTCCCCGCGCTGGCCCGTGGGAGGCTGCCGGCCGACGGATCGGCGAACTGGCCGGCCGTGCTGCTGGTCCCGGGTACGGATCCGGTGAAGGCTCTCGCCGGTCAGATCCCGGACCTGTCGCGAGCCCTCGACGAGACGATCGACACGCCGGGAGAGAAGTTCGCCGCCGGCGTACGCGCGGCGTGTGCGGCGTACGCCGAGCGGCTCGCCGGGCCAGGAGCGCGCCTGGTGCTCGTCGCCGACCAGTTCGAGGAGGCGTTCACCCTCTGCCGCGACGACGCCCGCCGGTCGACGTTCATCCGCGCTCTGCACGCGGCGTGCACTCCCCCGGGTCCGGGCGGATCGGCACCGGCCGTGGTGGTCCTGGGCCTGCGGGCCGACTTCTACGCCCGCTGCCTGGAGTACGCCGAGCTGGCCGGCGCGCTGCAGGACCGCCAGATGGTGCTCGGTCCGATGACCTCGGCCGAGCTGCGGGACGCGATCACCTGCCCGGCGAAGGCGGTGGGCGTGCGCCCGGAGGCCGGACTCGTGGAGGTGCTGCTACGCGATCTCGGCGGCGGGGACGCCTACGAGCCGGGCGCCCTGCCGCTGCTGTCACACACGCTGCTCGCCCTGTGGCAACGCCGGCAGGCGGGCCGGCTCACCGTCGCCGGATACCGGGCGACCGGAGGCATCCAGGGCGCCGTGGCGGCGACCGGCGAGCGGGCCTGGGAACAGCTCGGCCCGGACGCGCAGGCGGCCGCGCGCCGGCTGCTCCTGCGTCTCGTCCGGGTCGGCGAGGACACGCGCGACACGCGCCGGCGGACCTCGTCGGCGGACCTGGCCAAACCCGCCGACGGGGCCGTTGCGGAAGCACTGGAGGTACTGGCCCGGGAACGCCTGATCACCCTCGACGACGGGTGTGTCGAGATCAGCCACGAGGCGCTGCTGCGCGCCTGGCCACGGCTGCGGCGGTGGATCGACCAGGACCGCGCCGGAAGCCTGGCCCGCCAACGCCTGGAGGAAGACGCCGCGGCCTGGCGGCGGACGGGCCGGGACCCCTCACAGCTCTACCGCGGCGCACGCCTCGAGGCCGCGCGGTACCAGGTCACCCCGGCGACACAAGACGAACTGACCATCGCGGCCCGCGACTTCCTCGCCGCGTCCACCCGCCAGAGGCGCCGGGCGACGTGGGCCCGGCGTTGCGCCGCGACCGCGCTGGCGGTCGCCACGATCGTCGCCGTGGCCGCCGCGGTGCTCGCGGTCCGGCAACGCGACGAGGCGGTGTTCCGGCAGGTCCTTTCCGAGGCGGACCGGCTGCAGGCGACCGACCAGTCCCTGTCGGCCCAGCTGAACCTGGTCGCGCACCGGCTGCGCCGAGACGACCGGGACGTATACGCGCGGCTGATCTCCTCGACGAACACGCCCCTCGCCACGCCGCTGCCCGGGCACTCCGGAGCCGTGTACCTGACCTCGTTCAGCCCCGACGGGCGGGTTCTGGCCACCGCGAGCTACGACAACACCGTCCGCCTCTGGGATCTGCGCGACCCGACCCGCCCGGCGCCGCTCGGCAAACCCATGACCGGCCACACCAGCTGGGTCACGTCGGCCGTCTTCAGCCCGGACGGGCGCGTTCTGGCCACGGCCGGGAACGACCGGACCATCCGTCTGTGGAACGTCGACGACCCGGCGAACCCGTCACCCGTCGGCGCGCCGTTCGGCGGAGCCGGCGGCACCGTCTACTCGGTGGCGTTCAGCCCCGACGGGCAGACCCTGGCCACCGCCAACGAGAACCACACCGTCGGATGGTGGGACCTGCGCGACCCGGCCCGCCCGGTGCCACGGGCCACTCCGCTGGCCGGACACACCGCGGCCGTACGGTCGGTGGCGTTCAGCCCCGGCGGACGGCTGCTGGCCACCGCGGGAGACGACCGCACCGTCCGGCTGTGGAACGTCACCGACCTACGCCGTCCCACAGCCGTGGGCCGACCGCTCACCGGCCACGGCGAGCTCATCCACACGACGGCGTTCAGCCCCGACGGCCGCATCCTCGCCACCGGCAGCAAGGACAAGACCATCCGTCTGTGGGACGTCACCGCACCGACCCGTCCGGTGCCGCTGGGCGCACCGCTCATCGGGCATACCGGACCGGTGTGGTCGGTCGCCTTCAGCCCGGACGGGCGCGTGCTCGCCTCGGGAAGCGTCGACAGCACGACCCAGCTCTGGAACCTGGCCGACCCATCCGCCGTCACCCAGCTCGGCCCACCCCTGACGGCGAACACCGGCATCGTGTTCGCCGTGGCGTTCAGCCCCGACGGGCGCACAGTCGCCACCGGCAGCGCCGACGGTGTCACCCGCATCTGGTCGCTTCCCCCCGGCATCCTCGCCGGTCACCGGGCCAGCGTCGTCCGGGTGGCCACCGACCCGACCGGAGACACCCTCGCCTCCGCGAGCGACGACCAGACCGTCCGCCTGTGGGGCATTGCCGACCCGGGCCGCCCGGTGACCCTGGGCCGGCCCCTCACCGAACACCGCGGCATGGTGTTCGCCGCGGCGTTCAGCCCGGACGGACACACCCTCGCCACGACAAGCAACGACGGGACCGTCCGCCTGTGGAACGTCACCGACCGGGCCGACCCCGTTCCGTTCCGGCAGCCGATCACCACCCGGAACCGGTACACCGCGCCGGTGGCTTTCAGCCCCGACGGGCACACCCTCGCCACGACCGGCGACGACCAGACAGTCCAGCTGTGGAACATCGACAACCCCGACCGCCCGACCGCCCTCGGCACCCTCCTCCCCCGCCACGCCGGCTACGTCAACTCCGTCGCGTTCAGCCCGGACGGACGGTTGCTGGTCACCGCGAGCAGCGACAAGACCGTCCGCCTGTGGGACGTCCGCGACCCGGCCGACCCCGTGCCGTTCGCGAACACGCTGTCCAGTCACCACGGCCCGGTCACCCAGGCCGTGTTCGCGCCCGGCACCCGGAGACTCGCGACCGCGAGCGACGACCGAACCGTCCGCCTGTGGGACCTGAGCGACCCGAACCGGCCGACCGCGCTCGGCCGCCCCCTCACCGGCCACACGGAGCCCATCAACGCGATCGCGTTCAGCCCGGACGGGCGGCTGCTGGTCACCGCGAGCAGCGACAAGACCGTCCGCCTGTGGAACGTCCGCGACCCGGCGGACCCCCGCGCCGCGGGAGAGATCGCGACCGGACACCGCGCAGGCATCCTCTCCCTGGTGTTCGCCGGCGGCGGCTACACCCTGGCCACGGCAAGCACCGACAACACCGTCCGCCTGTGGAACCTGGACGCCGAGGCCGCCATCACCCGGATCTGCGCGAGGACGCGCAACGTTGTGACGCCGGAGGTGTGGCACCGGTACATCCCACAACTTCCCTACGACCCACCCTGCCGCTGACCACGAAGTCACCGTGCAGGTTGGCGATGAGCTGAGTCATCCCCGTTGTGCTGGCGTACAACCCGGCGACCTGCTGGCGGCGGTCCTGCGGGCGCCGGCCGAGTTCTGGTCCGGGCACCTCGATCTCGCGGCACGGCTGCGCAGGCTGCTGCTGGACGCCCAGGAGCCGGTGGCCGTGCTGGTGCCGCAGGTCCGGACGTTCCTCGATCAGCAGCCATGACCGGGTGTACTCAATCGAGGAGGGTCCAGACGTCGGCGATCGACGGATCGTAGAAGGCCGGGTCGCCCTGGTTCTCGAAGCGGACCCGGACGGTGCCGTCGGCGGCGGCGAGCGCGGCGGGCGCCACGAACTCGTGGGTCTCCGTCCCGGCCCCGCCGCCGTGGTCGAAGGTGCGGAGCAGCACCTCGGCGCCGTCGACGTACACCTTGTAGCGCTTGATCTGTGCCCTGTCGTAGGTCTCGACCGCCCGGACCACGAACGGCCGGCCGGGCGTCACCGCCATGTCGAACTCGAACTGCGAGAACGGGGTCAGATGGCCGGCGTATCGGCGGGTCAGGCCGGACTCCACGCTGGTGCCCGAGGAGGGCGACGCGGTCAGGCGGTGCGCCTGCTCCGACGCGGACTCGCCCAGGTCGATGTGGTCGATCGCGTCGGCCACGCTCGGCGCGATGGCAACCTGGAGGGCGCCGGCGCCGGTGGCGAGAGTCGCGCCGCCGACGAGTACGCGCGCCGTCAGCGTCACGTCCTCGACCGCCTGCCGGGCGTCGCGTGGCACTCCAACCGTCCAGGTCACGGTCCGGGACTGCCCGGCCGGCACGGTCGTCGTCGACGGTGCGGACACGCTCCAGCCGGGCGGCGCGTCGAGCTCGGCCCGGCCCTCGACGGCGGCGCGTCCGACGTTGCGGAGGACGGCGCTCACGGTGACCGGCTGTCCGGGGCGGGTCTGAGCCGGCGTGGGCGTCACGGAGTCGATGACCACCGGCGAACCGACGGTCAGCGTGACGGGTTTCGCCAGCGAGAACGTCGCGTCCTCGAAGACGTACGTGGCCACGGCGGCGCCGCCGGCCGGACCGGGCCGCTGCCCTATCGGGACACCGACGGCGAAGTTCCCCGCGGCCGATCCGCCGGGACGCAGGCGGTCGGTGAGCCGCGCGCCGGCCGGGTCGACCGTCCAGCCGTCGGGCAGCCCGCTGACGGCGGCGCGCACGTCGTCGAGGCGGCCGCGGCCGCGGTTCGCGACCGTGACCGTCACCGTGGCGGTGTCGTCGGGCAGGACGGCGCCGGAGGACGTGACGGTGAGGTCGAGCGCGAGAAGGCCGGCGACGGCTGCGCCGAGCGCTTCACGGACGGCGGTCACCGCGGCGTCCAGCCGTTCCTGTGCGGGTGCGGCGGCGTCGAACGCCTCGATCTGCCGCTGCGCCGCGGCCAGGTCCCGGGCGGCGGCGAGACCGGTGCGCTCGAGCGACCCGACGGCCTGCCCGCGCGCCGCCGTGGCGTGGCGGCGCAGCTGCCGCGCCTGCTGATCACTCAACGTCCCGGCGGCGCGGAGCTCGTCGACGACCGCGGTCAGCTCGTCGGTGCGGTCGACCACGGCGCCCGCCGGCTCGTGCCGCTCGTCGACGACGAACGTGTAGCGGCCGGAGCCGACCTCGACGGAAACCGTGCCGTCGCCCTGCCGTACGGTCCGGACGCCCTCCGCCTTCCCGACCGGTCCCCCGCTCTCGGTGACCGCCCACACGTTCCGCGCGGGCAGCTCGACGGTGGTCCGGGCGCCGACCGGCACCGTCACGGCGAGCCGCAGCGTACGGCCGGTGCGTTTCCAATCGCTGGTCACCGGGCCGTACGGCGTCTGCGTGGTCGCCTTCGCCCAGTCGAGTTGCCCGGTCACCTGGGGCGCGATGGTGAGGTCGCGATATCCGGTCTCCTTCGATGCCCGGATGCCGGCCACCGAGTGGAAGAACCAGTCGTCGACGGTGCCGAGGAAGTAGTGGCCACGTGACCGTGCCTCGAGCGCCCAGTGCTCCCACATCGTGGTGGCGCCGTTTTCGATCATGTAGCCCCAGGACGGGTAGGTCGTCTGCCGGGCGAGCTGCAACGCGACGTCGGCGTAGCCCGCGTCGGTCAGCACCGGCAGGAGGTACTTCGTGCCCAGGACGCCGGTGTTCAGATGCGTACCCTTGGCCCTGATGTCCGCGACGATGCTGTCGGCCACCCGCCTCGCCGTGGCGTCGTCGGGTGTCAGCCCGAAGGCGAGCGCCAGCACGTTGTGCGTCTGCCGGTAACCGCGATCGCCGTTGCCGCGGTAATAGCCCTCGGCGCGGTTCAGGAAGGTGTTGTTGAACGCGGTCTTCACGACGGCGGCGTGGCCGGCGAACGCGGCGGCATCGGCCGACCGGCCGAGATGGCGGGCGGAACGCTCCATCGTGGACAACATCGCGTACAGGTACGCCGTGCCGGAGACGCGGACGTCCTCCGGGGCGTTGCCGCCGTCCGGGCTGGCCTCCGGGCTGACCCAGTCACCCAGCCGCGGATTGGCCACGATGCCGTCCGACGACCGGCCGAACTCGAGGTCGACGTACCCCTTCATGCCGTCGTAGAGCTCGGTCAGCACGCGCTCGTCGCCGCCGTACTGGTAGAGCAACCAGGGGATCATCACGTACGCCGAATGCCAGGGCGGGTTCACGCCCCACTGACCCCAGTCACCCGAGCTGGGGGCGATCACCAGCGGCGCGCCGTTGGAGTCACGGGGTCTCGTGGACGTCGCGCATCCACTTCGCGAACAGCTCATGCACGTCGAGGTTCATCATGAACATCTCGGCGCCGACCGCCGCGTCGCCGGTCCAGCCGTTCTTCTCGAACATCGGGGTGTCGGTCGGGATGCCGTGGATGTTGTTCTTCAGCGTGTCCACGACCGCGCGGTGGGTCTGGTTCATGGTCGCGTCCGAGCTGGCGAACGAGCCGGTCTCGGCCGCGTCGGTGTGCACCGCCTGGGCGGTGAACGCGTGCAGCGGCGGCGGGCCGCCGCCGGGCCAGCCGGTCACCTCGATGTACTGGAAACCCTTGTAGGAGAAGCGGGACTGCCACGACTCCGGGACGCCGGCACCGGCCAGGACGAACCGGTCGGTCTGGAAGCCGGACCCGAAGTTGCCGTTGTTGGAGAAGTTCACCCGGCCGTTGGCGAGCAGCTTCTCGCCGTACTGCGCGCGGATGGTCACGCCGGCCGGGCCCTGGGCGGTGAACCTCACCCAGCCGGCGAGCACCCGCGGGAACTTCACCACCCAGACACCGGACGCCGGCTGCGTGACCTCGACGGCGGGCAGCGACTCGGTCACCCGGATCGGCTGCTGACGCTGATGGACGAGCACGCCCTTCGGCCCGCCGACCTCGCTCGCCGCCGCCCAGGACCGGTCGTCGAAGCCGGCCGTGTCGTAGCCGTTCTGGGCCTCGCGGGCGTCGTACGTCTCGCCGGCATAGAGATCGTCGAAGACCGTGGGCCCGTCGGCGATGGACCACGAGTCGTCCGTGACGATGTTCTCGGTGCGGCCGTCGGCGTACTCCAGGTGAAGGACGGCGCGGACCACCGGCTCGTCGTGCCACGGCGGCAACTGCCATCGCCACACGTTGCCGCCGGTCATGCCGTAGAACCCGCGGCCGAGCTCCATGCCGATCGCGTTGGCGCCCCGCACGACCTGTTTGGTGACGTCGACGGCGGCGTACTGGACGGTGTCGTCGTAGTCGGTGAAGCCCGGCGAGAGCACCCCGTCGTCGATCGCGGCGCCGTTGAGGGCCACCTCGGCGTAGCCGCCGGCGGCGTAGTAGAGGGTCGCGTCGGCGAGTTTGCCGTCGACCGCGAACTCTTTGCGCAGCAACGGCGCCGGGCGCACCTCCGCCTGCGGCGCGCGCACATTGCCGCCCCACGGGCCCTGGCCGTACGGCGCCTGGACTACCGCGGCGCCCCAGGCGCTGTCGTCGAACGACGGCGCCTCGAACCCGGCCGGAGCGGTCCTGCTCGCCACCCAGTCCGTGCCGGTGGTGAACACCGACGTGCTGCCGTCGGTGTAGGTGATCCGGACCTTGGCCACCAGGCCGGCCGGCGATCCGGCGCCGTTGTCGGTGCGGATCGCGAACACGTTGCGGGACGCGTCGAGGCCGACCCGGAACAGCCGCGACTGCTGCCACTCGTTCACGGCGCCCTGGGTCTCGCCGACCAGCGAGCCGTTGACCCACAGCCGATACAGGTCGTCTGCGGTGATCAGAATTTCGGCCGTCCGGGCGGCCCGGCCCGCCGGTGAGACGCGTACGGTGCGGAACGCGCGCGGTTCCGCGGGCGCGACCGGCGTCGTCGCCTCCGGTGTCCAGATCCAGGAAGCCCCGCCGAGGTCCAGTTGGTCGGTGTCGCCGGCGCGGGCGTTGCCGATCCAGGAGCTGCCGGCCCAGTCCCCCAGGTCGTACAGTCCGGTGCGGAACCGGCTGACGGCGCTCGCGGCGCCCTTGGTGGTGGTGACGTCCACGCGCCAGACGTAGTCGGTGGCGGCGGCGAGGGCGGGCCCGGCGTACGCCACGTCGAAGGACCGGGCTGAGACCGTCCGGCCGCTGTCCCACACCAGCCGGCCGGCGTCGAGGCGGGACCTGCTGGTCGCCACACGCACCCGCCACGACACCTGCTCGACACCGCGGCGATCGGACTTCACGATCCACGAGAACCGCGGCTGCGCGACGTCGATACCCACCGGCTGCGTCTTGCGCTCCACCTGCAACAACGCAAGGTGGACCGCCGGCCCTCCGGCGGCCGCCGCCACAGCGGCGACCGGAACGCCGGCGACGGAGATCAGCAGGCTGACAGCGACGACGAGGAGCGATCGGATGGCCCGAGCGGGTGCACGCATGGGGGGATCCTTCCACGCTTGGAACGTTTCAGGAATTCAACCACGATCGATGTATGCACGCCATGCCTTGTGGAAGATCAGCCGCTTCGAAGTTGGGCAGGTTGAGGTGTCAGCGTACGGGGAAGCGCTTCGTGAGGATCTCGACCTGGGTGGAGGGTCCGAGACCGAAGGCCTCGGGAACGGTCTCGGTCGATTTCGCAAATCCTTGCCGTAGCAGCATGGCTTCGATCTCGGAATTGACGATGGCCGCCCCGAACATTTCGTACTCGGGAACCTGGAGGGCTCGAGCAGCAGCGCGGGCGGGTCCGCGGAAAGAGGCGAAGCCGCGAACGGCGGCCGCCGGGTCGTTCTTGATGTTGATGCTGAAGATGCCGACTCGAAGCCGTCCTTGGACGATCTGGGCGATACAGATCACGCCATTCGCTGTCTCGTACATGACGGAGGCGCCAGCCAGCAGCGCATCTTGTCTCGCGGCGTCCATGCCCATGGCGGCGAGGGAAGGCCGGGCGGCCTCGGCGGTGGCCGTGTAGACGCCTGAGCCGGTGGTCTGGTGCGTGGTTTCCGCAGCCGGTGAGGGTTTGAAGCGTTCGGCTGGGGCCTGCACGAAGCGGGGTGTTCCGTCCCCGGCCACAGCTAGGGCAGGTGTCAGCCCACCGGCGGGTGGGTCTTTGGGGCCCTTCAGGAAATCGACGGCGCTCTTGGCGCCGGCCTGGATCTTCGGGGTCGCCGCCTTCGTGGGTTTGTGCAGGAGCACTGCGATGAGGATGTCCACGCTGATGGAGATCGCGGCTCGGGCGAAGAACTGGCCGGCCCGGTCGAGGTCGGTCTCGTCGCGGGCACCGAGAGCGGTACTGAGAAATCCGTTGATGTCGTTGGCGACCTGAAGGACTGCTGGTCCGATCAGCAGCGCAGACAGCGCGACGAGGGCGACGCCGGCGGCGCCGGCCGTGGATCCTTCCAACACCGCGAATATGATCATGGTAGCCGCCATGAACGCGAGTGACGACGGCGTGAGGAGTTCGGCGAGTTTGCCTTGGAGTTCTTCTCCGCCAAACTTCTCCGCACGCCGGATCGCCTCGGCCAGCTTGTCCATCGCGGACATCCCGGCGACGTCTAGTCCCGCCGTGGCGGTGGCCTTGGGCCATGGCGCTTCCGCCATCGGAAACCGCTGCCGCCACGTCGAGTCGAGGGACTGTTTGATGCGCTCGCCGTCGTAGCGGTCGGCCGCGCGGTTATTGGTGATCAGGAAGCGCAACTGTGCCTGTTCCAACTGCCTCAGAACCAGACTGAGTTGCTGGTCCGGTGCGAAGTCGAGGATGCGGAAGGCGGCATCCGCGGCCGGCAGGTCGAGGAACGGGCCGTAACGAGTCATTCCGAGTTGCGCCTGAACCGCAGTCTCCCATCCGCCCGGCGGGACCGGTACGTGGCGACGCAGCGCCTCGAGCTGATCGGAGATCTTCCGGACGCCGGACCTGCCCATGGCGTCGAGCATGGGGGTGAGCAACTCCGCGCTGGTGCCGGTGGACCGCAGTCCGATGGCTCGGATCGCGGTCTCCAGCCGAGCCGTTGACGCCGGCCCAAGCCCTGCCGCCGCTCCGAGGTTGGCCAGCAGATAGCTGAGGTCAGCGAAGCCCAGGGCGCCGAGCCGTTCAAGCATGTCCGCCATCGATCGCCCGTTGAGGTACTCGAGCGCAGGCCGGAACTCGCCGTGGCTGATCTGGCTCTTCAGCGTCGTCGTCGGGTCTTCTGGTTTGTCCTGCCGCTGCACAATCGCCGTGTCGCTGATACCCGGTGGATCCGACGACCCCTGTGATGATGGTGGTTTGACAAGTCTGGAGACAGCGAGGTTTCCGGCCGTCCGCTGAAGATTCAAAAGCAACCCCGGAGTGTGCGGCGCTCCAGCGGATTGGACTTCAAGTCGATTCTCGATGCTCTGCGAAGGTGCGCGTTCAGGAGGCCGGCGCTTGGGCGGTGGCGCCGAGCGGGCCGCGTCCATCCGTCACCTCCGATCGGAGAATGCGAACTGCCATCCCGATCAACGCCGGTCGTCGATGCTTCGAGCTTTGCCCCATCTCGTGGCCTCGATTCACCCTCGCGCTCACGTTGCCGCGCTGTTCACCCAGAGTCGAAGGCTCGGATGCCCTCCGCAGGAGCCTCTGAGTCAGGCTTTCGGGCAGAGTTGTCTGCTCCTTCGCGCGCAACACGTCCGAGGCCCGCCGCTACGCGCCACCCGGGTCTTTTGCACCGCGACGGAATCCATGCTGATGCCCTGACGGTGACCAGGGCGTCAACGCTGCTGGCTGTTCCTGGATTCAGGCTTCCATCAGAGTGGTCAGGTTTTCAAGGCTGGTGATGAGGGCGCCGGTGTAGCCGAAGATACGGCCGCACCACTTGGCCACCGCCGCGATGATCTGCGCCGCGACCACCGGGATGGTGACGATCAGGAGGGCCTCGGCCGCCCACACGATCACCCGGGCCACCAGGTCGCAGATCAGATCGCGGACGATGTCTCTGGTGAATTGGACCAGGTTGCCCGCAGCCTGGGTGGCGGCCGACATGGTGTCGGCCAGCACCGCCAGACCGCCCAGGCCATCCACATTGTTGGTCATCATCGAGCGGTACGCGCCGGCCGCGGTGCCGCCCCAGTCGGGCAGGTCGGCGGCGAGACCCGCCCGCAGGTCTTCGGCCATGTTCTGGAGTGCGCCGGCCATGTTGGCCCACGTCTGTGCATGAGCCGTGACCTTGTCGGGGATGCCGGCGAGCTTGTCGAGAATCTCACGCAGCGGCTCGAAGTGTTCCATCGCCCAGCCCAGCCCGTTGGCCAGCAGCGCGCTGAAGGGGTCGATGACGGTCGCCGCGGCGTCACCAACGAAGGCGCCGCCGGCAAGCAGGCCGTCGACCCAGCTTCCACCCTGCACCGCCTGCTGAAGGCCCTGGAAGCCATCGACGAGCGAGATGCCGGTGTACGCGGTCCGGGTGGTCGTCGACGAGGCAACCAAGGAGGAGTTCGACACCATGGTCAGCTCAGGCCACCCGCGACCCTGATGGTGTTCTTCGCATTGTGATCGGCGGCGTCATAGTCCTGGGCGGTCGCGTCGAGGGCATCGGCCAGGAGTCGCAGGTTCTCCCCCACGTACGAGTAAAGATCGTCCTGACCCGCATGCCGGCGCTCGAGAATCGCCGAGATCCAGCCGCACAGCAGGCCGTAGGCGCTGTCGTCCTGCGAGATGGCGCTGCTCGCGCTCTTGATCGCCGCGAGCTGGTCGCTCACCGATCGCACGTTGTTGGCGTGCCGGAGCAGTTGGGACGAGTCCACCTGCAAGTCATCCGACATGTCAGCGCCCCCTCTGGTTCGGCTCGTCCTCGTCGGTCGGCGGGACGGCACCGGGCCGCTCCAGGGCTTGGCGCATCCTGTCCGCGGTGGTGCGCGCCGAGAGCGAGTCGGGTCCCATCGTTTCCACCGCGATGTCGTGTGCCCGGTCGGCGGCTCTGGCCCGGGCCCCGCTCAGCGCGCTCATCACGCCCTGGGCCACCACTTCCGGCGCCAGCCGGTTGATGCGGCTGGTCAGCTTCAGGTCGACCATCACCCCGGCGGAGTTGATGGTGACCTCGGCCAGGCCGTTGGCGTCCTTCGCGGTGACGCGCAGCCGTTCCATCTGCTCGGCCATGGCTGCGGCCCGCGCGGCTGCCCGGTCGACGTTCTCCTTCCACGACCGCAGATACTCGCGGGACGCGTCCGGATCCAGGAACGCCTGGGTGTCGGAAACCTCGGACATGTGTCGAATCCTACAACGAGCAGCACAAATGGCTCACGTCATGAATACGACCGCCCGGGCGTCGAGGTTGACGATGTGACCATCGCCGAGGGCGGCCACCGGATCGGTCCAGTGCACATGTCCGCAGAGCGTCAGCGCCGGCGCTCGCCGTTCCAGTGCACTGCGCACCGCCGCCCGGCCGAGCTGGCCGGCCCGGTCCCCCGTTGGTCCTTCGTGCAGGAGCAGCACGTCCGGAAGCGGTGTGGTGAGCTTCCTGACAAGATCAAGAAAGTCTTTTTCCGTACGCCGCAGAGCACGCTCGGGGTCACCGATGATCCCCGACACCCCGGCGACCGTGACACCGCCGACGTCACGACGTTCTCCGTCCAGCAACGCCACGTCCGGGCCGAGATCCGCCACCTCGGCGGCGGTCACCTCGTCGTGGTTGCCGGCCACACCCAGCACCACGGGGCAGCCGGCGGCGGCGAAGGCCAGCCAGACATCGAGGACCGCGCCGGAGACGCCGCGCCGGTCGGCGCCGGGCGCCGAGTACAGATCGCCGGTGAGCAGGACGCCCACCCGGTCGGCCGGTGGCAGCAGCTCGCTTTCTGCCCACACGGCCAGGTAATCGGCGAGCGAGATGCCGAGCAACACCGGGTCGCCGCCCAGTGGCGACGGCGCCACTCCCTGCAGATCCCCGGCGGCGACCAGCGCATCACAGCCATCCGGAAGCTTGTCGACCCTCAGCCGCTCGACGCCGAGCTGCACATGCTGCGGGACGCCGCCGGGACCTGCCGCCCGGTAGGAAACCGTTGCCAGCCGTTGCGGCCGGGTGTCGATCAGCCGCATCAGCTACTACTCCACGACGCTGCGATAGAGGAACCGCCATTGCGGGAGAGAACTCAACTTGGTCCTCACCTCGTCGGGGCGGTCGAACTTGTCGACGAACAACAGGTAGCGGTACTCCGGAAAGTCCGGTTCCTGATGGTATTCGTAGTCGCCGTCGCGCAGGTCGTTGGACTGGAGCCGGAGCTTGCCGGTGCCGGTGTGCGGGCGTGCGGCGAAGTAGCTGCCACGATAGTCGCTGTCGTGCAGGACCCACTCGATCCCGAGGGCCTCAGCAAGCTGGCCTGGCTGGTCACCGAGGCTGGGCTCGCCGTATCCGTACACGTCGTAGATCATTGTGTGTTTTCCATTCAGAACCAGACCTTGATGGTCGGCTTGCGGTCGGCGGCCTCTTCGATCGTACGGAAAATCATGATGTGAACCACTCGTTGCGTCTCGGCCGACGCGCTTTCGACCATGTCGTCAAGCCCGAGCCGTTCGAGATCGCGCTCGCTGAGCGGCCCCGTTGACACTTGGTCGCCGCGGAACTCCACGCCATTGTCACGAGCGGCCTGGTTGACCGACTCACCGCTGATCGCGATGTCGTAGTCGCTGACCCTGCCGTCGTCGAACGGCGACCCGTCTTCAGCACTGCGTCCGGTGACCGAACTGCCCTGAAATCCCATGTCAAGGTCGGGGTAGACCTCACGAATCCGATCCCGGAACCGGGTCGCGAACTCGCGGAACTGCCCGAAGTCCCGGAAACCGTAGGGGACACCCTTGGGCTGGCCGGGCGCGGACGAGTGCGACCCCGAGGCAGGCGACGATCCGCCGCCGGCGGCCGTGGGGCGCCCACGCTGGAACGTCTCTCGGGCACGGCCCTCACCCTGCTGCACACTGCCCGGCCGACCACCCCGGCCTCGGCCCCCACGACCGTGGGCGGGCGGGTCGGAGCCGTCACCGCTCCCCCGACCGCGGGATCTTGGAGTCAACGTCCACCTCCGTCGATATCGGGACCGACCCTATCGCCGCCGTCGACACTCCACATCGGCTGTGGAACCGGGTGAATCCGTCCGCCGCCGACCTGGTCACGCAGGACGGATTCCGACGCATGTCAGATCGCTGAACAGGACACGTCGGCCGAGCGGGGTCTGCAGTCGCATGCCAGTTCCTTCCAGGCGAGCACCGTGGGTGCATCTACCCTGTTGGGCCTCGGACACGCAAAATCCGCACGGGTGCGTAGAAACCTGTCCGTTCAGAAACCGAAGCTCCGCGTCCCAACCAGCAAGATCCACAACCGTCACTGCCTCAACCATGTTGGGTCGACGACCAAGCGCGCCATCAGTCACGAAGATCTTGAAATGCGGTACAGGTCACCCAGGTAGGTGGGCGCTATTACTCGTGCGTCTTCGGCCAGTGCGGGAAGGCGTGTCGCCGACCGGCAATGGTCGTGAGCACGGTGGGAATCGTGATGGCAAGGGCAACCCAGGGAATGGAGGTGACGCCGATCCCGTCCAGTAGTAGGCCACCGAACACGCCGCCGGCCGCGATGCTGAGGTTGAAGACCGTGACGATGATGGCCTGGATTGCGTCCGTCCCGGCGGCGCGCACCCCGGCCGTGACGAAGAGTGTCGCGGAGCCGCCGAACCCGAAGCCCCACACAGCCACGCCGAGGTAGAGGATCACGGGGCTTACGTTGGCGAAGCCGAGGACGATTGCTCCGAAGCCGAGTGCGACGGTGCTCATGATGATCAGGTGGCGGTGGTGCGGGTCAACCAGTGTTCCGGTGGCCCAGATGCTGAGCAGCGCCGCGAGGCCGAAGACCAGCAGGACCCATTCGATCTGGTTGCCCACGTCGGAGGCGACCGCCAGCGGTCCGATGTACGTGTACACGATGTTGTGGGCCACGATGAATCCCGCGACGACCCCGAGGATCGAGGGGACGCCGGGACGGCGCAGGATGGCGGTGAGCGGCACGTGTCCGCCCTCGGGCGTACCGGAAAGGTTGGGCAGCGATACGAAAGCCCAGACGATCACGATGCCACTGGCGATCGCCACGACCCCGAAGGTCGCCTGCCACCCGGTCGCGTCACCCAAGAAGGTGCCGGCCGGAAGGCCGAGTGAGAGAGCAACCGGCGTGCCGGCCATGGCGACGGCGATCGCCCGCCCCTGCAGTTTCGCCGGGGCGATCCGGGCGGCGTAACCGCCGAGGTTCGACCAGATCAGTCCGGCACCGACACCGCCGACGAAACGGGCGATGAGCAGCACGGCGAAGCTACTGACGAGTGCGGCCACGGCGTTGGCCACAGCGAAAATGACCAGGGCGGATACGAGGACGGTACGCCGTGGCCAATTCTTGAGGAGTGCGTTGAGCGGAATCGCTGTCAGCGCTGTCGCCAACGCGTACACCGTCACGGTCTGCCCCACGACCGATTCCGAGAGTCCCAGGCTCTTCGACATTTCCGGCAGCAGACCCGCGGGAATCGTCTCGTTGATGATCCCCAGAAAGCCCGCCGTGAACAGGGCCAGCAGACCGGACATGGGGAGCTTGGCCGTTACCCCGGCCTGAGGTTCAGCGGTCGTCGCTGTGGACATGGTTGGACCCTCCGGAACTGAACGCCTCATTCAGTTCTCGTCCAACTGAGCTGTCCGGGTGACGATTCCGGAGGTGACCGTCGTTTCGTCTGGGTCCGCCCCTCATGGATTCGATGGGTCGCCGGCGAGCTGGGCGCGCACGTCAGCGGGCACGGGAACCCCGTGTCGGTTGAGGCTGGTGATGAACCGGGCGACGAGCGGGTCCGGCTCGGCTGACGTCACCGCGCTCAGCTGCCGGACCCACCGCGGCGAGAACGAACGGACGGCACCGGCGAAGCCGGCGCTGATCGCGCTGATCGGGCAGACCGCGATCCCGAGACCGGCGGCGGCCAGTTGGGGCGCCGAGGATGTCACCGCGGTCCTCATGACTGCTTCCGGCCGGATCCCGGCCGCGCTGAACGATCGGTCCAGCCAAGTGCTGAGGCCGTTCTCCGGGGCGTAATGGACCAGACGTTCGCCGTCGAGTTCCTGTATCCGTACGGATGACCGACGAGTCAGGGCGTGATCGGCCGGTGTGACCACCACGACTTCCTCATCGGCGACGACCGTGTTGGTGAAGCGCTCGGGAACGACGGCCTCGGGCATCAGCACGACGTCGGCCTCGTCGGAATCGATGAGCGCGTGCAACTGGAGTGCCGACGTGGATTCGCGCAGGTCGATCGCCACCTCCGGATAACGGCGGTGCCACTCGTGGATGACGGGGGCGAGCACGGACACCAGGCTCTGCGCACAGCCCAGCCGGAGCCTTCCCCCGCTCGCCGAACCGACGGCACGCGCCGACCTGATGGCGGCTGCGGCCGCGTCCACGGCTCGCCGGGCATCGGCGACGGCGGCCCGTCCCGCGGGAGTCAGTTTGACTCCCCGGGCTTCGCGACGGAGCAGGGCCGTTCCCGCTTCGCGTTCCAACGCCGCGAGTTGGTGGGAGACGGCCGGCTGCGACGAATGCAGCAGCGCCGCCGCCTGCGTGATCGACCCAGAAGCCGCGACGGCGACGAGGCACTCCAGCGCCCTCAACGATGCCATTCGGAAAGCTTATACGAGTCCCTTGATCTATGAGTGTCTTGGAGGGAAGGCTGACGGCCCGGAGGTGCTTCACCCTTGACGAGGACCTGGGCTCTCGCCTTGGGAGCCGGGGCGAACATCTACCGGAGGTAGTAAATGACTCAGGCATTTGTCACGGGCGGGTCAGGTTTCATCGGCCAGGCTCTGGTGCGACGACTGCTCGATGAGGGGCATACCGTCCGGGCGCTGGTCCGCAGCGAGGAGTCGGCGGCCACGGTGGCCGCTCTGGGCGCCGAACCGGTACACGGCGAATTGAGCGACGCGAGCACCTGGCGGGAAGCGGTGTCCGGCAGCGAGGTCTTGTTCCACCTGGCCGCCGAGACTGACATCGACGCCCCCCGCGAGCAGCACGAACGCACAACTGTCGGCGGCACCCGAGCCGCTCTTGAGGCGGCACGCTTCGCCGCGGTCAGCCGATTCGTCCTCTGCGGCAGCGAAGCCGCGCTTCTGGCCGGGGAGCCACTCATCGAGGTCGATGAAACCGCACCACTGCGACCGGACTCGTCGGCCGCTTACTGCGCGGTGAAGGCCGTCTCCGAGAAGTTGGCGCTCGACGCGAACTCACCGGAACTGGCGACGGTATCCATCCGTCCGAGGTTTGTCTGGGGCCCGAACGCTTTCCTCGTCGAGGGCTTGGCGGCGGCGGCCCGGGCCGGCCGGTTCGCCTGGATCGACGGCGCTCACATCTCGAACGTCACGCACGTCGCCAACGCGGTGGAGGGTCTGATGCTCGGCTGGCGGCGAGGCCGGCCAGGGCAGGCCTATTTCGTCACCGACGAGCGCCGCGTCGTCCTGCGTGACTTCCTCCAAACCCTGTTCGACATGTACGGCGTCGACACGCCGATCCCGGAAATGGATGCCGAGACGGCGGCCCGTGAGGTTCCCGTGCCGGCCCGGTGGTTCCTCGGCCAGCCCTGCCTGCTGCGAACCGACAAGGCTCGGGCCGAACTCGGCTACCTGCCGGTCATCTCACTGGACGAGGGCCTGGACACCGTGCGGGCCGCCCTCGCCGTCAGCAGCACGTGAGGTGGCACTGCTCGCCTTCACGGAGGCCAGGAGACCAGATGAGGATCGCGCCGATCGGGCGGGACAGGCCGGCATCCGTACGAGATGAAGTCACCTCGCAGCGGCAGTGGGCGCAAGTTCCGGTCCAGGGCTCAGACATGGCCGGGACCGGTCGAAGGTTCATAGGAAAGCTCACAGCCCTGGTCGCTGAGGAGTGCGAGTGTTTGGACGTCGAACGCCTCGGCCGACATCGGCTAGTGATGGAGCATCGCCCGGGGACGCTCTCCCTTCTCCCAGCGGCGCCATGGCGGCGCTTGCAGCCGCGGTACCCCACGGCACCTGGGTCACATCTGTCACTGGTGACATCGTCTATACCAATGCGCCCGCCCTGCAATACACCGGCCGGCAGGGCTCTCCCTGGGAATCAATGGTCCATCCGGACGACATCGAGACAGTGCGGTGCGACTCTGCGGCCGCTTGTCTCGAGCCGGCGGCGTATCTTGCCGAGTGCCGGATCGAGCGTACGGACAGGTCCTATCGTCGGCACAGCGTGAGCTTCACACCGGTGTGCGCGGACGACGGCCGGCTCGAGCACTGGATCGTTATCGCCACAGACATCGAGAAGGATGCAGAGGCGCGACGGGCCGAGGTCGAGGCCAGTCACGCTCTGAAATTGGAATCGTTGGGTCGCCTTTCCGCCGGCCTGGCCCACGAGATCAACACACCCATCCAGTTCGTCGGGGACAACACCCGGTTCCTGGCCGAGGCTTACCGGGACATGCTGGACCTGCTGCTGGTGTATCGCGCGTGCATGGCGCCCACCACGGGTGAGGTGAACTGGGACGAGCGGATCCGGCGGGCGCAGGAGGCTGAGCTCAAGGCGGACATCGAATACCTCGCCATCGAGATTCCGAATGCGGTCAGCCAGAGCCTGGAGGGCACCGAGCGGGTGGCGTCGCTGGTGCGGTCGATGAAGTCGTTCAGCTACAAGGACTCCACCGAGCCGGCTTACGCGGACCTGAACGAGGCGATTCGGACCACCGTCACCGTCGCGCGCAACGAGGTCAAGTATGTCGCCGATGTGGCGTTACACCTGGGTGAGCTGCCCGACGTACGGTGTCATCTCGGCGATCTGAACCAGGTCTTCCTCAACCTTCTGGTGAACGCCGCCGACGCCTTGACGGACAAGGATGAACGGGGCGAGATCCGGATCAGTTCGGAGACGGACGGCCCCGCCGCGGTCATCAGATTCTCCGACAACGGGCCGGGCATTCCGGAGGACATCCAGCAGTCGATCTTCGAGCCCTTCTTCACCACCAAGGAGATCGGCAAGGGCACCGGGCAGGGGCTCGCGCTTGCCCGCGCGGTGATGGAGAAACACGGCGGATCGATCGGGGTGCGATCGGTGATCGGCGAGGGTACCGAGTTCATCCTGCGGCTTCCGATCGACGGCAAGCAGAACGTTTCGGTATGAGCAAGCCCTCAGTCCTGTTCGTCGATGACGAGCCATCCATCCTGGACGGACTTCGTCGCTCGCTGCGTGGTAAACGTGGCGCGTGGGAGATGTCGTTCGCCCCCGGTGGCGCGGAGGCCCTCGAACTGCTCGCGACGTCGCCGTGCGACGTGGTCGTGTCCGACATGCGGATGCCGGGCATGGACGGCGCCGAGTTGCTCAGCCACGTCAGCGAACGTCACCCGCAGGTCGGCCGGGTCGTGTTGTCCGGGCACATCGAACCGGACGCGACGATTCGCGTGTCGGTCGCCGGCCATCGCTTCCTCACCAAGCCGTCCGCGACCGAGGACGTGGTCGCCGTTATCGAGCAACTGCTGGTCCGGACGTCCCATGGCCATGAGAGAGCGGCCCGGCGCATCGCGGGCGGTGTCCGTGCCATTCCCGCCCTGCCGGCGCACGCTGAACGAGTCGTCGCCCTTCTCGGACCGGACGTCGACCTGCAGCTCGCCGCGCGGACGGCGATGCACGATGTCGGACTGACCGCCAAGCTGCTTCAGCTCTCGAATTCTCGGTTCTTCGGTTCCCGGCCACGCAACTCCTCGGTCGAGTCGATCGCCCACTCGATGGGCCTCCCGATGGTGCAAGCGGTGGTCGGCGCCGTGTGCGCGTTACAGCCCACCACAGCCTGGGACCCCACGATCGAGCGGCACCTCGAGACCGCTTGGCGGCATGCGGTGGCGACGGCGTGCCTGGTCGAGGTCGTCGCCTCACCGGCCAACCGGCCGCATGCGCAGGCCGCGGCTCTTCTGCAGGACGTGGGGCGGCTGATCTGCCTGGCCGCGGTGGCCGACGCCCGGGGCGCGGGGGTGGACCTCGCCGCTCAGACGCGCGACGGCGTTCCGTTCCGCGACGTCGGCGTGGAACTGCTGCATCTGTGGGGTCTGCACCCGCCGATCATCGCCGCGGTGGCGCATCGCGACACACCGCAATCGCCGGACGCTTCCGGGCTGGGGGTGGCCGCATCGGTACGGACCGCTCATCTGCTGCTCCAGGAGACCGAGTCGGCGTGCCCGGGCGCCGGCGCCCACGGTGAGGAACTGGCTCACCTGCTGTCCCATCCGCAACTGCGGGCCCAGGGCATCGACTGGCGCGCGGCCGCCGACGACGCTTCACGCCACGCCGGCCAGCGGGACGACGACCGCGGGCGATGATCATCGGCGCCGCTGCGGCGGCTCGATCTGGGAGGAGGAGTCATGGCACGCATCCTGGTGGTCGACGACGACCCGGCGATCCGGCAACTTCTGATCGACGTGCTGGAGATGGATGGGTACGAGGTCAGCGTCGCCGTGGACGGGTTGGCTGCTGTTCGTGCGGTGGAGGCGTCCAGCCCGGACTTCGTGGTGCTGGATGTGATGATGCCGGGACTCGACGGTTTCGGGGTGCTGAGCGCGATCCGTGCCCAACCTGGCGAACCGGTGCCCGTGCTCATGCTGACCGCCGCGGCCGAAGCGGATGCCGACGCGCGTGCTTGGGCGAGCGGTGTGGACTACTACCTCGCCAAGCCGTTCACCCCGGACGCTGTGCTGGACCTGATCGACGGCGTGCTGAACGACCAGGCGGGCGCCAACGACCGATGACGACGGCCGACCGGGAACCGGGAGGCGATCCTGCTCAAGACGGCCGCGGAGCAACCGATATAGGTCTCCCGAGACAGCAGCCGTTCGCGCTACTTCTCCACGCCCCCCTCGACTACTGAACGTGACTGGGAGATTGCAGCATGAGACTGAGCTGCCTATCAATGACCGCTGGAAACCGCCGGCGCATGGCCACGATCATCACTGCCGCGCTGGCCGTCACCGGCCTCCCGGTCGCCGCCGGCGCGCATCCGGTCGCCGCCGCGTGGCGGGATGTGGTGGTCACCGGCTCGGACGCCGACGGGGCCGCACGTGCGGTCGAGGCGGCCGGCGGCCGAGTGGTGGCCAAGCTGCCGGTCGTCCGCGGCGTTGCCGCTCAACTGGCGCAGGACAGCACCCTCGACCCGGCGTGGTCGATCGCCCCCGAGCGTGAGATCGCCGTGGCCGAAGCGGCGACACCAGACGGTACCGCCGGCGGGGTGGCCGTACGCCAGATGCTCGGTCTGCCCGCGGACGGCGACGAAGGACGTGGGGTGACGGTGGCCGTGGTGGACACCGGCATCGCCGCCGTGCCCGACCTCGCCGGGCAGGTGGCCGACCGGGTCGACCTGACCGATACCGGCACCGGTGACGGCTACGGCCACGGAACGTTCATGGCCGGCCTGATCGCCGCCTCGGGCAGGGCCTCGGGAGGCGCCTACCGCGGAGTCGCGCCCGGCGCGAAGCTGATCGACGTCAAGGTCGCGGACGCCGACGGGCGCACCGACCTCACCACCGTGCTGCGCGGCCTGCAGTGGGTCAGCGACCATCGCGAGGACGTGCAGGTCGTCAACCTGTCGCTGTCCTCGAACAGCCCACTGCCGTACCAGATCGACCCGTTGACGCAGGCGCTCGAATCGCTGTGGCACCAGGGCGTCATGGTGGTCGTGCCGTCGGGGAACGACGGCCCGGGCACCGGCTCGGTGACGTCCCCTGGCAACGACCCGCTGCTGCTGACCACGGGCGGCCTCGATGCCGAGGGAACGGCCGACCATGGCGACGACGTGGTCGGTACCTGGTCGGGGCGCGGCCCCACCTGGCAGGGCGACGCCAAGCCCGACCTGGTCGCCGTCGGCGGTCATGTGGTGAGCCTGCGCTCGCCGGGCAGCGTGGTCGACAAGGGCAACCCTCAGGCCCGGGTCGGCAACGGCTACTTCCGCGGTTCCGGGACGTCGATGGCCGCGGCGGTGACCTCCGGCGTTGCCGCGGGCGCGCTCGCCCTGCAGCCCCGGCTGCGGCCGGACGCGATGAAGAACCTGCTCACCACCACGACGTACGCAAGTGCCGGATTGAGCCGGGCGGCCGGCGGCGGCGCGGGCGGCCTGGACGCTTCTCGAGTGCTCAAGTCCGCGTCCGGCTGGCGCGTCAGCAAGGCGCAGAAACAGTACGACGACGACACCGCCACGATCGGGCGCGACGCGAGCCGCTGGGCGGCATTCTCGAAGGCCGTCGTGGACGGCGACCAGGACGCTGCCGAACGGGCGTGGACAAAGCTGACCCCGGCGTCGCGGGACTGGGCTGCCCGGGCCTGGGCACAACTCGACCCGGCCGCACGCGCCTGGGCGGCACGGGCCTGGGCAGCGCGGGCCTGGGCCGGCGCCGCCGGTGAGTGGGCGGCCCGGGCCTGGGCGGCCCGGGCGTGGGCCGCTCGAGCCTGGGCGTCGGACGACTGGGCGGCCCGCGCCTGGGCCGGCTCCGATTGGACCGCCCGAGCCTGGGCCGCCGACGACTGGACGGCACGGGCCTGGGCGGCCGACCGATGGGCCGCCCGCGCCTGGGCCTGGATGCCCCTGTCGTGAGCACGGCTCCGTCACGCGCCGGCCGCCCGGGTCTGTCCCGGGCGGCCGGCGCCGTGCGTTCACAGCTGGGCGATCCGATCCTGCGCCGGGTGGTGGCGGTCGTCCTGCTGGGCTCCGGGCTGGCCACCGTGGTGATCCTGGGATTTCCGGGGCACGGCAGCGTCTTGCGCGGAATCGGTGTGCCGACGGCGTTGCTGCTGCCCGGCCTGACGGTGCTGACCTGCCTCGCCGAGATAGCCGTGGTGCGACTACGGCACGGGGAAGCCGTCGAGGAGCTCAGCCTCTACGAGGTCGCCCTGATCATCGACGTCCTGCTCCTGTCGCCCCGGGACGCCCTGATCGCCACCGTCGGCGGGCTGGTGTTCGCCAGCGGATTGCAGCGGCGGCCCGTCGTGAAGGCGCTCTTCAACGTCGGCACCTACACGGCCGCCACCTCGGTACTGATCATCATCGTGCATCTGGTGGCCGGCACGCCCGGCGTGATGACCCTGCACGTGCTCGCCGGCGTGGTGCTAGCAACGATCGCCTTCACGATGGTGAACCTCTGCTGCCTGGCTCAGATCCTGGGCGTCATCAACTCCCAGCCGCCCTGGCTGATCGTCCGCTCGGAGGCCCGGCTGTCCGGATACATGGCCGTCGGGACGGTCGCGACCGGGCTGACCACCACGGAAATCGCGCTGCACGCACCACTGCTGCTGCCGTTCATGGCGATGCCCGCACTCGCGGTCACCTACGCCTACCGGGCGGCAGCACGGGAAGCCGAGGAACGTTCTCGCTCCGGCTGCCTGCTCCAGCTTTCACACGCCCTCGCCGAGCGCGAGGACGTGGTGCGTCACTTCGTCGTCCTGGTCCGGGAGGCCTTCGGCGCCGACCTGGCCGTCGTGATGCTGGACAACGACGACGTGGCGCTCTCGGTGGAGGCCGCCGCACCTGGTTCCCCGCGACACGGCCCGATTCCACGCCACCTCGCTGAACTACGCCGGATCGACGGGCCGGTGGACCTGTCCGAGGACCTGCCGGCAGGCCTGCGCCGGATGGTGGTCGTCCCGATCCAGGGCGGCGGCCGCCGATTCGGTACGGCGGCGTTCGCCGTCCATCGCCGCGATCGCGGATGGATGACGACCGGCGACATCAGCTTGCTGGCCTCACTGGCCAGCGCTCTCGCCGTGGCCATGCGCGGCGCCGAGCACCTGGACCGGCTCGTGGACGAGACCAGCAAGCTGCAGGCCGTCGTCGAGCAGTCCGCCGAAGGCATCATGGTGATCGACGGCGACGGGTTGGTCCAGATGTGGAGCCGGGCGCTGGCCGAGATCACCGGTATTGACGCGGCCGACGCCGCCGGCCGGCCGGTCATAGATGTCCTCGACGTGCCCGTCGAGGACGAACAGATGCTGCTCATGCCGGTGTCGGTGGCGCAACCGAAGGCGGTCTCCGAACTCACCGTCCGTCGCCCCGACGGGGAGCAACGCCGCCTGCGTCTAGCCCATTCGGCGATCTTCACCCTCACCGCTCTCGTCCGCGACGTGGTGGTGATCAGCGACCTGACCCGCGAATACCGCACCGACCGGCTCAAATCCGACTTCATCGCCATGGTGTCGCACGAGCTGCGGACGCCGCTGACGCCGATCATCGGCTATGTCGATCTGCTGCGTAAACGGGGGGAGCGGATGACTCCCCAGAAGCGACTGGATGCGTTGAACCTGATCGGGGACCGCGCCGGGCATCTCTCCCGGCTGGTGGAGGATCTCCTGCTCGCCTCGCGGATCGGTGACAACCCGGACGACATCTCCCTGCGCGTGTCCTCAGCGACTCACGACCTGTGCGCGCTGATCACTCAAGCCGCCCGGGATCTGGGTTCGGCCCGCGTCCGGGTGGACCTGCCGTCGGTACCCGTTTTTGCCCATTGTGATGCGGAGCGCACGTTGCAGGTGCTCGCCAACCTGATCGGCAACGGTCTCAAGTACTCCGCGGAGGAGACCGAGGTGCGGGTCGGCCTGCGGTTCGACGTGACCCGCCTGCACGTCGACGTCCGGGACCAGGGCTACGGTATTCCGACCGACCAGCTCGACAAGGTCTTCGAGAAGTTCCACCGCGTAGAAGATCCGATGACGATGAGCACCAGCGGCACCGGCCTGGGACTGTTCATCGCCCGCAGGCTGGCCCGCGCGATGGACGGAGACATCAGCGTCACCTCGACCCTGAACACCGGATCGACGTTTACCCTGTCCCTCACGTACGGAGAACACCGACTGGAGTAATCGCCTGGCTGGTTCTGAGCGTCAGTAGCGGGGTCCTGCAGTCACATCGATCTGGAGATCAATCCCGCGGTCGCTGTGATGGATCAGGCCGCCGTCACGGACGTCGCGTGACCAGATGCCGTACTCGAGCGCGGCCAGGATCAGATCGGTGTCACATCGATTCGAGGTCTTCCACCCGACGATGCGGCGGGCGTTTCCTACTCAGGTAGCGCCGATCACCACCGTGACCGCGGCGCTGACACTGAACCTTTTTCAACCTGGCGACCGGCCGGAGGCTTCAGCGCCGTTGACCGGCGCCGCTCCGTACGGCCCTGGCCACGTTGAAAAAGGTTCACTGACGATGGCACTGCTGAAGACCGAGCCGACAGGCTGACGCGAACACTGACGGAGGCGTCCTGCGGGCCGGCATCCCTCCGACGACGGCCCGCAGGACTACCCGACTACCGAGAAAGTTGGCCGCTGTCACCGGTTCCATCGCGCCGTACGCAGCGGGGCACCGACCTCGTGCAGGTGACGCAGCGCCTGCCGGTACGACTCGACCAGGCTCGTCTCCACGTAGGGCACACCGGCACGCAGGCAGTACGCCTCGACGAGGGGCTGGGCCTTCTTCAGGTTCGGGGTGGGCATCGCCGGGAACAGGTGATGTTCGATCTGGTAGTTCAGGCCGCC
Organism: Actinoplanes sp. NPDC051470; assembly: GCF_040682035.1. Lineage (NCBI taxonomy): Bacteria > Bacillati > Actinomycetota > Actinomycetes > Micromonosporales > Micromonosporaceae > Actinoplanes > Actinoplanes sp. NPDC051470. Next base: position 42,111 of record NZ_JBFBAA010000032.1, read on the forward strand.
CAGGGCCGCGTCGATCAGCCGGCCCCCGGCGACGTTGCGTGAGGTCACCACCTGCTTGCGTAAGTAGTCCTCGTCGCCGGTCGGGTGCGGCATGCCCTTGTGGTTCGGCGCGAACGTCATTCCCAGGTAGACGCCGAACACCGCGTGGTGCACGAGGAAGAACACGAGCGCCTGCAGCGGGGACAGCACGACGAGCAACGCGGTCACATAGGCGACCAGATGCAACGCCATCAAGCCGGCTTCCGAGCCGCGGCGCTTCATGCCCGGCCGCCGCAGCGCCTTGAAGCTGGAGATACGCAGATCGATGCTGAGCAGCGTCAGCAGGGGGAAGAACAACCCGGCCTGATGACGGGTGATGAAGCCCTTCAAACCACGCCGGCCCCACGCGGACTCGGTGGCCCAGATCAGCACCTCAGGTCGTACGTCAGGATCGAGATCGTCGTGGTTGGGGTTGTTGTGGTGGCGGGTGTGCTTGTCCATCCACCAGCCGTAGCTCATCCCGACCGCCACGTTCGCGGCGATCCGACCGGCCAGCTCGCTGGGCCTCTTCGTACGGAACACCTGTCGGTGGGCCACGTCGTGCGCCAATAGCGCCGCCTGTGAGAAGGCGATCCCGAGGAACACCGCGACGGCCACGGTCCACCAGGAAGAGCCGATCAGGAAGAAAGCCACCCACCCGCCGGCGAACATCGCGGCCACGACACTCGACCGCGCGGCGTAGTAGGCGGGACGTCGTTCGAGCAGTCCGGCGTTGACGATCTGACGATTCAGCACGGCGAAATCGCTGCCGGCCGTCCGCGGCCGCTGCGTAACAGATGCGCTCATCGCGCGACTCCTAGAAATCTGACGGCCAGACACGACGTCTCTGTCGGGCGGGCCGGCGTGAGCTGATGGCAGGGCCGCGGAGTCTGGGCGGCCGCCGCGTCACCGCCCCAGGGCGACGACTGCAGTTCTCAACGACTACCCGCTCGGCAAGGCCGTAAACGGTAGGCAACCGGTATGGGCGTTCATCGGTTGCGCGTGAGCCGGCGGGACCGGTGACGAACCTGCGGGAGCATTCCTGTTTGTGCCCGGACGGCCCGGGTATCCGCTGAATCGACGGTGACAAACAGTTGTCATCGGGAAGCCGCTTCTTCGGCTCATTCGCCTTTAACCAGCCGCAGCAATGCGAGGCACGACATGCTGGCCGGGCATTGATCGCACCTGGAGAATTTCTTGACCCGCTCCAACCTGGAAACTTCTCGGCACGACGTGACTCCCACCGACCGGGTTCCGCGTAGCCGCTCGGCCGAGACGAAGGCCGCCTTCAAGACCACGGAGTTCATCGCGTATGTCGTCATCACCGTGGGGATCCTGATCGCGTCCGTGGCGGTCGACGGCAACGGCAACGGTGACAACGGCGCCGCTGGCGACTACTTCCGCGCCGACCGGGCCTGGCTCTACATCACCCTGCTGACCATCGGCTACATGGTCAGCCGAGGGCTGGCCAAGGCCGGCAGCCGCGACTCCGACGTCTGATCAGTTCCCACGACCGCCGCCGCCCCGGACATCGACGTCCGGGGCGGCGGCGGTTTCATGTGCTGCTTCGCCGCCAGAAAGTTCGAGGACTCCCCGTGGACGCTCCCACCAAGCCCGTCGCATCACCGACCGCCGCTCTGCGATCAGCCGTCGTCGTCAATCCGGTGAAGGTGCCCGACCTGCCCCAGCTCCGCCGCACCATCACGGCCACTCTGACCGCCGCTGGGTGGCCGAAGCCCATGTGGCTGGAGACCACAGTCGACGACCCGGGATCCGGCCAGGCCTCTCAGGCGGTGCGTGACGGCGCCGAACTCGTCTTCGCCTGCGGCGGTGACGGCACCGTCATGGCATGTGTGACCGCCCTGGCCGGAACCGACGTCGCTCTCGCCGTGCTGCCCGCGGGCACCGGCAATCTGCTGGCCGCCAACCTCGGACTCACCGGCGACCTCGCCACCGGGCTCGAGGTCGTACTGCAGGGCGGACGCCGGCGTATAGACGTCGGCGCCGTCGGCGAGCAGAGTTTCGCCGTGATGGCCGGCATGGGCTTCGACGCCCACATGCTCGACGCGACCAACGACACCGCGAAGAAGCACATCGGCTGGCTCGCCTACGCCGCCGGAGCAGCACGGCACCTGCGAGACCGGCCCATGAGGGTCCGCGTCACCCTCGACGACCGGCCGTCGTTCGCCTGCCGCCCCCGCACTGTGATCGTCGGCAACGTCGGACGGCTCAGCGGCGGAATGCGGCTGCTCGCCGACGCCCGGCCCGACGACGGGCTGCTCGATGTCGCCGTCCTGAGTCCGCGTACTCTGCGGCACTGGCTGGCACTGGGCTGGGGAGTCATCCGACGCAAGGAAACGGTCTCGAACATGAAGACCTTCACAGCCACCCGGGTGGAGATCAACAGCAAGCGGATCCAGCCACGCCAGCTCGACGGCGACCTCATCGAGGCCGGCAAACAACTGCTGATCACCGTACGGCCGAAAGCGCTTCTGCTCTGCGTGCCCCAGCCCGCCACCGACCCCGATCTCGCCCACGACGCCGCCGCGACCGACCGTCAGGCAGATGAGATCCGTGCAGCCGTCGACGCAAGTGCTTCGGCGAGCTGACGCGTGGGGACCGCTGCTCCCTCAGCAGTGAGGCCATCTCGGAGAGCTTGAAGATTCGCCGTGGCCACCACGGATGGGGTGCCGCCGATCGGGTCGGCACCCGCGGTGAGCAGCGCCTTCACTGTCGCGGCGTTCGGACCGATATTTGCGGAGCGCTCGGCGGCCACCCTCGCTTGAGGTCGACAAACGTTTCGCCACAGAAACAGCGATCGCCGCCGGCCCGGAATCAATGTGGGCCGGCGGCGGTCGCTGAATTCGTCAGGCGTCGTACGAGGTGCGGCTTCCGGACTTGGCCAGTCGTGGTGCCGGGGAAATGGACCAAGCAGAGCAGGACCCTGATCATTCCGTACGACGACGACGTGCGCATCCAACTCCGGCCGGACGCGAGCACGGTCAGGTGACCAGGGCCGGGACCTTCCCTGAAGGCAACCAGCGGGTGTTCCCATCACCGCTGTTCTGAGCCGTTGTCGTCGAGGGCGGCGAGGTAGGCGTGGATCTGGTCGACCTCCGGCACGCCGAGGTCGATGTAGAGGGTCAGGGCGTGCCGGTAGTGCTGGCTGGCTTGGCCGGGGTGGTTGAGGGTGTGGTGGGCGTGGCCGAGGCCGATGAGGGCGCGGGCCTGCTGGCGGCGGTCGCCGGTGTCGGCGGCGATGGTGTGGGCGGCGGTGTGGTGGGTGAGGGCGTCGGAGGGGTGGCTGGCGGTGTGTGCGGCTTCGCCGAGGCCGTTGAGCGCGCAGGCTTCGCCGTACGGGTTGCCGGTCTCGCGGTGGATGACGGCGGCCTGCAGGAGGTGTTCGGTGGCCTGGGCAGGCTGGCCGAGGCGGGTGTATAGCTTGCCAAGGCTGTCGAGCGTCCAGGCTTCGCCGATGCGATTGCCGGCCTGCCGGCACAGACGCAGGGCCTGCTGAAGATGGTCGACGGCCGGCCCCGGCCGACCTATTCGTATCTCAAGCTCGCTAAGGCCGTTCAGCGCGTAGGCTTGCGCGACCCGTTCACCGTCCGGTCCGAACAGGATGAGGCCCTGCTCGTAGTGGTCGGCGGCTGGCCGGTAATGGCCCAGGTACGTCTCGACGGTGCCGAGGTTGATCAGCGTATTTGCTTCGCCGAGTCGGTCGCCGGCCTGCTGGTACAGCGTCAGGGCTTTCTTGATTCGGCGGGCGGCTGGCCGGTAGTGGCCCAGGTACGTCTCGGCGATGCCGAGGGTACGCAATGCGCGAGCCTGACCAACCGGGGAGGCGGCCTGCTCGAACAGATTCAAGGCATTTTGGAGGCACTCGACAGCCGCCTCGAACCGGCCAAGCCGCAGGTGGGTGTCGCCGAAGTTGGTCAGGGCGTGGGCTTGTCCGATCGGGTCGCGGCCGTGGCAGGCGGCTTGGTAGGCGTGGCCGTGCACGGCCACGGCGTCGACGAGGTGTCCACCGCCGAGGTAGCAGAACAGGGTCATGGACAGTCGGACGGTGTGGGTGGGCCAGCCGTACGTACTGGTGTGTGCGGCAACCGCGACCAGAGTGGGCCGTTCGGTATCCAGCCAGGCAAGGGCAACGCCGCGGTCGGTCAGATCCGGCACGGGCATGCCCGGTCGGGGAATGCGGGGCGGAGGGGTATGGGGTCGGTGGTGGACTTCGGCGGGGTGCAGGGTGTTCATGGCGGCGGCGGCCGTGGCCAGGTAGTAGTCGAACAGGCGGGTCAGGGCGGTGCGGCGCTCGGGCGGGCGGTCTTCGTCGTGGGCGCGGGTGTTGGCGTAGCCGCGGACCAGGTCGTGGAAGGTGTACCGGCCGGGGGTGCTCTGTTGCAGTAGGTGGTCGCCGCACAGGTGGTGCAGGCGGGTCTGGGCGGTGTGAAGGTCGGTGTCGGCCAGCGCGGCGGCGGCGTAGGCGTCGAAGTCCTGGCCCGGGTGCAGCGCCAGTAGTCGCAGTAGTCGTTGCCGGTCGGCTGGTAGGTGTTGGTAGGACAGGTCGAGGGCGAGTTCGACGCCGGTGTCCAGGCGCCGCTGCTGGTGGCGTTCGTCGAGCCGGTCGGCGTGATCGGTCAGCGTCCAGCCCGGTTGGGCCCGCATGTGCCCGGCAACCAGCCCGAGCGCCAGCGGTAGATAGCCGCAACGTGCGGCTATCCGGGCCGCCGCGTCGGGATCGTCACCGATCGGAACGTGGGGTGCGGCTCGGGTCAGGAATTGCCGGGCCTCGTCCGCCGTGAACACGTCCACCGTGAGCTGTGTCGCCGCGTCCAGGTCGGCGAGGCTTCGCCTACTGGTGACCAGGGTGAGGCAACCCGGGGTCTCCGGTAGCAGCGGCCAGACCTGATCGGCGTCGGCGGCATTGTCCAGGACGACCAAGGCACGGACGCCGGCAAGCTGGCCACGATAGACCGTGGTGCGGGCGTCCAGGTCGTGCGGGATCTGCTGGCCGGGCACACCGAGCAGGCGCAGGAAGCCGTCGAGGACGGCGGCCGGATCGGCGGGTGGCTGGGCCGGGTCGGGGTGGAACCCGCGCAGGTTGACGAACAGCACCCGGTCGAACGGCCTCTCGCCGGTGAGGAGGTGCCCGGCGTGGATGGCGAGTTGGGTCTTGCCGATTCCGGCCATCCCCGCGATCGCGGAGATCACCACCGCACCACCATTTTGCTGGCTGTGGTGCAGGGCCTGGCGGAGCTGGTTGAGTTCGGTGCTGCGGCCGGTGAAGCCGACCAGGTCCGGCGGCAGCCGGTCCTGGGTCCGCACCTGCGCCGCTGCCCGGGTCTCCCCACCGATTACTCGTAGCGCTTGGCGCCACTGGGTCACGTATCCCACGTCAGGGTGCAGGGCCTGCACGATCGCGATGACGAGGTCGGTGTTCAGCCGTCGCCGGCCGGGTTTGAAACAATCCCCGACTGTGGGCCTCTTGGCCGACTCCCCGGCCGGGCGACCGGCGGCGGTCCACGCGTCGTTGATCTCGCTGGTGATCCACTCGTAGGACGGGTCCCCGGCCCACACCTTCAACGACCGCAGTTCGTCGATCAGCTCATCGAGAGTGCGGGCCCGGCCCGGGTCCGGAATCGCGGCGAACGCATCATCCGGCCGCACAGCATCCATAGATCATCCCTAGGCATAGGTGACCGTCGAGAACGCTCGTTCAGCGTATCGACGCGGCAGGTGAGGTCGGGCTCGTGTCCACGATCTGCCACTCGGACATGATCGGGACAAGTGGATGTTCCCTGCTGGATTTGTCTGGGATTTCCCCACGCGGCAAGCCGCCACGGAAACCTCGTCGGTAAGCCAACCCCAGCCGGCCGGGACTTCCCGCCGACGACATCGTGATCGAGGAGACTCGCAGTGCGCCATCAACTCAGGCACCGACAGCCCGCCCTTCGCCGCCTGGCACTCATGCTTACCTCGGCCGCCATGACTCTCGGAGTGCTTCCCGCGGCGGCTGCCGCCACTGAGGGCCGGACCGCGTCGCAGCAAAGGCAGATCGAATCCGCCCCGGACGCCGCGTGGTCGTTGGCCGCCACACTCGACCCAGCTCACGTGCAGACCCCCAACAGCGTATTGACGCTCTACGGCGTCTACGCGTTCACCCCGATCCTGGTCAACTTCAACCCGAAGGTGTTGGACCCGTCCATCAATCAGAGCGCCGTGCCCATGTACGCGGTCCCGGACGACAGGCCACACACCTACAAGGTGGTCTTTCATCTGACCACCGACGTCACCGCGACCACCCGCTACAAGCTCAACGACCGTACGCCGGTCACGGTCGCCGGCGGCGACGCGGACCTGGAATTCACCGAAACCATCACCAAACAAGGCTGGCACCCCTGGGCCCTGCGCAACGCCAACAACGATCACTGGCTGTTCTACTCCGTCAAGGTCTACGAACAGATCGGATGAGCGGACGACCGCCGCAGCAAGCACGTTCGAGACCGAGGCGCACCACCACCAAGCGGTACGTATGGAGGACCACGCCATGACCGACTCGAAAGACACCACCGCCGCAATCAACGATGATGAGCACCCCCACACGCATGCGCCAGCATCCGGCGTCGCGCTGAGCGAAACCGTGATAGACATCCCGGCCAGTGCGACGCTTGCGACGCTGTCGTTCTCCTGGCCGAGGCTGTTCTCAGGGGGATGCACGCTGGGCGGAAACCGGTTGGACATTTTCGATGACGGAACCGCCCGATGGCAGGCGACCGTGATGTCGAGGAACGTCGGAGAAGACTCCTGGGGATCAAGGTTCCTATTCCTCGACAACCACGACGTTCCGCTGTGGCAGCACGGATGGATCTGGTCACCGACCCTGAGCCCGACCCCCATCGAATGGATCAGCGCCAACCAGATCTTCTTCGGCGCCTACATCTTCCCGCACATCGCCCGGGTATCGATGTCTTTTCACTGTTGAGGGTCTCGCAACAGCGACGAGCCGGCGGCAACAACAGCGGCCGGCTAGCCCAAATGCCGGGTAGTTAAGGGCTCGGGCTGGGTTGTCAAGCGTGTCGTGGAGACGAAGGCGGCGGGGTCTTGGCATAGAGGTTTGTCACTCAAAGTACGTACCGAAGCGGCGCGGATACGTACTCGGAGCGGCATGGATGCGTAGTTCAGCGGATGCCGGCCGGCCCGAAGTCGCCGCATCGTATTAGAGAGAACCCGGAGTTCACGTAGGCGATCCGGACAGCGGGGTTTTCTTGGACGTCGGCAACGTGCACCTATCAGCTACTCCGCGGAGACTCTACGGCATGCGTTAAGAACTCACTTGTTCGAGTCAACGGCACCCCAGAAACCACATACGACGCCTGATCCACCACCACTGATGCATGTGACGAGCCGTGCCCGGAATGCTCAACGTTTCCAGAGAGCCTCCGATTCGGAGGCTGTGGTCGTAAGAATTAAGCCTGAACTTCAACGACACCGGCTAAAACGAACCGGAGGTACCAGAAATGCAGCCCGAGAGTCAGGTGCACTTTTCAAGCACGGCGTCCGACGAGACTCGGCGTGTTCTATTCGATCTGGCCGAAAGCGTGACCTCGCATGTCGCCGCTCTCCAAGCGGCTGGCCGCGATCTCCTGATGCGTCGCGCCAACGCCGGTATGCCGGTCCCGACGGAGATCAAATTCGAGATCAAGGTCGGGCCAGGCGGCGACCAACCCACAACGGATCCCCTCTTGCGCCAGTCGGTCGAGTGTTGGGACCACACTTACGCCTGCGGCAAGAGCGAGTCGGGATACGTCATGTGCACTGCTCACGTCTGCATGATTACTTAGCAAATCGTAGCTCGACCTGCCTACTGGGCGTCGGCCGGCGGTCCGCTCAGCCGAGGCGTACGAAGCCAAGGATCAACACGTTGATTCCGACGAAAGTCAGTACGCCCAACGCTGACAGGAGAAATCCGATACGCAGGGCCGCCAAGCCGATCCGCTCATAGGCGTCGGCATCATTCGGGGTTGATCCCAGATATCCGCGCTCTCGACCGAGGAACACGGCTCGGACGCGCTCGGCCGGCGTCGTTCCGGTGGCGGCCTGCTGGAAGGAAGACTGGGCGATATTGAGTGCCACGTGAACGAAGAACAAGAACACGACGATCAGCAGACATGACGTCACTATCGCCAGGAGCCACGGTGCGGGCCGAACAATCAGCCCGAGCAGGGCCACGATGAAGCCGATCAGCGAGGCCATCAGAAACGGAAGTCCAGTGGCTAGTTGGACAGCAGTCGAAAGATCCGTGGCAGGGATGAACTCGACGGGATCCGAGTTGCGCTGGCGGTAGGTGCCGGGCCGGCCCCGCCGGTTGCTCTCCTCCGGTGACTCGCCCGCGGGTGGCGGCTCGATCAGGGGAATCCGGAGCTTGTCGCGCTCGCTGACGAGGAACGCGAGCGCGAACACGGGAATGACGGTCAGCCCGATCTCACACACCTTGCGCGCCGCGTCCACGGACAGCGTCGTCATGATGTTGGGCACCTCCGCATCGGGGTGCGTCAATCTTGCTGCTCCGCCGCGTGCCGTGTCCAGCAGGGGCGAGAAGGTCGTCGTCATGTGGTTCGAGTCTCGACAGACGCAACACCGCACGCATCTGCCGATGAGCGTGCACCCGATCATCGACTGCGAGAGCTTCCGGTGGTCGCGCCAGAAGGCGGATGTGGACTATGCGAACCGTTGCCGCGGCGGCGCCGATCGGTTGGCGGATCGGCGCAGCCGGGCGCGAAGAACGCGCCTATTCCGCCCGCGAACGATGGCATGCGGAAGATCCCTGGCCTGTTCGGCCCGCTCGGCGAGGGCATACACGCGTTGGCGTACAACCCTCGCTTCCGAAAGTCCCATCGTGACAGCCTTCGATGCCGTTTCGATGTAAATCGAATGGCATGCCCGGGTGCGATCCACACTGGGTGTAATCGAACTCCTCAGCAGCCACCAGCGCCCTGACGGGGCGTGCGAGCAAGGGGAGAACAGTCATGCGCGTTGTCAAGGCCGCCGCAGCCGCGGTCACCGCTCTGGCCCTCAGCCTGGGTCTGCCGGCCGGCGCGGCAACAGCCGCGCCGGCCCAGCCACAGATCCAGCAGACCGGCCCGGAGGGCATCGACGTGTCGCACTACCAGACGGTCGTCGTCTGGGCGACCGTCGCGCTCAACGGCAAACGCTTCGCCTACATCAAGGCCACCGAGGGAACGACCATCAAGGACACCTACTTCGACGTCAACTACCTGCAGGCCTACCTCGTCGGGATGATCCGCGGGGCGTACCACTTCGCCCGGCCGGCCCGGTCGAACGGCATGGTCCAGGCCGACTACTTCCTCGCCAACGGCGGCGGCTGGTCGGCCGACGGCCGGACCCTGCCGGGCGCACTCGACCTCGAGGGCGACTGCGCCGGCCTGTCACCGGCGGCGATGGTGCAGTGGATCCACCAGTTCGCCGACCGCTACCGCGAACGCACCGGCCGGCACGTCGTGATCTACACCAACCGCAGCTGGTGGAACAGCTGCACCGGCGGCAACGGCGAGTTCGCCGCGAACAACCCCCTCTGGTATGCCGAACCCGACCCTCAGCCGCAGCTGCCCAACGGCTGGAGCCGCTACACCTTCTGGCAATACAGTCAGTCCGGCTCCGTACCGGGCATCAACGGCGAGGTCGACCTCAACGTCTTCAACGGCAGCCAGGAACAGCTGACCAGGTTCGCCACGGTCGGCTGACCAGCTGACGGGCGGCGGCCGGGCGACATCGCCGCGGTCTCGCGAGACGGGCGGCCGGCGCAGATGGACGCGGGTGACCTCCATTGCCGCACCCAGGTCCGGGCGCCCGTCCGTGCGACAAGGGCGGACCGTTCGGCAACGCTAACCACTCGCTGACATGCCGCTGCGATCTTCGTCGGCATGACATTCAGCAGAGTGCCCCTCCTCCTCGCGGCGACCGCCGCCGTCTTGGCCGTCACGGCCTGCGGGGGCGAGGCCGGGCCGCGGACCGCCGGCAAGAGCAGTGACGAGGTCGCCACCCTGCAGAGCGCGCCGCCCAGCGTTTCCGCGCCGGCCTCCGCGCCGGCCTCCGCGGCGGCCGGGCCGGAGATCGGTGCGATCATCCGGCCCGACGCCGGCAGCGAGGAGATCCGCGACCTCGAACGCATCTACTTCAAGTGCCTTCGCGACAACGGAGCACCGTCGTCGAAGGACGGCGAGACCAAGGCGGGGCAGCCCTCGCCCTCCCCCGAGAAGGTCCGGGCCGCGAAGACCGCCTGCGCCGGCAAGGAGCCGATGAGCTGGCTGGAGGTGGAGCGGCGCACCAACCCGGAGTTCGCCGACCTGCTGCGGAGCGCGGCCAAGTGCCTCAAGAAGAAGGGGTTCGAGGCCCGGGTCGTCCAAGAGCCCGAGTTGCGGCTCGCCTACCGGGACTCCGGCGAGTTCATGCGGGCCGGCGACACCGAGGACAAGTGCATCGACGAGGCGTTCGCCGAGCGGATCAAGACGTACCGCTGAGGGGCCGGGCGGGGACGCGTACGGTGACGGTCGTTCCGGCGTCGAGCGCGCTCACCGCCTCGACCGTCCCGCCGTGCGCCTCCGCGAGATCGCGCACGATGGCCAGGCCCAGGCCGCTCCCGCCGGTGTTGCGCCCGCGGGAGCGGTCGGCCCGCCAGAACCGGTCGAAGATGTGCGGCAGGTCGTCCGGCGCGATGCCCGTACCCGTGTCGGAGACCTCGATGAGCAGGGCCGGGCCGGTCACGCCGGCCCGCAGCGCGACCGTGCCGCCGGGTGGCGTGTGCCGGACGGCGTTGGAGAGCAGGTTGCCCACGACCTGGCGCATCCGGACCGGGTCGGCCACGACCGGCTCGCGCGGGTCGAAGGATGTCGTCAGCCGCACCCGGCCCGCCTCCGCGGTGCCCCGGTGCGCGTCCGCCGCGACCCCCAGCACGTCGCCGAGCCGGAAAGGTTCCGGGTGGATGCGCAGCGTGCCCGCGTCCGCGGCGGCCAGGTCCCGCAGGTCGTCGAGGATGCGGGACAGCTGCGAGGTCTCGTCGAGGAGCAGCGCCAGCAACTGCCCATCGGTGGGCGTCACGCCGTCCTCGGCCGCCTCCAGCCAGCTCCGGATGTTCGTCATGGGGCTGCGCAGCTCGTGCGCGATGTCACTGATCATGGCCTTGCGCTGCTGCTCGGAGCGGTCGCGGCGCTCCGACAGGTCGTTGAGAACCATGGAGAGATGGCCGATCTCGTCCCGGCGGGCGACCGGCATCGGCTCCCGGGCGCCCGCCGCGGCGGCGAGTGCCCGCAGCGGCCGGACCAGGCGCAGTCCCGCGACGACCGTGAACGCCACGGTCAGCGCGAGGACCACGCCGGTGACCCCGGCGATCCGGCCGACGTTGTCACCTGACAGGCTGAACACCTCGGGCTCGCCCGGCGCGACCGGATCGTCGACGTACAACAGCGCGGGCGGGGCCACGTACGGTCGCAGCTGGGCCCGGCGCGCGCTCATGACGCACGCGTCGAGCTTCGGCGACGAGATCTCCTTCGTGACGAAGCCCGGCCCGATGGTGATCGGCGGGTCCGCGCCCATGCACCGGGTGATCCGGCGCCCCAGGTCGTCCAGCGCCCTGGACTCGGTCCGGGTGAGATTCGGGAACCGGACGCCGCCGCAGCTCTCGGCGGCGACGTCCCCGACGGTGGCGGGCCGCGGCCGCACGACCAACTGCCCGGTCGGCTCCTCGACCGCCTCGCCGCGAACGCCGTTGTTCCGCATGCAGCCGAGTACGCCGTCGGCCCACTTGCGCATGATCGCCCGCTCGTCCTTCGCCAGCCGATAAGGCCCGACCGCCCTGGGGTCCGGGCCGACCAGCGGATCGACCGTCGCGGTGGGCCGGCGGTCCGTGGGCGACGGTCCGGGGTGCGTGTCCGCGATCGGCTGCCGGTCCGCGGTCAGCAGCGTGATGCGCTGCCCGGTCCGCCGCGCCAGCCCGTCCAGCACCGGGGCGACCCCTTCCCAGCCGCGGTGAGTGGCGGCGAAGCCGGTCAGGACGTCGTACACATGCTGATCGTCGGCGAGCGAGCGGCCCTGCTCCTGGCGGATCGCCTGGGTCGTCGTCTCGACCGCCAGCCACGCCGTGCCGACGACCGCGCAGATCGCCACGAGGATCGAGGTGGCCAGGAGCCGCACCACGATGCTGCGGTGCGCCGGCACGCCGCGGGCGGCCATCACGCGCCGCCGGTCAGCTTGTATCCCACGCCGTACACGGTGACCAGCAGTTCGGGCCGATGCGGATCCGCTTCGATCTTCCGGCGCAGGTTGAGGACGTGGACGTCGATCGCCCGGCGCGTGGAGGTGCGGTCCAGGCCGTTGATGACTTCCAGCAGCTGGAGGCGGGTGAACACCCGCTCGGGCTGCGCGCTCATCGCGTCGATCAGCGCGAACTCGGCCCGCGTGCACTCGACCCGCCGCCCGGCCACGGTCACCTCATGCCGCCCGGGATCCACGGTCAGCTGCCCGACCTGGCGGATCCCGCCCGGGTCGGGCGTCGCCGCGGCGCGGCGGAGCAGGCTGCGGACCCGCGCGGCGAGGACCCGGGGGCTGTACGGCTTGGTCAGGTAGTCGTCGGCGCCCAGCTCCAGCCCGACGAGTTGATCCTCCTCCTCGGTGCGCGCGGTCAGCATGAGCACCGGCACCGACGAACCCTCCCGCAGCCGCCGGCACACCTGCAGCCCGTTCATGACCGGGAGCATCACGTCGAGCACGAGCAGATCCGGCGCCGACCGCAGCGCGTGATCGAGCGCCGACTGCCCGTCGTGCACCACTACCGCCCGGTGGCCATCGGCCTCCAGGTACTGCCGCAGCGCCTCAGCCTGGCGCTCGTTGTCCTCGGCGATCAGCACGTATGCGCACACGGGCGGCACTATAGGCAGACGAGGCGAGCGATTTCGCCGTACGGATCGTTGCTCCGGGCTAACAGGTTCCTGACCGACTAACCGAAGATGCCGGGCACGCCGTTGGCGAGACCGTCCCGGCCGGCGGCGGTTCGCTGTGGTGGGGCGTGGGGAAGCGTCAGGTCGAAGACAGCCCCGTGGGGGTGGTTGGGTCGGTAGTCGATGGTCAAACCGCTGGCGTTGGCCAATTGGCGGACGAAGTACAGGCCTAGGCCGGTGCCGGGTTTGGTGGTGGCTATGCCGGTCACGGCGCGCCTGAACCGGTCGAACAGGTGGGGCAGGAACGCTTCGGGTATTCCTTCGCCGTGGTCGGCGACGTGGATGCGGACGTGGTCCGGATCGTTGACCACGGTGACGGTGACCGGTGGGGCACCGTATTTGGTGGCGTTGCCGAGCAAGTTGCCGAGGATCAGTTGCAGGAGGGCCGGGTCGGCCAGTGCGGTGCATTGGTCGGGTGCTACCACGATGATCGGCTGTTCGAGGGTGGTGTTGTGGGCGCCGGCTGCTTCCCGGGCGGCGTGTGCGATGTCGAGCCGGACGGGGCGGGCGACCAGGGCGCCGGCGTCGAGTTGGGCGAGGGTGAGGATTTCCCCGACCAGGTCGCTGGCGCGGTGCCCGGCGTGGATCATGCGCCGTAGGTAGTGATGTTTGGTGTTCTGGTCGATCTCTTCCCAGTCGGCCAGGACGAGTTCGCCGGTGGCGACCACGTTGGCCAGGGGCTGCCTGACGTCGTGGGTGAGCATGGCGAGGAAGTCCGACATCTGGGCGTTGGCCTGTTGCAGTTGTTCGGCGCGTTGGGCTAGTTCGGCTTCGTTGCGTTGCAGGTCGCGGCGGTTGCGGCGGCTGCGGGCGACGGCGGCGACGACGATCAGCCCGACGACCGCGGCGGCGGTCAGGGCGAGGCTGCCGGCGAGCTGGCTATCGGCACTGGCGGCGCCCAGGACGTCTTCGCGCACGGTGGCGGAGAGCCGCCATGGTGTGCCAGGGATGGCTTCGGAGGCGTAGCGCCAGGTGTTGCCGTCCTGCTCGTAGCGGCCGGTCGGCTGGTGCCGCAGGGCGGCGGCCAGGGTGGGGTCGTCGCCCGTGAAGTTTGGTATCGCGTCGTACAAGGGCCGGTTGGCGGCCACGATGGCGCCGGAGGAGTCGACCAGTTGGATGCGTACCCCGGACAGCGACAGTGCGGTGGATACGTAGGACGACAGCTGGTTGTGGCGGATGTCGATGGCGCCGGAGAACACCCGAGGCCCGGAAGCGGTGTCGAACGGGACCGCGAACGCGACCACCGGCGTGCCGCGGGCGGCGGACGGCACCACCGTCGACACCGCCGGGCGCCGTTGTTTCACCGCGGTGCGCAGGTGCGCGTACCGATCGGTGAGGTCCGTGCCGTCGATCGCGGGATTGTCCGGGGCGACGTGCAGAACCCGGCCGCTTTCGTCGAGCAGGACAGCCGCCGGATAGCCGAATCCGGACACCATCCGGTTGAAGTCGTGTCTGCTCACCGCGGGTCCGGTCAGGACCGCGAGTGCGACGGCCCGTTCCCGCTCGATCAGATCGGTGACGTAGCTGGTGACGAAGTCGCCCATCAGCGCGACCCGCAGCTCGAAAAGCTGGACCTGCCGTTCGCGACTGTTGTGCTGAGCATGCAAAAGGCCCGCCGCGCCGATCGTGGTCAGCACCAGCCAGATGACCACCGGGACGGCCACGAACCGCCACCGCAGCCAGGACGGCCGATACTCTCGCAGCCCACGCACGACTCGATGATCGCTCGTGCAAGTTGCAACAGGAACCGATCGCGGGCACCGCCGACCCGGCCCCAGGCGCCCGCCCACCGCGAGTGCCGGCTCGTCCCGTTTCCGCCCGCAACAGGGCCGATGCAAGTCAAGGCGCCTAACGGGCGACCAGGGGGCCTGCGCCCGGTTGCCCATCGCAGGCTCGCCGCGTTGGCCGAGATCGATCTTCGCGCTCCATCGGCAGCAGCCGTCGCATCCGTCGGGCGAGACGTCGCCGGCCGGCTCAGCCGAACTCCATTTCCGCGTTTTCCGTCACGCCACCGGACGTGATGGCATGATCGCAGTGGGCGGACGGGTAGTTGCCTGAGTGAATTGATTTAAACTGGCTATGATGCGCTCTGCTGACGATTAACATTGACTTATGGACCATCAGCAACAGGTGGAAACGGCGCGACTGCCGGTGACTCATGTGGGCCGTCAGGCGATCTACGACCGCGACGGCGCCCTCGTTGCATACGAGCTGCTCTTCCGGGATGCCGAGAACGCGACCAGCGCCACACTGCGTTCCGCCGCGGCGACGAGCCGGGTGATCGTTGCTGCTTTCACCGAGTTCGGAATAGAACAATTGGTGGGCGGTCGCTCTTGTTTCGTCAATGTCACCCGGGAGTTCCTGGTCGGCGAGCTGCCCGTTCCCTTCGGCCCTGACGATGCGGTGATCGAGGTGGTAGAAACCGTCGACATCGACGATGAGGTCGTCGGCGGTGTGACGCGGCTGGTCGACGATGGTTATACCGTTGCGCTCGACGACTTCATGATCGGCCGCCATGAAAGGCTTCTGAGTTTGGCGACCTACGTGAAAGTCGTCGTACGCGAGCTGGACGAGACGACGCTCGATCGCGTTGTCGAAGTCTGCCGGGAACATCCTCAACTTCAGCTCGTCGCCGAACAGCTGGAGACCGAAGATGACCTCCGGCGGGCATATGACCGCGGTTTCGAGTTCTTCCAGGGCCACATCCTTGGCCGTACGCACGTCGCCTCGACGACCAGCATCGCCCCGGGCCGGTTGCACCGTTTGCAGCTTCTCGGCGCGCTCAACGCAGCGGAGGCCGACTTCGACGAGGTCGTTGGGCTGATTGCGCGCGATGCCGCCATCGCCTACCGGTTGCTACAGGCATGCAACGCCGCGGCGTCGGGCTTGACCGCACGGGTGTCCACCATCAAGCAGGCCGCCGCCCTTCTCGGTCTCGACAAGATCCGGCAGTGGGTGACACTCATGGTGTTGAGCGACGTCGCGGAGGCTACCGAGGAACAGCTCACCAACACCATGGCTAGGGCGAGGATGTGCGAGACCGTTGCTCACCACCGCAGCTTGCCGGCGGATGCCGCGTTCACGACGGGCCTGCTGTCCGGCGTCGCCGACCTCATCGGTCACCGACCGTCCGACCTGGCCAGCCGTCTGCCCTTGACAGATGACGTCAGGCGGGCGCTTGTCGATGGTTCGGGTGAACTCGGGGAGGTCCTGGTTGCTGTACGCAGCTTCGAGCAGGGGGCAGGCGAACGGCTCGCGGCGTTGATCAGTCCGGAGAAGGCACTGCACAGTTTCCTCGAGGCTATGGCGTGGTCGACAAAGCTGACAAGCCACTCCGGTGAGGGATCCCGAGGCGCCCAGCTGTCGTCGAGCCAATTCGCTGACCTGCTCGGCGCTTACCACTTCTGAAACGCGCCACCGGCGAGATCTCACTGTTCGCGCGGATCCCAAACCTACTCGCTGAACTCTTGGTTGCCGCCGGTCAGAAGCGGAATCGGCCGACCAGCGTACGCAGATCGCCGGACACCTGGTTCAGCTCACCGGCGGCCCCGCGGATCGCCGACACGCCGGCCGTGGTCGCGCCCGCGGTCGTGGCCACGGCCGTCACGTCGGAGCTGATGCCGGCCGAGCCGGTGGCCACGTCGCCGATGCTGCGGGTCATCTCCTCGGTGGTGGCGGTCTGCTCCTCGATGGCCGAGGCGATGGTGATCTGCAGCGCGTTGATGCGGTCGATGACGTCGGTGATCTGAGCGATCGCGTTGACCGCGTCGGCGGTGTCGGTCTGGATGGCGGCGATGCGCGTGTCGATGTCGGCGGTGGCGCGGGCCGTCTCCGAGGCCAGTTCCTTCACCTCACCGGCGACCACGGCGAAGCCCTTGCCCTGTTCGCCGGCGCGGGCCGCCTCGATCGGGCGGCCGACGTTTCGGCGCACACGGTCACCAGCGTGGCGCAGGCCCGGAAACGGCTGCCGGAATCCTCAAGTCTCAACGCGGCTGGACGATGCTCGCACTTGCGTCACTGGGATCTCTGTGGGCTCCCGGGCGGGTGGAAGAGGAGCGAGATGGCGACATCAAATCTGCGGCGGCCGGCCGGGCGAGTGGTGGCCGGGCTGACCGGGTTGCTGGTCGGCGTGACAACGATCGGGGCGCCGGCATCAGCGGATGGCCGGTCCGGCCCGCTGGTCGACGTGATCGTGCGGGCCGACTCGGCTCGGGATTCCGGTCGGGTGGAAGCGGCCATCCGGCAGGTGGGCGGCACGGTGGATGGGTCCCTTCCGTTGATCTCGGCATTTTCCGCGACGGTCCCTTCGGAAGCGCTCGCGGGGCTGCGCGCCACGCGCGGGGTGGCCGAGGTGACCGCGGACGGGTCCGTCCGGATGAAGGCGGACAAGTGGATCGACGACGGCGGGACCAATATCACCGTGCCGGCGGTCAAGAAGGCCGCCGGCGGCAAGAAGAAGGACAGCACCGTCGATACGGCCTCGCTGACCGGCGCCGGCATCGGTGTGGCCCTGATCGACTCCGGTGTCGCCCCGGTGACCGGGCTCAATCAACCTGGCAAGGTGGTCAACGGTCCTGACCTGTCGTTCGAGTCGCAGACCCCCGGCCTGGCCAACATCGATACCTATGGGCACGGGACGCACATGGCGGGCATCATCGCCGGAAGCGATCCGGCCGGTGCGAGCGGTTCCACCGGCTTCGAGGGCATCGCCCCGGGCGCGAAGCTGATCAGTCTCAAGGTGGCGGCCGCGGACGGCGCCGCTGACGTCTCGCAGGTGGTGGCGGCCATCGACTGGGCGGTGCAGCACCGCAACGACCCGGGACTCAACATCCGCGTGCTCAATCTGTCGTTCGGCACCGACTCGATCCAGGACGAGAAGCTCGATCCCCTCTCGTACGCGGTCGAGGCGGCTTGGAAGAACGGCATTGTGGTGGTCGTCGCTGTCGGCAACGACGGTCCGACCGCGACGCGGGTCAACATGCCCGCCGCCAACCCGTACGTCATCGCCGTGGGCGCCGCCGACCCCAACGGCACCGATGTGCGTACCGACGACAAGGTGGCCACTTTCAGCACCCGCGGCAGCGCCACCCGGCACGCCGACCTGCTGGCGGCCGGCCGGTCCGTGGTGTCACTGCGGGTGCCCGGCTCGTACATCGACACGACCTATCCCGGCGCCCGGGTCGCCGACGCCGCCGGAACCGTCCGGTTCTTCCGCGGCAGCGGCACCTCACAAGCCACCGCGGTGATCTCCGGATCGGTGGCGCTGCTGCTCCAGCAGCGCCCCGGCCTGAACCCCGACCAGGTCAAGAAGCTTCTCGTGCAGACGGCCGACCCGCTCAGCGGGGCCGACCCGATCGCGGCCGGCGCCGGCCAGCTCGACATCGCCGAGGCCGCCACGGTCTCCATCCCGATGAACGCCACACAGACCTTCACCGCGGCGACCGGCCTGGGCACCCTCGAACGCGCCCGCGGCAGCTCGCATGTCGTCGACGCCGCAACCGGGGTCACCCTGGCCGGGGAGAAGGACATTTTCGGCGCCCCGTGGGCTCCGGCGACGTGGACCGCGGCAGCGAAGAACGGCAGAGCATGGACCGGCGGAACCTGGAACGGCCGGGTCTGGACCGGCACGGCCTTCACCGGTACGTCGTGGGCCTCACTCACCTGGAGTCCGGTCATCTGGACCTCGCCCACCTGGACGGGCCGGTCGTGGACCGGCGGCACCTGGACCGGCCGCTCCTGGACCAGCGGCACCTGGACCGGCCGCTCCTGGACCGGCCGCAGCTGGACCTGACCCGGCGGCGCCACTGGACAAGGCTCAAGTGCGCCGACGGACAGCCGACTGGGATGGAGTCGGATACCGCGAAGGGGGTGGGCTCATGCAAGACGCGCCTGCCCCCGTCTCGGCTGTACACCGCGTGCGCGGCTGGTGCCGTAACCCGGACGCCAGGGTGAACGCCCTGAGCGCCGGCCTGGTGGGCACCGTCGTCGCCGCGCAGGCCCTGTGGTTCACCGACGTCCCTCCGGTGGCCGGTGGGGAACTTGTCAAGCTGATCGCCGTGGCGGTGCTCTTCGCGCTCGCCGACCGGTTCGTCGTCGTCTTCCCGGTTCGCCGGGGCGCGCACACGCTCAGCCTCAGCGAAGTACCGCTCGTGCTGGGTCTGGTGATGCTCTCGCCGGCTCTGCTGGTCCTCGTGCGGCTCGTCGGCGGCCTGGTCGGGCTGACCGTCTTCCGCCGCCAGCGAGGCAGCAAACTCGTCTTCAACCTCGCCCTGTACGCCGCCCAGGTGACCCTGGCGGCTGGTGTCTTCCACCTGGTGAACGGCTCGTCGGACCCGCTCGGCCCGGTCGGCTGGACGGCCGCGTTCGCTGCGGCGTTCGCCGCCGACCTGCTGTCCGTCGTCGCGATCAGCGCGGTGATCGCGATCCACGACGACAGCCAGGAGTTGCGGCGGCTGCTCAGCGCCGACATCCGGGGGCTGTTCCAGCTGCCGTTGGTGGCCGTGACCACGGCCTTGGGCCTGGTCACCGCGATCGTCGTCCGCGACCAGCTGCCGGCGGCCGTGCTGCTCGCTGTGCTCGCCCTGGCGATCCACCGGGTGTTCCAGCGCTACGCCCAGCAGACCCAAGGCCACGCCCAGGTCGAGGCGTTGTACCAGTTCACCCGCACGCTGAGCGGCTCCCAGGATGCCGACGACGTGGCCCGCACCGTGCTGAGGCAGGTCCGTGACCTGGTCCGGGCGGAATCCGCCGAGTTGCTGGTCGATGGTGCCGCCCGGTTGCGGATGAGCGGGCAGGACGACTTCCAGTCCACGGCCTTCGAGCCAGGGTCGGACGACTGGTGGCGACCGGCCCTCGACGGTACGCCGGTATTGCTGCCGGCCGGCGAGCACCGCGACGCGATGGCGGTGCCGGTCGCGCTGGAAGGCGCCACCGGTGTGCTGGCCGTCAGCGGGAACCTCGCCGACACCGCGGCCTTCACCGCCGAACACCTGCGCCTGCTGCAGGCGCTGGCCGCCCACGCCGGGGTGGCGCTCACCAACGCCCGGCTGGTGGATCGCCTGCGGCACACCGGATCCCACGACGCCCTCACCGACCTGCCCAACCGGTCGCGCCTGCTCGACGATCTGAGCCGGGGCATCCAGCTGCCCGGCGTCGTCGGCGTCCTGCTCCTCGATCTGGACCGCTTCAAGGAGATCAACGACGCGCTCGGCCACGCCGTCGGTGACCGGGTGCTCCGCGAGATCGGCGCCCGCCTGCGCCACCGGTTCGGCGACCGTGCCACCGTCGCCAGACTCGGAGGAGACGAGTTCGCCCTGGTCATCCCCCAGGCCGACTCGACCGGCGAGATCCTCGCCATCGCCCAGGACGTACGCCGGTCCGCCGCGGAACTCATCGAGGTCGATGGCCTCACGTTGAGTACGCCAGCCAGCATCGGCGTCTGCTATTCACCCGAGCACGGCACCGACGCGGACCAGTTGCTGCAACGCGCCGACGTCGCCATGTACGCCGCCAAGGACGCACGAACCGGCGTACACGTCTACCGGCCGGACGACGACCAGAACACGCCGCGGCGCCTCACCCTGCTCTCGGACCTCCGCAGCACCATCGAGCAACGCGGGATCGAAGTCGTCTACCAGCCGAAGGTCGATCCGCGATCCGGCGAGGTCGTCGGGGCCGAGGCCCTCAGCCGCTGGCACCGCCCCGACGGAAGCGTGCCACCCGAAGAGTTCATCCCGCTCGCCGAGCGCTCCGGCCTCATCCGCTCGCTGACCCGCCTGGTGCTCGACACCGCGCTCGAGGCGTGCGCATCGTGGCGGCACGCCGGGCACGACATCACCGTGGCAGTGAACCTGTCCCCGCAGATGGTCACCGACCAGACCCTGGTCGAGGATGTCCGGACCGCCTTGAACCGGTATCGGCTGCCGGCGAACGCCCTCACCCTGGAGATCACCGAGACCGGCATCATCGCCGACCCCACCCACAGCCTCCTCACCCTGGAGGCCCTCCACACGCTGGGAGTCAAGCTCTCGATCGACGACTTCGGCACCGGGCACTCGTCGCTGGGCCGGATCGCCGAGCTGCCGATCCAGGAAGTCAAGATCGACAAGAGTTTCGTACGCGACCTCACCACCAAGCGAGACCGGCAGGCGGTCACCGACGCAATCCTGCACCTGGGCCGCACCCTCGACCTCACGATCGTCGCCGAGGGCGTCGAGACCCAAGCGGAGTTCGAGTACCTGCGGGAGCGCGGCTGCGACACCATCCAGGGCTACTACATCGCCAGGCCGTTGCCGGCGGCGCAGTTCACGACCTGGCTCGCCTCGCCCCATCGACTCCGGCCGGATCGCGCCGCCGCGAGTGCCTGATCCACGCTGCGCCCGGACCGGCCGGTAACAGGACGGTGGTGGACGGGTCGCAAATTGCGGTCGTTGCGGCTTGATCCGGGCGATTCCGCGCCGATGGGGGAATCAGGAGTGGTGCTAGGGCCGTGATTGCTGAGGTGTGGGCGCATGGCTTTGACTGGGGTGAGTTCTCGTCGCGTCGCCGTGGTGATGGCGATCCTGGTCCCGGTGGTGGCCGGTCAGATCGTGGTCTTGGTACACCGAGGCCTGCAGAACGATGTCACCGTCACGACCATGGTCGGTCTCGACCTGCTCGGCGCGGCCTTCAGCTGGCGGGCGTCGCGCACCGGTTTGCACCGCCGGGCCTGGCAGTTCACCGCCGTGGGCAGAGGGCTTTCGGCCGTGGCCGACATCGGGCTGGCCGCCGCCGGGCCGCGGACATTCTGGTGGTGGATCACAGCGGCTGCCGCCGTGCTCACCTTCGTGCTTCTGGCGCTGGCCACGGTCACCTTTCCCGCGGTACATCTGACGAGCCGGCAGCAGTGGGCCTTGGCCGGAGAAACGGTCGCGGTGCTGGGCTGCGGGTTCATGTTCGTATGGGACTTCGCGGTGCAACCACACATCGCCGCCGGCGCGAGCTGGTCGACCGCGCTGACCTGGATCGGGTTCCCGATCGGTGACCTGCTGCTGCTCACTGGCATCAGCGTCTACCTGCTGCGCGGCGGCGTACGGGAATCCTCGCCGCCGACCTGGTTGCTGATCGCCGGAATGGGCGGTTACCTGCTCGCCGACGCCGGGTTCAACGCCATCGGTGATGACGGCAACTACGCCACCGGCCCGTTGCCGGCCACCATGACCTTCGTCGCCGCGCTGTCTGCCATGACCATCGCCGCTGTGCTGGAAACGTCGCGGACCGACCGGCCGAGCCAGGCCGCAACACCGACCGGCGTACCACTGTCACCCTGGCTGGCCTACTTCCCGTACGCCGCCGTGGGTGCGGGATTGGTGTTGATGATCACCACCACCATCACCGGCGGCGAGTTGCGCACCTCGGGCGGCCTCGTCCTGGGCCTGGTCGTCATGGCCGCCGGCGTCGCGATCCGGCAGCTCGTGTCGCTGCGTGACAGCCGCCAGTATCAGCTCACCGACAACCTCACCGGTCTGTCCAACCGGGCCGGCCTGCAACACGCGCTCGACCGGGCACTACGGCGCGGCGAGCACGTCGCGGTGATGGCCGTCGACCTGGACGGCTTCAAAAGCGTCAACGACACCTACGGGCACTCCGCCGGCGACGTCGTCCTCATGGAATTCGCTCACCTGCTGCGCGCCTGCGTCCGCGCGGGTGATACCGCCGCGCGAGTCGGCGGCGACGAGTTCCTCGTGCTGCTGCGCCACCTGACCCAGCCCGAGGACGCCGCCCAGATCGCCGATCGCCTGCAAAGTGCCGCCCATGCCCGGCCGGTGCGGCTCGGCACCGACACCATCGCGCACCGATGCAGCATCGGCGTGGCCACCGACGCACCCGGCGACACCGGCGACACCGTGGTGCGCCACGCCGACATGGCGATGTACCACGCCAAACGGGCCGGCACCCACGGCGTCGCCGTCTACCACCCCGACATGATCGACCGCCGCCGAGACGACACCACCTTGAGCAACGACCTTGAGGACGCCGTGGCCAGCGGTCAGCTGCGCGTGCTGTTCCAGCCGATGATCGACCTGGTCACCGGTCGCCCGGTCGGCGCCGAAGCCCTCGTCCGCTGGCACCACCCCACCCGCGGCCTGGTCAGCCCGCTCGACTTCATCCCCGTCGCGGAACGCACCGGCGCCATCACCGGCATCGGCCGCTACGTGCTCGAACAAGCCTGCCGCGAAGTACACGCCTGGCAGCAACCCCAACCCGCAACCCCACACCGGCTGTACGCCTCAGTCAATCTCTCACCCCGCCAGCTGCAGGACAGCACCCTGGTCGCCGACGTCCTCGACGTGCTCAACCACACCGGCCTCGACCCGCACGACCTCGTCCTGGAAATCACCGAATCCGCCATCATCGACGAACGCGTCGCCATCCCCACCCTGGAAAACCTGCGTTCCCACGGCGTGCGCATCGCCGTCGACGACTTCGGTACCGGCTATTCCTCCCTGCACTACCTCACCCGCCTGCCCGTCGACATCCTGAAGATCGACCGCAGTTTCGTCGCCGAGCTCGACGGCACCAGCCACGGCTCAGCCATCACCGAGGCCGTCATCCGACTCAGCCAAGTCCTGCACCTGAGCACCGTCGCCGAAGGCGTCGAAACCCCCGAACAGGCCGCCGAACTGGCCATGCTCGGCTGCGACACCGGCCAGGGCTACCTGTTCGCCAAACCCATGACCGCAACCGACGCCGCGGCCTTCATCCACAACCGATCGACAGCCGCAACAATCCCGGAACCAGCCGCCGACCGCCCCGACACCACGCCTAGCACCTGACCGGGCCGCGTATATGGACGACCCTGACCTGCCCGCCTCGGCGTCGTCATCACGGCACCCGACCTCGACGTGCACGGCGATCAGATTCGGTGTTTCGGCTTGCTCACGGGAAGCCCTGGCTGCCGCCATTCCGGGCGCGGTATTGCCGATCGTGCCCCGGATGGGCCATGTCATGACTTCACGCGGCCTGCCTGAGGACGTCGCCGGCCTGATCCGCTGTAATCGTCGCGGGGTACGCCGATTGGCAGCCCGCGTGGGTGAACCGCCACCTCGATGGCGGCGAGACCTGAGGAGGATTCGCTGGCTGCTCGCATCAGCCTGGCCACGATCCTGCACTAGTGACGAACCCCCCGAAGCGGTCGCGGACACCCTGCTGGTGATCACCCAGTTGGTGCAGAACGTCGTGCAGCACACCGGCGACGGCGGTCAGAGCGGGCGGAGGCGTTCCTGGGTGTCCAGGTCCCAGAACTGCACGTCGTTGCCCCTGTCGCAGGAAGCGACGATGGTGCGTCCGGCGACATCGGCGGTGGCCACGCAGTCCACGAAAGCGTTGTGCCCGGCGTACTCGAATTCCTCGATGTCGGGTCCGCCCATGTCGTACGGGTTCATGACGGCGACCCAGTTCTCCGCCGCGACGAGCACAACGGTGCCGCCGGCGGAGCGGGCGATGGTTGCGTGGTAACTCCATCCGCGTTTGTGCCGATGCCGGCCGAGCACCCTGCGGGTGGCGACGTCGATCACCTGGACGTCGGTGGCCTGCTCCGGGTGGTGGTTTTCGCCGGCGTCGATGCCGTGGATGACCGCGAGCCGTCCGTCCAGCATGGTGAGGGTGCCCACCTCGCACTCCTCGGGCACCGTCATGGGTTCGTACAACGGTTCGCCGGCCGACACGTCCCACAGGGTCAGCGTCGGGCTCTCGCAGTCGCCGGAGCGATCGTCCGCGATCGTCAGCGCGACCGGGCGTCCGTCCAGCACGCCAAGGTCAGCGCGGCGAACCGCCATGTCGGCGCCGATGTGCAGTTCGGCGTGGGGCTCGCTCGTCACGGCATCCCAGATCCGGAAGGTTCCGTCCTCGGTCGCGACCCCCACCAGCGTCCGATCGTCCAGATCGGCCGTACCGATCCCGGCGATCCTGCTTTCCAGCCGAGTCAGCGGTTCGCTGCGCGGAGTACCGGCGCGGAACTGCCGGCGCAGCACGACACCGCTGCCGTCACCGGTGAGGAGGATGTCCCGATGCGGGCCGGTGAAGGCGACATGCGTGACCTCGGCGGCGTGTTCGGTGAACGCCTGGCCGAGTGGCCGCCCGGTGGCCGCGTCCCACAGCCGCACGGTCCGGTCGGCGCCACCGGAGGCGAACACCGGCCTGGCCGCCCACCGGCCGGCGGCGACGGTGCGGACGGCATCGGTGTGTCCGGTGCCGGCGGCCGCCGCCCACAGTCGCCACATACGCGGTGGGCCGGTCGGCGCGTGGGACACCACGACCGGCTCGCTGTTCCACTCGGCCACGTGCACGGCGGTGATTGAGCCGGCCTAGGAAAGACCTCCGGGAAAGACGATGCCACGGCCGACTGCGGCGCCGGCGAGGTCGGCGAAGGCGTCGTTGATGCCGGTCAGCGGATACCGGTTGCCGATCAGCTGGTCGATGGGCAGACGGCCGGCCCGATAGAGGTCGAGCAACCTCGGTACGTCGAGCAACGGGTTCGCGGAGCCGTAGAGGCTGCCGATGACCCGCCGTTCCTGCTGGACCAGCGGGTTGATCGGCAACGACAGCTCCTGGCCGGCACGGGCCAGCCCGATGGTGACCAGCGTGCCGCCCGAGGTCAGTGTGTCGAACGCCTGGCGCAGCGTCTCGGGCCGGCCGATCGCCTCGACCGCCCAGTCGAAGCCGTCGGGCCGGATGGCCGCGAGGGCAGCGCCCACGTCGTCAGAGCTCGCGTCGATCGTGTGGGTCGCGCCGAGCCGGGTGGCGGCCGCGAGTCGCTCGGCGACGACATCGACGGCGACGATCGGATACGCACCGGCCAGCACGCCGCCCATCACCACCGAGAGCCCCACGCCGCCGGCGCCGAACACCGCCAGGCTCTCACCGGCGCAGGCGCCGATGGCATTGAGCACCGCGCCCACGCCGGTGATCACCGCACAACCGGTGATCGCGGCGACCTCCGGTGGCACGCCGCCGGGGATCGGCACCACGGACCGCTCGGAGACGATCGCGTACTCCGCGAAGCACGACACCCCCATCAGGTGGTGCACCGGCTCCCCGTCCGGGCGGCGAAGCCGGGTCGTGCCGTCCTGGAGCCCGCCGGACGTGGCGTGGATCGCGCCGGACCGGCAGAGGCCCGGCCGGCCACCGAGGCAGAACCGGCAGTGGCCGCAGCGCGGACGCCACATCAGGCACACCGGGTCGCCGGGCCGGACCACACTGACCCGCTCGCCGGTCTCGACCACGACGCCCGCCCCCTCGTGGCCGAGCACCACCGGCAGCGGGCAGACCAGGTCGCCGGTCAGGTAGTGGCGGTCGCTGTGGCAGACCCCGGCGGCGTCGATGCGGACCACCACCTCGGTCGGGCCGGGCTCGGCGAGGGTGACGTGCTCGACGACCATGCCGCCGCCGACCGTGCCGCAGACGGCCGCTCGCATGACCCTACTCATCGACGTACGCCGACGCGCTGGCCTGCCCGGGGCGAATGGTGAACGGGGTTCCGGCGACCGTGTAGTCGCCGTGGAACCCCCGCACGACGACCGTGCCGTCGGGTCCGGTTCGCATCTCGGTCGGTGGCAGCCACCACTCCCCCTTGATCAGGCTTTCCAGCGCGTCGTACGACGGCTTGCGGCTGCCGTCCGCGCGGACCAGCCCGACCGGGGCGCCCAGCCAGGCGCCGTCGTCGGTGAGCCCCCAGTAGTTGATCGATTCGACGGCGGGGTGCGCCATCAGCGTCCGGTAGTGCCGCACGATCTCGTCGGCCTGGCGGGCCTCGCCCTCCGGAGTCGTCGGCCAGTCCGGGATCTGATAGTCGTTGAGATCCGTGATGTCGGGCGGCATGAGGTGCCCGGACACCAGGGTGCTCTCGGTCAGATGCAGCGGCAGGCCGTAACGGGCGAACCGGTCCAGCACGTCCCGCAGGTACTCCTCGCCGCGAAACCCCTGGTGCATGTGGGTCTGCAGCCCGATCGCGTCGACCCGGATGCCGGCTTCGAGAACCCCTTCGATCAGGCATTCGTACGCCGAACTGAGGTCGAAGTCGTTGAGCACCAGGGTCACCGCGGGATTGGCCGCTCGTGCCTCCTCGAACGCCATCCGCACCATGGCGATGCGGCCCCGGGCCCGGGCGAGCCGGGTGATGGCGTTGTCCCCGTTCGCGAAGACCGGCATGATCACGGCCTCGTTGATGGCGTCCCAGAGGTCGATCACGCCGGCGAATCCGCCGGTCAGTTCGCGGATCCGGTTGCGCTGCAACCGTTCGACCTCGTCGTTGTCGAGATCGAGCAGCCATGCCGGCTGCACCGTGTGCCAGACGAGCGGGTGACCCTTGACGGTGACGCCGCGGGCGGCGAGCCAGTGCGCGGTCCTGGTCAGGCGTTCGACGTCGGTGGCGCCCTGTCGCGGCTCGTAGGGCCCCCAGTAGAACGGGAGGGTCGCGGTGTTGAACAGGTTGAGCCACAGGTCGCCCAGCCGGTCCAGGTCCAGGCCGGTGGCGCCGCCGAACGCCGGAGCGGCCGCCTCGGGCGGCGGGCCACCGACGAGGCTGACGAAGTCGAAGCCGATGTTGCCGAAGGCGAACGTGTGCCGTTGCTGGGCCACGGTGACGACCCGGTCGGTCAGCGGCCGCCGGTCCGGCCCGAGCACGGTGAGGGTGACCTCGCCGATCCGGTGTCGCAGGCTCTCGTCAGGCACGGCGGCATTCCTCGGATTCGAGGTCGTCACCCGGTCACCCTCTTAGAAAGTTTCGCTAGACGTTGCGAAATTGTCGGGATGAACGGCAGCATAGGATCGGCCGGGCCGGGCGGTCAAGAAGCCCGGCGACACCTAGATTGGCTGATGCGCATGCCCAGCGAGCCCGCCGCGGACGACATCGGTTCCCGCGCCACCTTGTCCGAGGTGGCGGCGCGGGCCAACGTTTCGGTCTCCACGGTTTCCAAGGTGCTCAACGGTCGCTCCGGGGTGTCCAGCGAGACCCGGCAGCGCATCGAGGAACTGCTCCAGGACCACCGGTACAACCGCCGCGGCGGCAAGCAGCAGCCCGCGCCGTTGCTCGAGGTGCTCTGCTATGAGATCGACAGCCCGTTCGCCAGCGATCTGCTGGCGAACATCGACCAGGTCGCGCGCCGGCGGCGGATCGGCATGGTGCTGACCGGGGCCACCGAGCGGCACCTGCCCGAGCCGTCCTGGGTCGACGACGTGCTGCGGCGCCGGCCGGTCGGGATCATCCTGGTCGCCTGTGTGCTCCCGGCCAAGGACAAGCAGCGGCTGCGTTCCCGCAACATCCCGCTCGTGATGCTCGACCCGGCCGGCAACCCCGGGCCGGACGTGCCGTCGATCGGCTCCGCCGACTGGAACGGCGGCTACCTGGCCACCCGCCATCTGATCGAGCTGGGCCACCGCCGGATCGGCATCATCACCGGACCGCAGGACATGCTCGCCTCCACGGCCCGGCTCTCCGGGTACCGCGCGGCCCTGGATTCCGCCGGGATCGCCGGCGATCCAGAACTGATCCGGCCGGGCGAGTTCCACCACGCCGACGGACTGGCCGAGGGCCGGGCGCTGTTGTCGCTGCCGGATCGGCCGACGGCCATCTTCGCCTCCTCCGATCTGTACGCCCTGGGCGTCTACGAGGCGGCCCGGTCGCTCGGTCACACCATCCCGGGCGACCTCTCCGTGGTGGGTTACGACGATCTGCGGATCGCGCAGTGGGCCGGCCCGCCGCTGACCACGATCCACGTCCCTCTGCTCGCGATGGCCGAGCAGGCGGTGGAACTCGTCACCCGCCTGGCCGACGAGCCCGACTTGACGTTCACCCGGATCGACATCGACACGTCGCTCGTGGTGCGGGCCAGCACCGGCGCACCAGTGCGGCGCACCTCCCGTACGAAAGTTTCCAACTCGTAAGGAAACGTTGACGGGAAAGTTGCGATCGGCTTAGCCTGTGATCCACCCGTAACGACGCCGAATCGACCTTCGTTCGCAGCGGCTTCAGGCGATCATCACCCCTTCACAGCGAGCGCTGGCATCGAGACGCCTGGGTACACGGCGCCCGTCGGGGCGCGAAACATTTCTTAGCTCCATGGAGAGTGGAGAGGGATACATGCGACTCTTGCTGACGCAGAAGGCACGACTGCGGCCGCTGTCCATCCTTGCCGCCGCGACGCTCGCCGTCACCACGCTGGCTGCCTGCGGCGGGGACTCCGGAGATTCGTCGAACGCCGGGAGCGCGACCTCCGGCACGGTCAACTGGTGGGGCTGGACGCCGACCGACACCGCGACCGCCAACACCTACATCGCAGCCTTCAACAAGCAGTATCCGAACATCAAGATCAATTACAAGCTGGTCAACATCTCCGACTGGGTGGCCGCGCTGCGCCCGGCCCTCGCCTCCGGCAAGGGCCCGGACGTCTTCGACATGCAGCCCGGCGCCTACGTCACGCAGTTCAAATCGTTCGCCGTCGACCAGACCGCACTCGCCGGGCAGGCGCTGGGCAGTGACTGGAAGACGAAGGTCGCCCCGATCGGCATCAGCGGCCTGAGCGCCGACGGCAAGCTCACCGCGCTGTCGGTCGGCCAGGTCTACGCCGGGACGCTGTGGATCAACGCGGACATCTTCAAGAAGTTCAACCTGCGGCCACCCACGACGCTGTCCGAGTGGAAGCAGGTCTGCCAGGTGCTCAAACGGAACAAGGTGGGCTGCTTCGTCCAGGGCGCCGCTCAGGAGGGCTTCGACCAGGACACCCTGCAGTCCATCGCGAACTCCGTCCAGCCCGGCCTGTGGACCAAGGTGTCCAACGGCGAGGCCAGGTGGACCGACCCCGGCATCGTGCGGACGCTGGCCATCTGGAAGGACCTGTTCGACAGCGGGATCATGCAGCCCGGCGCGGTCGGCTATCAGCAGTACCCGGATGCCAACAACGACTTCCTCACCGGGAAGTACGGCATGGTCATGATGGGCACCTGGTACACGCAGTACACCACGACCAAGGCGATGACCGCGGCGCTCTCGGCGGCCGGGGTCAGCGGCGCCAAGCCGTTCCCGATCCTGCCGGTCGCCTTCCCCGATGTTGCCGGCGCCGGCAACATCAGTGAGATGTACGGCGACGCCGACTTCGGCCTGGCCATCTCGACGAAGTCGAAGGCCCGGGCCGCCGCGGAGACGTTCGTCAAGTGGATGGCGACCTCGGCCGAGGGCCAGCAGGTGATCGCCGACCAGCTCAACGACCTGCCGTCGCTCACCTCCGTGACACCGAAGTTCGACAACGTCGAACTCGTCGACCCGGCGATCCAGAAGGGCCCGGTACAGCAGCTCATCACGAAGGCCAGCGCCGTGACCGAGCCGCGTCAGGCACTGCTGAGCGCGGATGTGCAGAACGGCATCCTCGCGGCGGCGACCTCCGTGGCCACCGGAAAGGCGTCTCCGCAGGACGCGGCCAAGACCCTGCAGCAGGCGGCCGAGGCGGCCGGAGTGACCTTCAAGTGACCGGCAGTCCGATGAATGCGGCCGGACCCACGGAGTCGTGATGACCGAGACATCGACGCGCAAGCGGGAGATCGGCAAGGAGAGGTCCGGGGCTGCGGGCAGCGGTGGACGCGGCCGCCCGCGACGCCCTCCGGGCCTGCCCTGGATCCTGCCCGCCCTGGTCCTCAGCGTGGGACTGATCTACTACGCCATCGGGTACACGGCGTACATCTCGACGCTGAACTGGGACGGGATCAGCCCGGACCCGCTTCACGTCGGTGGACAGAACTACACGCGCATCATCCGCGACCCGGTCTTCTGGGCCACGGTGCGCCACACAGCCGTCTTCTTCGTGGTCACGTTCGTGGTTCAGACGCTGCTGGGTCTGATCTTCGCGGTCCTGATGCACGCGCGGCTGCGGCTGGCGGCGCTGTACAAGGTGATCATCTTCATTCCGGTGGTGCTCGCGCCGGCCATCATGGCGCCGGTGTTCCGGCACATGTTCGCCCCGGACGGCGAGCTCAACTCCGTCCTGCAGCACGTGGGCCTCGGAGCGCTCGCGCAGCCCTGGATCGGACAGACCAGCACCGCGTTGCCGGTCATCATGTTCATCACGATCTGGGAGTGGACCGGTGTCACGTTCGTCCTCTACTTCGCCGCGATGACCCAGATCGATCCGTCGGTCCTGGAGGCAGCGCGGATGGACGGCGCGAGCAACCTCCGGACGCTGCTGAGCATCATCTGGCCGGAGATGCGCGGAACCACGATCGCGTTGGGGATTCTGGGCGCCATCGGGGCGCTGAAGACGTTCGACGTGCCGTATCTGGTCACCATCGGCGGACCCAACTATGCGACCGAGTTCCTCGGCACCTACATCTACCGCCAGACGATCCCGCTCGGCCACGTCGGATACGGCGGCGCGCTGTCCGTCATCCTGCTCGTGGTCGCGCTGATCGTGGCGGTGATCCTGCAGCTCGTGGGGCGCGGACGGGAGGCGAGGTAGACGATGTTCGAGATCCGCACCCGGCGGGGCCGCATCCTGCTGCAGCTCGTCGCCACAATCCTCATCATTCCGTTCCTGTTCCCCCTCGTGGTGATGGTCAAGGGCGCGTTCGCGGGCGAAGGGCCGAAGAACTTCACCGCGGTACTGCAGGTGCCCGGCTTCGGGCGGTTCTTCCTGAACAGCCTCATCATCGCCGGGGTCGTCATCGCGCTGGTGTACGCGGTGACGATGATGGCCGCGTTCGGCTTCGCGAAACTGCACCTCCGGTTCCGCGAGGTCTACTTCTGGCTGCTGCTCGCCTGCTTGACGCTGCCCGAGGTCGTGCTGCTCGCGCCGCTGTTCGCCACGGCCACCCGGCTGGGGCTGTACGACACATACTGGGCGGTGGTCCTCCCACTGGCCGCGCTGCAGGTGCCGTTCGCCGTGCTGCTCACCCGCAACTTCATCAACGGCCTGCCGGACGAGCTGTTCGAGGCGGCGCGGGTGGACGGCGCGAACTCGTACCGTGGCTTCATCCATCTGGTCCTGCCGCTGACCCGGCCGATCGCCGCGGCGGTCATCATCTTCACCCTCGTGGCGGCCTGGAACAACTACCTCTTCCCGCTGGTCTTCCTGCAATCACCGGATATGCAGACGATCACGCTGGTGCCGCAGTTCTTCGTCGGACAGTTCAGCAACGACCAGACGAAGATCCTCGCCTCGGCGGTCATCACCGCGATCCCCGAGGTCATCGCCTACCTCAGTCTCCAGCGGCTGTTCGAGCGCGGCCTGTCGGCCGGCGCCATCAAATGATCTTTACCTGAAGGGTGACCATCGTGCCGCTTATCCACGTACACCTCGATCGGCAGGTGTTCGACAAGTCCCACGAGGACATCGGGAACGCGATCCACGACGCGCAGATCGAGGCCCTGGGGATCCCCGCCGACGACCGGTTCCAGATCTTCCAGGCGCACGACGCCGGCGAGCTCAAGTTCGACGCCGGGTACAACGGCGTCGAACGGCGCAACCTGCTCGTCATCCGGGTCACCGCGGTGCACATGTACCCCGCGGCGACCAAGCAGGCCTTCTTCAAGGCAGTGGTGGACAAGCTCGAGCCGCTCGGCATCCGCCCGCAGGACGTTCTCATCAGCCTGACCGAGAACGGGTTCGAAGACTGGTACGCCGGCAAGATCTGAGCACCGAGGAGAAACACATGTTGCACCACGACGCCGCGCATCTGAGCGTGCTTTACCTCGGCGGAACCGGAACGATCAGCGCGTCCTGCGTGCGCTTGTCGGTCGAGACCGGCATGCGCGTCACGGTGGTCAACCGCGGCCGCAACGACCAGGATCGGAGCCTGCCCGACGGCGTCGAGACGCTGATCGCCGACGTCGGCGACAGTGCCGGGCTGGCCGCCGCGATCGGCGACCGCACGTTCGACGCCGTCGTCAACTTTCTGTCGTACGACATCGACGACGCACGCCGAATGGTGACGTTGTTCGGCCCGCGGGCCCGTCAGTACGTACACATCAGCTCTGCCTCGATCTACGCCAAGCCGGTGCGGCAGATACCGATTTCCGAGTCGACGCCGACCGCGCCGAACCCGCACCTCGCGTACGCCACCGCCAAACGGCGCGCCGAGCAGGTGCTCCAGGACGCACATGTGACGCAGGGCTTTCCGCTCACCGTGGTCCGGCCGTCGCACACCTACGACGACGCCAACCCGCCGCTGCCCGGCGGTTGGACGGTGGTCGACCGAATCGCGCGGGGCGCTGAGATTCCGGTGCACGGCGACGGCACGTCGCTGTGGACACTCACGCACGCCGAGGACTTCGCGCAGGGCCTGGTCGGTCTGCTCGGCAACCCCCGCGCGATCGGCGAGACGTTCAACATCACCGGCTCCGACGTCTACACCTGGGACCAGATCTACACGATCGTCGGGGAGGCGCTGGGAGTGACGGCGCGGCTGGTCCACGTCGCCTCGGAGATGTACCCGCTGGTGGCGCCCGGGTGGTTCTGGTCAGGCGAGATGCTCGGCGACATCGGGCACAGCGCGGTGTTCGACACCACGAAGATCCGTACCTTCGTGCCGGGCTTCTCCCCCCGGCTGACCTTCCATCGCGCGGCATCCCGGATGGTCGGGTGGCGACGGGACCACCCCGACACCACCAAGCCCGATGCGGACACCGAGGCGGTCCTCACCCGGATCGTCGGCGCCTACCACGCCGCCCGGGACGTCTTCGCCGCACGGGGCGCCGCATGACCGCCCGCCCGCTCGGCGGCACCGGCCTGGCCGTGACCGCGCTCTGCGTCGGCACCAGCCCGCTGGCGAACATGCCGCGCCTGTACGGGTACGAGGTGAGCGAGGAACGGGCGGTCGCCACAGTCGGCGCGGCACTGGACAGCCCGGCCGTCAACTTCATCGACACCTCCAACGGATACGGCGTGGACGGCACGGCCGAACGCCGCATCGGAATCGCCCTGCGCGACCGGGGCGGCCTGCCCACCGGCACGGTTCTGGCCACCAAGGTCGACCCGGATCCGCGTACCGGCGAATTCTCCGGCCGGCGGGCACGGACATCACTCGAGGAGAGCCTGCAGCGCCTCGGCGTCGACCACATCCAGCTGCTGCACCTGCACGACCCCGAACGGATCAGTTTCGACGAGGCAACCGCACCGGGCGGCCCGGTGGAGGCGCTCGCAGACCTGAAACGACAGGGACTGGTGGCGCATCTCGGCGTGGCCGGCGGCCCGGTCGCCCTGATGCAGCAGTACCTCGACACCGGCGTGTTCGAGGTGGTGCTCACGCACAACCGGTACACGTTGCTCGACCGGTCGGCCGAGGAGCTGTTCCGGGTCGCGCACGAACGCGGCATCGGGGTCCTGAACGCGGCACCGTACGGCGGCGGCATGCTCGCCAGAGGACCTGCCACCCAAGGGAAGTACGCCTACCGGGAACGCAACGACGCGATCGCCGCGGCGGCAATCGCGATGGCGGCGGCCGCGGACCGGTTCGGGGTACCGCTCGCCGCGGCCGCGTTGCAGTTCTCGCTGCGCGCGCCGTTCATCGACTCAACGGTCGTCGGAGTGTCCTCGCCGGAGCGGGTGCAGCAGACGCTCGACCTGACCGGCACACCGATCCCCGACGAGCTCTGGGCGGACCTGGAGGCGTTGGTCCCCGGCCCGGACCTGTGGCTCGATCCGCCTTCGCGCTGAGAGGAACTCGCTTCATGACCGGCTACGCGAGCTACCCGTCGCTCGACGGACGGGTCGCGTTCGTCAGCGGCGGCTCGTCGGGACTCGGCGCCGAGTTCGTCCGCCACCTCGCGGCCCAAGGTTCCCGAGTGGCCTTCGCCGACGTGGACATCGAGCGCGGCGCGGCCCTGCAACGCGAACTCGGCGACGACACGCTCTTCCTTCCCTGCGACGTCCGGGACATCCCCGCGCTGCGTGACGCCATCGCCCGCACCGCGGACCGGTTCGGGCCGGTCCGAACACTCGTCAACAACGCGGCCGACGACCGGCGGTACCGGGTCGAGGAGTTCGACGTCGCGCTGTGGGACGACCGGATGGCCGTGAACGTCCGGCACCACTTCTTCGCCGCCCAGGCGGTCACCCCGATGATGCGGGCCGCCGGCGGCGGGTCGATCATCAACCTCGGCTCCATCAGCGCGCACATCGACCTGCTCGACCTGCCCGCGTACATCACCGCCAAGGCCGGCATCGAAGGGCTCACCCGGACACTGGCACGGGAACTCGGTCCGTTCCAGATCCGGGTCAACTGCCTCATCCCCGGCTGGATCATGACGGAGAAGCAACTCACCGAATGGGTGACGCCCGAGGCCGAGGCATCCATCGCGCGCAACCAGTGCCTGCCTGGCAAACTTTTCCCGCAGGATGTGGCCCGGATGATGCTGTGGCTGGCCGCGGACGACTCACGCTCGTGCACCGCCCAGAACTGGATCGTCGACGGCGGCTGGATGTGACCGCCCTCGCCGCCGGAGCTCCCCGTCCGCCAGGCGCCCTCCCCGGGTCCCGGCGGCGCAGTCCAGAGGGGTCACGAGCGCAAGCTCACCGCGCCGTAGGTTGCCGACGCTACGGCACCGGCGACCGCTCCCGCTGTGGCGACGGTTTCGCCCGTACCCCAGGCCCACCAGGCGATCGCGCCCAGCGCCAGCGCGTCGCCCAGCGCGGCCACCCCGAACCAGGTTACGTAGTTGCTGGTCGCGTACGCGACCCCGCCCGCCACCACCGCGACCGCGCCGCCCGACATCGCCACCCACTCACCGGCCGCGATGCCGCCGACCAGCGCGACCCACCCGACACCCCAGACCGCGGCCGCGAACAGCGTGATCCGCGCGGCCAGGACGGCGAAGCCGGCGGCGAGCGTGAGCACGGCCACGGCGATCGCCGTGATCCGGCCCTCCGGCCACGCGAACCCGCCGGCCGTGAGCGTGGCTCCCACCGCGAGCAGCAGAATGCCCGTGACCACCCTCATGACCGGGCGTCCCAGCTGACCTCGCGCGGGCCATCGAATCGTCCCTCCGTCACCGACATCAGCACCTCCGTCCGCACCGACGCCCCGCAGGCCGGGCAGGCGCCGATCAGTGTGGCCGCGTAACCGTCCTCGAACGCGCGCACCCGGTCCTCGTCGCGATACGTCCACGCGGGTGGACCCTGCACCCGCGTGGATGTGCCGCAATCCGTGCACGGCACGTGCAGCAACGCGTTCGCCGGTTCGAGGCGCGGGCCGACGGCAGCCGATCCGTGCAGCCGGAGGACGACGGTGCGGCCCCTTTGAAAGCGCACGCGCAGCAGGTCGGGGCCTTCGGTCAACAGGCGACTCAGCGGTCTCGGCGGCAGCGGGTCGAGACCGGCGCGGATCTGCCGGGCCGTGAACAGGTGGGCCAGGCGCAGCAGATCCGAGCCGAGGTCGACGCCCAGCGCGCGCCGCAGGTCGCCGTCGACGGCTGCGTGCAGCAGGTCGGCGGCCGGCCCGGTGCCGAACCAGTCGTGCTCGGTGATCCACTCCGCAGCGGTGTGGTCGTCCGGCGCCGCCAGCCACGCCGCCAGGCCATCCGATTCCACGACGCTGTGGGCCCAACCCAGGACGGCGCGGAGAAGCCGCGCTTGCTGCACCGGGTCCAGGCCGTCCGCCGGATCTTCCAGGGGGTACGCGGACCGCTCCCAACGCGGCAGCCGATCCAGAATGCCGAACAGCTCGGCGTCCGTCGCGCTGCGGCGCAGACACTCAAGTGGCTCCAACAGTTCGGGCGCGTATTCGAGCAGGTGGGGGAACTCGGCCAAGGTCGACAGGTGCGCCTCGTCGTCGACGACCAGGATCCGGGAAGCGACCGCCGCAACGACCCCGGGGCTGTCGATCAGGCGCAGGCGCCGGGCCGCCATGCGCCCGACCCAGCCGTCGTCGGCAAGGTATCCCAGGAGCGCCCGGAACACATCGTCGGTCAGCGGGCGGTCGACCAGCGCCTGGACATACTGCTCCCGGACCTCGCGTACCGTCTCGACGCGCGCTGCGGCGGCAAACGCCGACGTGTCCCGCCACTGCAACTTCCGCACTGCGGCCAGCCGCACCTCCACGCTCACATCGGTCAGCGCCCGATGCGCGTCCTCCGGGCCGAACCGGGAACTTCCGCGCAGCGCCTCGAGCCGGACGATCGGCGAGGGGTCGGCGAGAAAGCGGCGGTTGAGCTCCACGGGACGGTCGACGGGACGGACCGCCCGCAGCGCCCGCATACGAAGCCGTTCCTCGCTGCTCGTCTCCAGCTCGCGGCGCACCGGCTCGGCGTCGGGGCCGAGGAAGTGCAGCAGCCGGGCGACGCGGTCGTCGTTCTCGGCCAGGTCGACGACGGCCCGGCCGATCCATCGGTCGACCGTCGCATGCCGGCGGAGGACGGCTGCCAGGGCTCCGGCCGCGGCGTCGCTCACGTTATCCCAGCGCTCGGCCACGCCACCCGCCGTCTGCACCTCGGCACCGTCGTGCAGCGCCATGTCGAGCAGCTTGCCGATGACCTCGGGCCCACCGTCCCGCGCGGCTCTCCCGACGGCCAGCAACCGGGTCATGTCATCCGGGTCGTTCAGGTCTTCGGCGAGCGACACCCCACGACGATAGGTCACGCCAGACTCGAGGAGAACGCCAAGAACGGCGGTGTCGCATGGGGAGGTCTTCGTCCGGCAGCGGATCGGGCGGTGCCCGTCACAGCTGCGGTATCACCCGCAGGACGGCGCCGGTGGCGGTATCGATGACCACCAGGAGCCCGCCACCGCGGGCGTACCGTGGGTCGCTCAGCAGAACCTCCGCCTCCGGCCCGTGGACTTCCACCGCGGCGTCGCGCAAGGACAGGCGACGTAGCTCGGCCGCTTGCGCCCGCGCGATGGCGATGAGCTCAGCATCCGTCACGGGTCCAATCTAAGCCAGCAGGTGCCGACTTCACGGTGGCGGCGTCACACCGTGATCGCACTGGCCTGCCGGATGGCCTCGGCCGCCGATCCCGCGAATCCGGCCTCGCCCACCACGAGCGTGCGCCTGCGCCCCGGTGTGACGGGGACGGGTCGTGGCACTGTGCCCTGGGACACCACGATCGGGCCGGCGACGTCGAGCCACCCGCGGTCACCGGCGTGGCCGAGCAGGAGCCGGCGCGGTTCGACGGCTTCGACCGTGGTGCCGTGCTTGATCTCCACGTCCGGATGGTCGGCCAGCCGGCGGAGCATCATGCTCTTCTCCCGTGGTCCGGCCTCGGGCGCGAGCTCCTCGCCGGCCGCGAGAAGCAGCACCCGGTGACCGGCGGCCGTGGCGGCGTCGGCCGTGGCGACTCCGGCGCGGTCGGCTCCCCAGATCGTGACGACGCTGTCCGGTCGTGGTGGATCCGGGTGCCGTAGCCAGTCACGCAGGTCGACGACGCGCGACCGGCGACGCCCGCCCCGGCGACGAGAACGCGGCGGCGCCCGGGTGACGCGTCACGACCGGCGCCGCGCAACGCCTCACGACCGGCGCCGCGTAACGCCTCGCGGCCGGCGCCGGGATTGACCAGGCACCAGATCGGCTGCTGGGTGTGCAGCACGTCGATGCATCCCTGGTTGCAGCCGATGCACGGGCGGGGCAGCACGCCCGCGAGAGTGGCGGCCGTCCATCCGGGGTCGGCGTGCAGGGCCCGGCCCACGGCCACGAAGTCGGCGGCGCCGGACGCCAGAATCTCCTCGGCGGTGTCCCCGGTGACGATCCGCCCAGCCACGCCGACCGGCTTGCCGAACACCCGGAACATGGTGGCGTACGGGGCGAGGACGCCCCGATCGACCTCGTCCGGCTGCACGATCCACTCCCCCGCCTCGTAGCAACCGGCCGAGATGTCGAGGGGCATCGACCAGGTGCAGCGGCAGCCTCCCGGTCAGCGCAAGCGTCGCGTTCGCGTCGAGACCATCGGGAACCCCCTCGAACGCGGACAGGCGCAGAACCACCGCGGCGTGCGGCGCTGCGGCCCGGATCTGCTGGAGGACGTCGGCGAGAAACCGGACCGGGTCGGCGTAGCGGTCGGTGCGCCGGTTCGTTCGCGGCGACAGGAACTGGTGGATGAGGTAGCCGTGGGCGGCGTGCACCTCGATGACGTCGACCGCGGCCTCGGCACAGCGCCGGGCCGCGGCCCCGAAGGCCACGGTGAGCTCCTCGACGTCGGCGATGGTCAGTTCGCGCGGCGTACGCCCCCGGAAGGGCACCGGCGAGGGGGCCACCGGCTGGAAGCCGGAAACGGCGGGATCGGCCACCCGGCCGTCGGGTGTGCCGTAGTTGCGCTCCATCGGCGGGCTGACCACCCGGTTGCGGAGCCGGTGCCCGCCGAGTTGAAGCGGTTGGCCGAGTTTCACAGGCCCAGGTAGATGCGGCGCACCTGCGGGTCGTGGCGCAGGTCGGCGGAGGTCCCGCTCATCGCCACCTCGCCGTTCTCCACGACCAGGCAGCTGCTGGTGGCCTCGAAGGTCAGCTTGGCGTTCTGCTCGACCAGCAGCAGGCTGAGCCCCTCGGCGCGCAGCCGCTGCAGCACGGCGAGGATGTCCTCGACCAGCTTCGGCGAGAGTCCCATGGACGGCTCGTCGAGCAGCAGCAGCCGGGGACGGGACATCAGCGCACGCCCGATGGCGAGCATCTGCTGCTGGCCACCGGACAGAGCCCCGGCCAGCCGGTGCCGCATCTCGCCGAGCACGGGGAACAGCTCGTACACCTGCCCGAGGGTGGCGTGGGTCTCGGCGTTCCACTTGCGGGCGTAGGCGCCGAGCAGAAGGTTCTTCTCGACGGGCAGACCGGCGAAGACGTGGCGGCCTTCCGGCACGTACCCGATGCCGTGGCGGACCATCGAACGGGCGTTCACCCGGCTCAGGTCGATGTCGCCGAAGCGCAACGTGGCGACCCGGCGTGGGATGAGGCCCATGACGGCCTTGAGGGTTGATGTCTTTCCGGCGCCGTTGGCGCCGATGACACCGATGGCCTCACCCGCCGGGACCGAGAAGCTGAGCTCGCGTACGGCGCAGACGCCGCCGTAGTGGACGGTGAGCCCTTCGACGGTGAGGGCCTGGCTGGTGCTGGTCGCCGGCTCGGACAGTGCGGTCATGCGGTCACCTCCGGGACGGACGGCAGGTCCTCGGTGCTCATCGAGTCGCCGAGGTAGGCCTCGATGACGGCGGGGGTCGCGGCGACGTCGGCGGGCTCGCCCTCGGCGATGATGCGGCCGCCGGCCAGGACGGTGACCCGTTCGCACAGGGACATGACCAGGCCCATGTTGTGTTCGATGATGATGACGGTGATGCCGCTGTCGCGGATGGATCGGACGATCTCGCTGAGCTGGCGTACCTCCTCGCCGTTGAGGCCGGCGGCCGGCTCGTCCAGCAGCAGCAGCGACGGGGCGGCAGCCACCGCGCGGGCGATCTCCACCCGCCGTTGGATGCCGTACGGCAGCGATCGGGGCCGGGACTGCGCGAACTCGGTGAGCCCGTACCGGTCGAGCACCTCACCGGCCTGTCGCCGCAGGGTCCGGTCCTGCCGCAGGATGCTGATCGGCCCGAGCAGGTAACGCCAGCTGGCGAGGGTGGGACTGCGGTCGAGCGCGACAAGGATGTTCTCCTCGACGGTGAGGTCGCCGAACAGGCGCAGGTTCTGGAAGGTGCGCGACATCCCGGCGCGGGCCAGCCGGTACGGGCGGCTGCCGGTCATGTCCTGGCCGCGGAACCGCACTTGTCCCGCCGTTGGCCGGTACAGCCCGCTGACGACGTTGAAGAGCGTGGTCTTGCCGGAGCCGTTCGGTCCGACGATGCCGCGGATCTCGCCTTCGGACGCGGTCAGCGCCACCTCGTCCAGGGCCCTGATCCCCCGGAACTGCATCGTCAACCCGGTTACCTCCAGGACCGGACGACCGGAAGGCGCGATGCCCGCGGCCGGGTAGGGCTGGAACGGGCCGAGCCGGGCGGCGGCGCTCTGCTGCCGGCGGCGGCGGGCCAGTGCGGCGCGTACGCGGGCGGGCAGGCCGGCGAGGCCGGTGGGCGCGAAGACCACCACGAGCACCACCACCGCGCCGTATGCGACCTGGGCGACCGTCGGGTGGTCGGTCAGTCCCTCGCGCACGAGGGCGAGGCTCACGGCCCCGACGACACAGCCGATCAGGCTCTGCCGGCCGCCGATGATCACCATGCCGAGCAGCAGGAACATGTTGGCGATGCCGAAGGACTCCGGGGCGACGTAGCGGATGAGCCCGGCGTAGAGCACGCCGCCTACGCCGCCGTAGACGCTGGCCAGGAGGAACGCCGTCATGCGGAGCTGAGGCACCTCGGCGCCCAGGGCGCCG
This sequence comes from Actinoplanes sp. NPDC051470, assembly GCF_040682035.1. Lineage (NCBI taxonomy): Bacteria > Bacillati > Actinomycetota > Actinomycetes > Micromonosporales > Micromonosporaceae > Actinoplanes > Actinoplanes sp. NPDC051470. The sequence continues at coordinate 83,442 of NZ_JBFBAA010000032.1, forward strand.
GCGGCGAGTGAGTCGTCGCGCATGGCCCGCATGCGCCGGCCCAGCCGGGTCCGGACCAGGAACAGCCCGAATGCGAGGGCAAGGGCGAAGACGATCAGTTCCAGGTAGTAGTACAGGTATTCGCTGTCCAGATCGACGCCGGGCAGGGTGGGCCCCGGTATCGACGAGATTCCCTCCGCGCCGCCGGAGACCTGCGCGTTGGTGACCCAGTTGGTGAAGGCCAGCGCGAGGCCGAGGGTGACGATGCCGAGGTAGTGCGATTGGACGCGTAGCGCGGGAGTGCCGACGACCAGGCCGACCGCAACGGTAGCGGCGACGGCGAGCAGTGCGGCGACCCAGAAGCCGAGGCCGGCCTTGGTGGTGAGGATGGCGGTGGCGTATGCCCCGACGCCGAAGAAGGCGACCTGGGCCAGGTTGACCTGTCCCGCCACGCCCATGCAGAGCCCGAGGCCGATGGCGAGGACGGCGAAGATGAGGATGACGTTGGCGACGTGGATGGCGTACGAGTCGAGACCGTACGGCAACAACCAAGCGCCGGCACCGACCAGCGCGACCGTCGCGAGTTTCTTTCTCATGCCCGGTTCACCGTCCGCTCGCCGAAGATGCCGGTCGGCCGCACCATGATGATCACCGTGAAGATCAGGAAGGTGAACAGCTCGCCGTAGCCCTGGAAGTGGCCGGCCATGAAGGAGTCGAGGATGCCGATCGCGAGCCCGCCGACGATCGCGCCGGGGATGCTGCCGAAGCCGCCCAGGATGGCGGCCGCGAACCCTTTGATGCCGAGCGTCCCGCCGAGCGCCGGGCTGACGTAGAGGAGCGGCCCGACCAGCCCGCCGGCCAGTGCGGCGAGGCCGGCGCCGATCATGAACGCGATGGCGTTGCTACGCCCGACGTGGATGCCGACCGCGGTGGCCGCCTCGTGGTCCATGGCGACCGCCTGCATCGCCGCCCCGCGTTTGGTACGGGAGAGGAAGAGCACCAGCAGCACCGTGGCGGCGGCCGCGATGGCGAGCACGACCAGGTCGTAGGTGCGGATGCGCAGGCCGAGGAAGTCGAGCGGCGCGGACGGCACGGGCGAGGGGACGGCCCGGCCGGTGGCGCCCCAGATCATGATGATCAGCGCGTCGAGGACGATGCCGAAGCCGATCGTCCCGATCAGCATGAGGTCGAAGTCCCGGTTCTCCAACGGCCGCAGGACACGCTCGATGACCAGGCCGATGACGCCGGTCAGCCCGATCGCGACCACCATGGCCAAGGCGAACGGCAGTTTGGTGGACAGGTAGAAGGTGGAGGCGAGGTAGGCGCCGACGGTCACGACGTTGCCGTGGGCGAAGTTGACCAGGCCCATGGTGCGGTAGACCAATGAGAAGCCCAGCGCGACCAAGGCGTAGACGGCGCCGAGACTGACGCCGCCCACGATCGTCTGCAGAAAGACCTGCATGGTTCTCCTTGTGCCCGTCAGCTCGCGGCGGCGACGAGCTTGCCGTTCTGGATGGTGCCGATCGACGTGACGAAGATGCCGACGCCGGTCTTGTCGTACGCGAAGTCGCCCAGCAGGCCCTGGTACCTGGTCCCGCGGATCGCCTCGGCGAGTTCCTTGCCGGTGGCCACGTTGCTGCTCTTGAGTGCGGTGAGCAGGATCTGGGCGCCGTCGTAGGCTTTTGCGCCGTGCAGCTCGGCGTCCTCGTTGAACTTCGCCTTGTAGTCGGTGGCGAACTTCTTGGCGGCGTCGTTGATGTCGTTGCTCAGGTAGGGGGAGCTGACGATCGTGCCCTCGGCGTTCTTCGCGCCGGCGGTGTCGAGGAAGACCGGTGTGCCCTGCGGCGCGGCCCCGGCGAAGGTGGCGGTGATGCCGAGGTCGCGGGCCTGTTTGACGATCAGGCCGGATTCGACCTCCTCGGCGCCCAAGAAGATCACCTTGGGGTTCTTCTGCCGGATCCCGGTGAGAACGGCGCTGAAGTCTTTCTGGTCGGTGGTGACCACCTGGTCGACCACCGGTGTGACGCCGCGGCTCGTCAAGGCCTTGAGGAACGCGTCGTGCTCGCCCTTGCCGTACCCGCCGTTGTTGCTGATCATGGCGATGCTCTTGATGCCCTGCTGATCCACGATGTGCTTGGCCAGGGTCTCGTCGTACGTGGTGCTGGTCGGGCCGTTGAGGAAGAGGAAATCGCTGCCGGCCGCGACCAGTCCCGGTGACTGCCCGGAGGTGATGTTGGGGATCTCGGCCTGTTTGAGGATGGGCGCCATGGCGATGGTGACCGCGCTCTCAGCGGTGCCGATCATCGCGATGTAGCCCTCGCTGTCGATCTTGCGGGCGAGGTTGGTGCCGACGGTCGGGTCGCCCTGGTCGTCGAAGACGCCGAGTTCGATCTGGCGGCCGTCGATCCCGCCCTGGGCGTTCCACTCGTCGATGGCGAGGCGGGCGCCCTTGAGCTCCCACCCGCCGAGCGAGCTGAGCTGTCCGCTCTGGGCGTCCACCAGTGCGATCTTGATGGGTCCGGACTTGTCGCCGGACGACTCGGAGTCCGAGCCGGGGGCGCTGCATCCGGTGGCGAGGGTAACGGCGAGGACGGCGATGGCGAATATGGCGGTGGCGCGGCGTCGGAGCATGGGCGGGTCACCTTCTGTCAGGAGGTATCAGTCGAATTTGCCCTGGTAGATGTCTTTGATGTTCCAGTGGCCGGGGGTGGGGACCGGCTCGTTGACCATGGGGACGTCGATCACCGCGGGGCGTCGGCGTTCCACTGCCGTCTTGAGGGCGGTCATCAGTTCGCCGGGCTCGGCGATGGCGTAGCCGTCGGCGCCACAGGCGCGGCCGAGCGCGGCGAAGTCAGGGCTGTAGGGGTTGCCGTCCGGGTCGGTGAAGTCGCAGCCGTAGCTCTGGCCGAAGGCGCCTGCCTGCAGGTCGGAGATGGTGCCGTGGGCACGGTTGTTCATCACCAGGAAGATGACCGGCAGCCCCTGCTCGACGGCGAGGGGCAGGGCGGGCAACTGGGCGCTCATGCCGCCGTCGCCGATCAGGGCGACCACCACCCGGCCCGGCTCGGCGACCTGGACGCCCAGCGCGGCGGCCGGTCCGAACCCCATGGTGGAGGCGCCGCCGGGCGTGATGAATCGGCCGCCCTCCGGCAACGGGTAGCACTGGGCCACCCCGTTCTTGTTCCAGCCGACATCGGTGACCAGCACGGCGTCGTCCGGCAGGGCGGCTCGGACGTCGGCGAGGATGCGTTCGGGCCGCAGCGGGAACTGATCGCTGCGGCCACGGTCGGCGCTTGCGGCGAACAACTCCGACCGTGCGGCTCGGATGTCCTCCCTCATCCGCGGGCGGTCTGTGCCGGCCGGTAGGTGACTACGCACCGCGGCGAGAATCTGCCGCACCGCGCGGCCGGCGTCGGCGACGGCGCCGATCTCGACCGGGTAGTTGCGGCCGATCTCGGCGGGGTCGATGTCGATCTGGATGAGCCGGCTCGGCGGGAAGCGCCAGGTGTGGTCCGGATCCCATGAGCTGGCGTCGGTCTCGGCGAACCGGGTCGCGACGGCGAGCACGACGTCGGCGTCCCGGGCGTACGCGTTGGTCTCGGCCAGTCCCCAGAAACCGGTCATGCCCAGCAGAAGCGGGTGGTTGTCGGGCAGGGCGCCCTTGGCCATCAACGAATGCGCGACCGGGATGTCGAGGTGCTCGGCGAGGTCACGCAGCGCGGTACGGCCGTCGGGTCCGCCGAGCCCACCTCCGAGGTAGATCAGCGGCCGCTCGGCGGTGGCCAGGGCTGCCGCGATGCGGTCGGCGTCGTCCGCGGCGAGGTCCGGGCGGGCCGGGTGCGGCAGGGGATAGGCCGGCACGGTGCCGGGCAGTTCCCGGGAGAACATGTCCATCGGTACGTTGAGCAGGACGGCGCCGGGACGGCCGGAGGTGGCTGTCCAGAACGCCCGCTCGGTGAAGCGGGGCAGGTCCTCGACCCGGTGCACGTGCCACGCCCGCTTGACGAACGGCCGGTAGATGGCCGTCTGGTCGGCATCGGCGTGCAGATTCACCTCTTGGTGCGGATGGCGGCCGTACAGGTAGGAGGGAATGTCACCGGAGATGGCGATCAGCGGCACCGAGTCGAGCGCGGCCGTGGCCACGCCGGTGACCCCGTTCATCATGCCGGGGCCGACGTGCATGAGGACCACGCCGGGTTTGCCGCTGGCGCGGGCGTACCCGTCGGCGGCATGCGCGGCGGTCTGCTCGTGCCGGGCGATGACGAACTCGATCGGGCTGCGCCCGATGGCGTCGAGCAGGGCGATGTTGGTGTGGCCACAGGTGCCGAAGATGTACTCGACCCCGTAGTCGGCCAGTTGAGCGACCAGAGCGTCCGCGGCGGTCATCAGTTCTCTCCCCAGATCGACAGGTCTCGCAGCAGGAGCGTCTTGACCACCGTGTAGTCCTCGACCATGTGATGGGGGGACTCGCGACCGAAACCGGAGTCCTTCACGCCGCCGAAGGGCACGTGGTCGAGCCGGAAGTTGGACGAGCCGTTGACCACCAGGCCCCCGACCTCGAGTTCACGCCACGCGGTGAGGATGCGGCCGATGTCGTTGGTGAAGAGCCCGGCCTGAAGCCCGAACCGGCTGGTGTTGCAGGTCTGCAGGACGGTGTCGAAGTCGTCGAACGGCAGGACCGTGACCAGCGCGCCGAAGACCTCTCGGACGACGATCGAGGCGTCGGCGGCCGGGTCGGCCACGACGGTCGGGGTCAGCGTGGCGCCGTCGCGGGTGCCTCCGACGGTGATCCGGGCGCCGCCGTCGACCGCCTCGGTCGCCCAGGACAGGACACGTTCGGCGGCTTCGTCGTCGACCATGGATCCGACGTCGGTCGACGGGTCGAGCGGGTCGCCGACCTTCAGGGCCTGTACCTCGGCGGTGAGCAGGTCGACGAATTCGGCGAAGCGCGACCGTTGCACGTAGATCCGTTGTACGGAGATGCAGCTCTGCCCCGAGTTGGTGTAACCGGTGCGGGCGCAGTTGCGGGCCGCGGCGGGTAGGAAGGCGTCGGCGCAGACGATGGTGGCGGCGTTGCCGCCCAGCTCGAGCACGAGTCGCTTGGCGCCGGCGGCCCGGGCCACCGCGGCTCCGGTCTCCGCGCTGCCGGTGAAGCTGATGACCGCGACCTCCGGCGCCGCACAGAGCGCGGCGCCGATGTCACCGCCGCCGTGCAGCAACTGGATCGCCTCGACCGGCGCTCCGGCCTCCAGCAGCAGCGCCACGACGGCGGCCGAGACCGCCGGGGCCTGCGGTGGCGCCTTGACGATGGTGCTGTTGCCGGCGGCGAACGACGCTCCCAGCTTGTGGGCCAGCAGATTGGCCGGTGCGTTGAACGGTGTGATCGCCAGGGCCACGCCGGCTGGAGCGCGATAGGTCAGGGCGGTGTTGCCGATCCCCCGCTCCCAGCCGGCCACCGGCAGCACGTCGCCGCCGATCCGGCGGGCCTCGGCGGCACAGACCGCGAACGTGTCGGCGACCCGGTCCAGCTCGCCGAGACCGTCCTTGATCGGCTTGCCCAGTTCCAAGGCGATGAGCCGGGCGATGTCCTCCCGGCGCTCGGTCGCCAGGGCGGCGGCCCGGTCAAGAGTCGCGGCCCGGGTGGCCGGGGCCAGCTTCGCGACCGAACGGGCCGCGGACCGGGCGTACTCGGCTGCTGCGACAGCGTCGGCGCGGTCAGCGGTTCGCGCCCGGCTGACCACCGTACGGACGAACGGGCCCACCCGCTCGGCGACCGGTCCGTCGTCGATCCACTTGCCGCCGAGCAGCGCCGACGCCGGCGCCACGCCGATCGAGTCGAGCATATGTTCCTCCCTAAGGTCCGCCAGATGGATCGCAATGGGCGGTTATGGACCGCTGTGCGGACTACGGTGTAACGTACGGGTGGCCGCAAGGTCCTGGCAATAGGCCGGGTCGGGAAAGTTACGGAGCGATGAACCCGCCCTTCGGGCGGCAGAATCGGGGAGTCCGCGACACCGGGGCTCCCGGTGTGACCGAAAGAGAGTGAGCCGCCGTGACACCCGCTTCCCAGCGCCCGACCCCGACCACCGCTCCGGAGGAGCCGCCCGCGGAAGCCGGCGGCGTGCGCAGCGTCCAGCGGGCTCTCGACATCCTGGCCTTGCTGACCGAGGACCGCCCGCTGATCGCCATCCGGGACATCGTGGCCGCGACGGGCCTGGCCAAGACCACCGTGATCCGCATGGTGCAGACGCTGGAGCAGAGCGGTCTGCTCTGGGCGACCAGTTCCGGGTACATGGCCGGTCCCGGCCTCTGGCGCTGGGCCCACCTCGCCCGCCGGAGCTGGGAGCTCCCACCGGAGACCCAGCGGATGATGCGGGAACTCGCCGCTCGTGAGCGGGAGACGGTCAACGTCTACGTCGTCCGCGACATCGTCCGGATCTGCATCGCCCAGCAGGAGAGCCCGCAACCGCTGCGCCACGTGGTGCATGTCGGTGACGAGCTGCCGTTGTGGGGTGGCGCCTCGGCGAAGGTGCTGCTGCGCAACGCCTCCGACCCGCTGCTGGAACGCATCGCCCGTTCCTCGCCCGCTGGCGAGGGGCACGTCCGGCAGCTGCGGGAGTGGATCGACGCCGCCACCGAGCAGGGCTACGCGGTCAGTCACGGCGAGCGCGAGGAGGGCCTGTCCGCGGTGGCCGTACCGATCCTGGGTCGCTCCGGCACCGTGGTCGCCGCGCTCTCGCTGAGCGGGCCGACGGTCCGGTTCACCGAGGACCGGGTCGCCACGTTCGTCAAGGAACTCCAGGCCGCGGCCGCGCAGATGAACGAGCGTGGCTTCGAGCATCCCCTGGGCTCGTCCTACTGAACACATGAAGGAGCGTCGCGCATGCAAGATCGTCCACTCGACGGTGTCCGCGTCCTCGACCTGACCAATGTCCTCGCCGGGCCGTACTGCACCTACCACCTGATGCTGCTCGGCGCCGAGGTCGTCAAGGTCGAGATGCCCGGCCGCGGCGACCTGGCCCGCCAGCTCGGCCCCGTACCGGAGCTGAACGAGGCCGGGCTCGGGGCGTCGTTCCTGGCCCAGAACGCCGGCAAGAAGTCGGTCGAGCTGGACCTCAAGTCGCCCGCGGGTCGCGCCACGTTCGAGGAGCTGCTCGACTGCGCCGACGTCCTGGTCGACAACTACCGGGCCGGAGTGCTGGCCCGCATCGGATATCCGTGGGAGCGGCTGCGCGAGCTCAACCCGGCGTTGATCTACTGCGCCATCAGCGGGTTCGGGCAGATCGGCCCGATGAGTCAATCGCCGGCGTACGACCAGATCATTCAGGGACTGTCCGGGATGATGAGCGTGACGGGTACGCCGGAGACAGCGCCGCTGCGGGTCGGCTTTCCGGTGGCCGACACGGTCGGCGGGCTGACCGCGGCGCTGTCCATCGCCGCCGCGCTCGCCGGGCGGCAGCGTGACGGCCGGGGCCGTTTCCTCGACGTCTCGATGCTCGAGGCCGCCATGTCGGCGATGGGCTGGGCGGTCTCCAACTACCTCGTCGGCGGGGTCGAGCCGGCCCCGATGGGCGACCAGAACGCCACCGCGGCGCCGTCCGGGACGTTCGAGACCGCCGACGGCCCGCTGAACATCGCGGCGAACCGGCAGGAACAGTTCGAGTCGTTGTGCCGCCTGGTCGGCCGGCCGGAGTTGATCACCGACGCCCGGTTCGCCGAACGGGAGGCCCGCAAGGCGCACCGCCACGAGCTCAACGACCTGCTCAACGAAGCCCTGCGGGCCCGTCCGGCGCTGGAGTGGGAGCGGAGGCTCTCCGCCGCTGGTGTGCCCGCCGCCCGCATCCTCACCGTGGCCCAGGCGGTCGCCTTGGAGCAGCTCGGCGGCCGTGGTTTCGTCACCGATCTGCCGTTCCCGTCCGGCGCGCCCGGTGACGCCACCAGGGCCTTGCGGGTCAGCGGCAGCGGGGTCCTGTTCGACGAGGTTCCGCTCGCGCCGGACTCCGCGCCTCCGGTGCTCGGCGAGCACAACAGCGAGCTGCCCGATGTGCTGCGCCGGTGGCGGGCCCGGGGCGCCCGCTTGCTGGCCGAGGACGCGGGCCGCTGACGGATCATTCATCGCCGGCTCCGGTCAGCTCTGCGAAGTCACGGTGCATCCGGTCACCGTCCGGACGGTGGTCGGTAGACGACATCGGCGACCGCTGGTCACGCTCTCGACCTCCCGGCGGCTTTGTACGGACTGGTACGTTAGTTATTGACCTCGACACATGCCGATGTCAAGACCGTCATCGGTCAGCGGACCGGAAGCGTCAGCCCGTCCTCGGCGATGTCCTCACCGATCGCCGGGTTCGTGTTGTTGAGATGGCCGTAGCGGAACCGGGTGCCCGGGTGCCGGGCATGGTGCTTCCGCGTCACCTCGATGGGCAGGTGACCCATCGAGGCCGCGCTGCCGAGCCGACCGGTCGTGCGGGTCAGTTCGTCGTCATGACCGAAGGTGCCGTCCAGGAGCGCCTCGTCGGCGCCGGCCAGGAACTCGTCGAACTCCCCGGTCCAGGCCGGCAGGCACGTGGCGTAGACGAACGACGAGCCGGTCCGCGTGTCGGTCAGGCGGAGAGCCGACATCCAGTCCACCCCGGGCCGGCCGTCGGCGTAGCGCGGGCGTTTGGAACCGACCGTGAGACGCCGCACGGTCAATCCGCCGTCCAGGGTCGGCTCGATCGGCCGAAAATCGGTCCTGGTGTAGGCGGCCAGCATGCACCGCATCGGTTCCAGCGCGGCGCGTACCGGCTCGGTCGCGTACACGGTGAGCTCGGCCGTCTCCCGCAGGCTCATCAGGCCGAGGGTGTGGTCCAGCTCGGCCGTGGTCAGCAGCACACCGCGCAGCGGGGTCTGGCGCGGGCCGGGTCCGGGGGTCAGCTCGGGTGCGGCGAGGATCTGGGTACGGATGTCCGGCGACGCGTTCAGCAGGTACCAGGCTGCTCCGTCGCCGCTGACCGCCACCGAGTCCTGGCTCCGCGGCCGGCCGGATCGGCGCGCGGTCGTGCAGACCGGGCAGGCGCAGTTCCACTGCGGGCAGCCGCCACCGGCCGCGCTGCCGAGAATCCGTACCTTCACCGATACCACCGCGGTACGGCCGGTGGCCGCGGGTCGGAGCCGGCGGTCCGGATCACCGCGGCGAGGTCGCGGTGCCGTGGGGACAGCGAGCACGCCGGGTCGGTGGCGGCCGGATCGCCGGTCAGGGCGAATGCCTGGCAGCGGCATCCGCCGTGGTCGAGTTCACGCAGCGCGCAGTCGCGGCAGGGCGCGGCCATCCAGTGGGTGCCGCGGAACCGGTTGAACAGCTCCGACCGTCGCCAGATGTCGGCCATCGGCTGCTCGCGCAGCTGCGGCGCCGCCGGACCGGGCAGTTGCTGGGCGGCCAGGCACGGCAGCATCGCGCCGGTCGGCGTGATGGAGAACTGCCGGGCGCCCCACCCGTTCATGCACGGTTTCGCCCGGCCGGTGTGGTAGTCCGGCTCCACGTACACGATCTCGGTCTGTTCGCCGTAGCGGGCGTGCACCTCCGCGGCGGCCTCGCCGGCCCGCTCGATCTGCTCGGATGTCGGCATCAACGCGGCCCGGTTGACCAGACCCCAGCCGTAGAACTGGGTGTGCGCCAGTTCGAGCCGGTCCGCTCCCAGGCCGACCGCGAAGTCGGCGATCGGGCCGAGACGGTCGACGTTCCCAGCGTGCAGCACGACGTTCACCGTCAGCGGCAGGCCCGCGCCACGGACGACGGCGGCGGCGCGGATCTTCCTCTCATGTGCGCGGACTCCGGCGACCGCGTCCGCCTGGGCCGCGACCGAGTCCTGGATGGAGAGCTGGACGTGGTCGACGCCGGTCAGGCGCGCCGTGGTCAGCCCCGAGCCGCTGGTGATCAGATTGGTGTACATGCCCAGCCGCTGCGCCTGCACGGCCAGCTCGCTCAGGTCGCGGCGCAGCAGCGGCTCGCCCCCGGAGAAGTGCACCTGCAGGACGCCCAGATCGCGGGCCTGCTCCAGCGCGTCGCACCACTCGGTGTTGGTCAGCTCCTGGTCGTGCGGTGCGATCTGCACCGGGTTCGAGCAGTAGGTGCAGCGCAGGGGGCAGCGGTAGGTCAGCTCGGCGACCATGCCGTCGGCGAGACCGCCGTCCGGATCGGGACGCCCAGCCGCGTCGGAGCATCGGGCCGGCGTTCCTCCGTCGGTCAGCAACCGGCGTCCGACCAGGTCGCCGACCAGCTCCGCCACGTCCGACAGGACCACGTCGTCGTAGTCACGGGCCAGCATCTCGGCCACCGCCGGCAGATCGCGGTCGCCGTCGCAGGCGCGCACCACGTCGGCCGCCGGTCCGTCCAGCACCAGGCTGCCCTCCGGGTAGAGCAGCGCGTCGGCGTCGCGGACGGGATCGTGGACCAGCCGGACACCGTTCACGAGGCCCGGTCTCACGCCACCCCGCCCTGATAGTCGATGGCATCGAGCATCGCGCCGAGCACATCGCACTTGAAGGCGAGCGCGCGAACGGCGGCTTCCTGCTGGTCGGCGGTCGCACAGTGGGTCAGCACCAGGTCGAGGGTGTAGCTCGCGTCGTCGCGTACGACCGGGATCCGCTTCTCGAAGTAGGCGTAGCCGTCGGGTTTGATCCAGTCGTAGTGGGTGCGCCAAGCGAGCACCCGCTCGGTCATGAGGTCGGGCGAGAACAACTCGGTCAGGGCGGCGGCCGCCGCTTCGGTCCAGGGCCGGGTCTGGCAGAAGTGCAGATAGCCGTCGACCGCGAACCGGGTTCCCCGGGCGACGTGCCGCTCGCCGGTCAGCTCGCCGCGGTCGAGCCCGACAGCGTCGGCCAGCACCAGCCAGTCGGTCAGACCGCCATCGCCATCGACGAGGCCGTCGTGGAAGACGATCCGCCGCAACCACCGCCGGCGCACTTCGGGCAACGGGCAGCCGGCGATCACCGCGGCGTTCTTCCGCGCCAGGATCTTCTGGTAGTACCAGCGGTTGGCCACCCACGACCGCACCTCGGCCGGCGTACACCGTCCGGCGTGCAGCCGCAGGTGGAACGGGTGCCGGTCCCAGTAGCGGACCGACAGCCCGCGCAGGGCCGCGGCGAACTCGTCGCGGGTCAGCGCCGCTTGCGCCACGGCTCGCCGACCCCGGCGTAGGCGGAGATCTCGGCGCGCGACTCGAGGCACTCGATCTGCGGCTTGGTCCAGGTCTTCTTCTTCATCAACCCTCCGATCACGGTCCGCCAGGCGGACCACTTGCACCACTGTGAGGTCCGGCCCAATATAAAGACCGGATTTCGGGTGGCGCAAGGGGCCGCCGTATCGAGGAGGTCTTCCATGGAGGTTCCCCGCCGGAACGTTCTGAAGGGCGCGCTCGCGGCGACCGCCGCGGCCCCGCTCAGCCGGATTCCCGCGCCCCCGAAGCTCGCGCCGGCGTCCTGCGCCACGCCCGGTGGTCGCGACTTTCCCCAGGTTGGCGGCAACTACGGCAATCAGAACTACTCGGCGCTCTCCCGGATCGACCAGGCGAACGTCCGACGGCTGGGCGGCGCGTGGGTCAACCGGATCGAGGGCGGCCTCACCACCGGCACGAATCAGAGCACCGCGGTCGCCGTCGACGGGGTGCTCTTCGTCGAGTCGGCGCTGGGCAACGTCCACGCGGTCGACGGCCGCACCGGCGTCACCACATGGACCTACACCCAGACGCGCGGCCCGCTCACCCGCCGCGGGGTCGCGGTCGGCGCCGGCAAGGTCTTCACCCACGGCAAAGGGAACTGGATCATCGCCCTGGACCAGGGCACCGGTGCTGTGCTGTGGGAACGGCAGATCAACGGCTACGGCAACATGGAGAAGGTCGCCGTCACGTATCACGACAACCTGCTGCACGTCGGCACGCACGACGGCGACCGCGCCGCCGCACTGGCGCTGAGCGCGGCCGACGGCTCGGTCGTGTGGCACTTCTGGGGCGCCCCCGGCCCGGGCGAACTCGGACACGACACCTGGGAAGGCGACTCGTGGCAGACCGGCGGGGCGACGCCGTGGATGCACCCGGCCCTGGACCCGGAGCTCGGACTCGTCTACTGGACCTTCGGCAACGCCCGCGGCAGCAACTCGTCGCAGGACGGCTCCGGACGCGGCGGGCAGAACCTGTTCTCCAGCTCCATCGTGGCCATGGAGATCAGGACGGGGAGGTATCGCTGGCACTTCCAGTCGATCCACCACGGCATCTGGGACATGGACAACGTCATGGCGCCGGTCCTGGCCGACGTCCGCATCCGCGGCCGGCTGCGCAAGGTCGTCGTGTACGGCAGCAAGTCCGGCATGTACTTCATCCTCGACCGCGTCGACGGCTCGGCGCCGCTGGGCATCGACGAGGTGCCGGTGCCCCAGGACCCTCGCCAGAAGACCTGGCCCACGCAGCCGTTCCCCCGTCAAGGTGGCTGGACCGAGAACCGGGTGGTGGACCAGCCGCTCGGCACCTCCGTACCGGGCGACCCCAACCGGGCCGTACCCAACTATGTCCAGGCGGGCATCTACACCCCGCACTGGGATGTGCCGGTGCTGTCGATCCCGGGCCATGGCGGAGGGGCATGCTGGAACGCGCACTCGTTCAGCCACCGCACCGGGCTGGTCTACACCGGCTTCGGGTACGTGGCCGCCGCGCACTCGCTCACCGAGTCCAGCAACGGGCTCCGGCCGCCGGGCGAGTACCAGACCGGCGGCGTCGTGGCGGTCGACCCCAGCACGAACCTGGTCCGCTGGAAGCGCCGGCTGCCGTACTCGATGGCGCACGGCAACGGTGTCCTGAGCACCGCCGGGAACGTCATCTACATCGGGCAGCCGGACGGGAACCTGCTCGCCCTCGACGCCGCCAGCGGACGTGAGCTCTGGCGCTGGCAGTGCGGCGCCGCGATCAGCAGCAGCCCCATCATGTACGAGGTCGACGGCGAGCAGTATCTGGCCGTCTACGCCGGTGGCACCGGCATCCCCTACGGCGACTCCGCGCCCCGGGGCGACTTCCTCTGGGCGTTCAAACTCGGCGGCACGGTCGCCCCGGCGCCCGCCCCGACGCCGCCCACCGTGCGCCGGCCGGTGTCCGGCACCGCCGTCGAGGGCAGCGCCGTCAACAACACCGTGGTGCTCGCGCGCACCTACGACCGGGCCACCGGCACCGTCGGCGGCACCGAGTCGACCGCCGTCAACGCGATGGCGCCGACCTGGCTGCGGATCCCGGCCGGCACCACCGTCACGTTCGTCAATCCGCCGGACAACGTGCACGAGCATGGCGCCACACAGTTCTTCGAAGGGCTCTTCGACGTACGACTGCAGCCGGGCGAGTCCTTCTCCTACACCTTCCACCGGCGCGGTGAGTACTTCTACAACGACTGCTACAGCCCCCGTCCGACCGGGAAGGTCGAGGTTTACTGATCCCGGTCAGGTGACGACGATCTTGCCGGTGTTCTGCGGGTGGATGGCGTCGTTGTAGAAGTAGGTTCCGGGCTTGCCGAAGGTGTGCGACCAGCTCCGGCCCGGCATCAGCACGCCGGTGTCGAACTCGTCGTCGAAGAACGACACCGCCGCGTGCGCGGAGGCGTTGCCGGCCGGGTTGACGAACGTGACCGTCGTCCCGGCCGGGATCGTCAGGTGTTGTGGCGACATCGCGTTCTGGGCGACCGTGTTCTCGGTCGCGCCGGGAGCGCCCTTGGCCGCGTCCCAGACCCGGCCGATCGTCACGGTGTTGTTCGCCGCCGTACCGGTGACCGGCGCGCTGCGTACGTCGTTGCGTTTCGAGGGCGGGACCGGCGCGGGGGCCGGCGCCACCGTGCCGCCCAGCTTGAACGCCCACAGGTGGTCGCCCTTGGGGATGTCCGGGTACGGCAGGCCGTTGCCTCCGGCGAACACGGCGATGTACTGCTCACCTCCGATCTCGTACGAGATCGGGCTGGTGTGCACGCCGGCGCCGGTCTGGAAGCTCCAGAGGACCTCGCCGTTCGTGTCGTCCATGGCGTGCAGGACTCCGTCGGGGCCGCCCTGGAACATCACGCGGCCCGCGGTGGTGAGGATGCCGTTGCCGTGGGCGAGCGACCACTCGCCATCCTTGGTCCAGACCGGGGTGTTCGTGACCGGGTCGACCGCGGCGATGCCGCCGGCGAAGTACTCCCCCAGCGGCCGGGACGTGTTGACCCGGCCGTCGCGGGCGTTGGAGAACCCGGAGTTGATCAGGCCGTACCCCACGTAGATCCAGCCGGTGTGCGGGTTGAACGACAGATGTGACCAGTCGGCGCCGCCACCCGCCCCGGGGAAGATGATCACCGGCCGGTCCCAGTGCGGTGTGTAGAGCCCGCCGGTCTCGTAGAACGGCACCGGCCGGGTCGCCTTGTCGATGCGCGGCTCCTGCGGCACGAACGGTTCCCCGCCGGGGAACGGCTGCGTGGCCGCGGTCTTCTGGCGTACCTCCTGCGGCACCGGCCGCTCCGTCATGCCGTGCACCGCCTCACCGGTGCGGCGGTCGAGGATGTAGTACATGCCGACCTTGCTGCCGTAGACGACGACCTTGCGCGGCTTGCCGCCGATCCGCAGATCGACCAGTACCGGGGCCATGACGTTGTCCATGTCCCAGATGTCGTGGTGCACGGACTGGAAGTGCCAGCGCCGCCGGCCGGTCTTCGCGTCCAGGGCGACGATCGAGTTGGCGAACAGGTTGTCTCCGCCGCGCGACGAGCCGTCGGTGCGCGGGTAGGGACCGCTGAACGTCCAGTAGACCAGGCCGAGCTCGGGGTCGATGGCGGGATGGATCCATGGCACCGCACCGCCGGTCCTCCACGATTCACCCTCCCAGGTGTCGTGCCCGAACTCGCCCGGGCCGGGCGCCGACCAGAAGGTCCAGGCGATCTCGCCGGTCGCGGCTCTCAGCGCGTACGCCCGGCCACGGGCGCCGCCGGTGCTGCCCTGCATGCCGACGTAGAGGAGCCCGTCGAAGTAGACGACGGCGCCGGCGAGCGTGCCGGCCAGTCCTCCGCACTGCCCGTCGGCCGGATCGCAGCCGCTGTCGGAGCCGCCCTCGTCCGCGGTGATCAGGGCTTTCTGCCAGACCACGGCGCCGGTGCGCTGGTCCAGGGCGTACACGACGTTGGAACCGGAACTGGAGAAGACCTTGCCCTCGCCCAACGCCACGCCGCGCATGTTGGTGCTCTTGTCGCCGAGGTTGGTCCGCCATTTGACGGCCCCGGTGCGGCCGTCGACGGCGAACACGTTCTGCTGGGTCGTCTGCACGTAGAGGATGCCGTCCTGGACCACCGCGGTGCTCTGCTGCGCGCTGCTGGTGCTCCCGCCCTCGAGGTTGGTGTGCCACGCTCCGCCGAGGCGATGGACGGTTCGCCTGGTGATCCGGCCCAGGTTCGAGTGGTTGGTGTTACCCAGGTCGCCACCGACCTTGGGGAAGTTCCGGCCCGGCCGCCCGAAGGCTTGCGGCTGTGCGGGCATGGCCGGGGTCGCCTCGGCGGGCGTACCCGTCAGAGCTGTCGCCCCGACCGCACCGGCCGCGCCCGCCAGGAATTTACGTCTCTCCACTGCGGTCTCTCATTCTCTCGGCGGCTCAGACGCAGAACGCTCACGGCGGCTCAGACGTATAACGCTCACGGCGGCTCAGACGCAGAACGGGAGCTTGCCCATGGCGGACAGGATCCCGTTGACGATGTGCTTCTTGAAGAAGGCCTGTCCGACGAAGCCGGAGCCGTCGGTCCAGGCGGCGGAGTCGTGGCCGAGGGCGGTCACCCAGGAACGGCCGCCGTCGTAGTACTGGCACCACGAGATGGGATGGAATCGCCCATGGCCGGGATGGGTGCTCGACCTGGTGGCGAGGGTCGACTCGTCGACGCCGAGCAGGAACTTGACCCGCTCGGGGAAGGGCATCCAGTTGTACCACTCGTCCTTGAACTGCCACCGCTGCGGCAGTCCCTCGGTGGACGAGTCCTTGGCGTAGGTGACCACGGTGCCCTCCTGATTGGCGCCGTGGTCGTAGTACTGGGTTCCGCCGCACAGGCCCTCGTAGTACGGCCAGTTGTACTCGGTGCCACCGATGGCGTTGTGAATGCCGACAAAGCCACCGCCGGCCCGCATGTACTGCCGCAGAGCGGTTTTGGCGGCGTCGAGGTGGGCGCCGGTCGTCGTGTTCACCGCGGCGGCCGGCAGCACCGCGGTGCCGTGCTTCCACAACGTGTCGCGGCTGGTGCTGCCGAAGACGACCGCCTTGTAGGTGCTGCCGATCCCCGGCATCTGGGTGACGTCCTCGGTCCAGTCCACCTGGACACCGACCTCGCCCATCCAGGTGATGACGGCGTTCTGCAGGACATGGGCGGCGGTCAGCGCCGGGTTCAGACCGGCCGGCAGCGCCGGGCCGAGGTGGGCGTGGCGCGGACCCGCGGTCCGCGTGTAGAGCAGGATGCGGTCCTGCCGGTCGGCCACCCACGGGTGGTACGACGCCGGAACCTGGCCCCGCACGACGTTGTAGTAGGGGTCGAAGTACTCGTCCAGACCGCGCGGGACTCGGCTGGTGATCGGTTGTTTGGTCCTCGGTTCGGTGCCGCCGCCGTGCCCGGGGCCGGCCGCCGCCGGTTGGCCCCCGGCCGTCGCCGCTGCCGCGGTCGCCGCTGCCGTGACCGCTGCCCCTCGCAGGACCGCCCGCCGTGGAAATTCGGTCATCTTTCACCTCTTGAGGTCCACTGGACGGACCACACGGTCCGCTGTAAGGTCCGGCTCAATATAAAGACGATGTTTCGTGCCGCACAACCAGAGGTTTCCCGAAATTCTGATCCACCCTGCGGTCCCTATGGACCACAGCTCGGACCGGCGGCTAATGTCACGCCATGAGCGATGCGGCGGCGGCCGACTGGTGGGGCACCGCGGTGTCCCGCATCGAGCCCGATCATGTCGAACTGCGCGGGATCCCGGTTCAGGAGCTGATCGGCACCATCGGGTTCGGTTCGATGATCTGGTTGATGCTGCGTGGCGAACGACCCAGCGACGCGCAGGCGAGCCTGCTCGAGGCGGCCCTGGTCGCCGGCGTGGACCACGGCCCGCACGCCCCTTCCATCGCGGTCGCGAGGATGGCCGCCACCTGCGGCGTCGGCCTGAACAACGCGATGGCCAGCGCGATCAACACGCTCGGCGACTCACACGGCGGCGCCGGGCAGGAGTGCGTGACGCTGCTCGACGAGATCTGCGAGCGTGTGACGGCCGGAACGGCGTTGCCACAGGCAGCCGAGGACGTCATCGGCGCGTGGCGGACCCGGGGCATCAAGTACCTTCCCGGCTTCGGGCATCGTTTCCACACCCACGACCCTCGTCGCGATCCATTACTGGACCTGGTCGAGAAGGCGGCCGCGGCGGGGGTGGTGGGCGGCGCTCACCGGCAAGCCGCCCTGGCGGTCGAGGCCGTGCTGAATCGCGGTCGCAGCAAGCCCGTACCGATGAACATCGACGGCGCCACCGCCGTCGTCTATGCCGAACTGGGATTCCCGGCACCGCTGGCCCGCGGGTTGTTCGTCCTCAGCCGCAGCGTCGGCATCCTCGCTCACGCCTGGGAGGAGACTGGCCAGGGCCGCCGCAACAAGGGACCGATCCCGCCGTCCATCCGCCCGACCTACCTGGGCTGAGGGTTCAATGCTGGGCCGGTAATGAACTATCTAGTACGTCCTTAGGTCGAGGAGGACATCCATGACCGGATTCCAGCTCTCCGTCGGCACGACATGTCTCTCCGGCACCCTCGAGGACAAACTCGCCGCCGCGGCGGCCGCACGGTTCCACGGCATCACCCTCGCCGGCAGCGATCTCGCCACCACATCCTGGTCGCCGCACCGCATCCGCGGCGAATGCGCCCGGCGTGGACTCACCGTCGACGCCTACCAGGCCCTGCCCGACGTCGAGGCGGTGCCGCCGGACACCTTCGCCGCCAACCTGCGGCGGGCCGAACGTACCTTCGACGTCCTCGAGCAGATCGGCGTGCGGACGGTCGTCGTCTGCTCCTCGATGTCGGCCGAGGCCGTGGACGACGACGATCTCGCCGCCGAACAGCTGAGCGTGCTGGCCACCCGCGCCGAGACCTGCGGGCTGCGCCTCGCCTACGAGGCTCTCGCCTGGGGCCGCTTCGTCAACACCGTCCCGCACGCCTGGCGGATCGTCCGCCGGGCCGGCCACGCCGCACTCGGCCTGTGCCTGGACAGCTTCCACGTCCTGTCGCGCGGCGAGGCGCCGGCCGGCATCCGGGTGATCCCCGGCGACAAGATCTTCCAGCTCGAGCTCGCCGACGCGGCCACCTCCACCATGGACGTGGCCGAACGGAGCCGGCATCAGCGCCTCTTCCCCGGACTGGGGTCGTTCGATCTGACCGCCTTCGTCGGGCATGTTCTCAGTACCGGATACGCCGGCCCCCTGGTGCTCGAGGTCTCGGACGACGTCTATCGGCAGGCCGATCCACGTCACGCCGCCATCAACGGCATGCGGTCGCTGCTCAGCCTGCGGGAGGCGGTCGCCGTGGCGGCCGCTCCCCCGGTCCGGGACAAGCTCCGGGTGCACGGTCTGCCACCCGCGCCCGGCGTCAGCGGCATCGTCTTCACCGAACTCGCGGTCGACACCGTCTCAGGCCCGGTGCTGGAACGCGCTCTGACGGCACTCGGCTTCCGGCACGCCGGCCAGCACCGCTCCAAGCCGGTGCAACTGTGGCAACAGGACAAGGCCCGCGTACTGCTGAACTTCGCCGCCGAACGTACGGTCACCCCCGGCACGGCCACGGTCTGCGCGCTGGCCGTCGAGAGCACGGATCCGCTGCGGTCCACCCAACGGGCCGAACGACTGCTCTCGCCCGTACTCCCCCGCCTGCGCGAGCCGGCCGAGGCGGATCTGGCCTCGATCGCGGCACCCGACGGCACCTCGGTCTTTCTGGTACGCACCGGCGCCGATGCCGGCAACTGGTTGCAGGACTTCGAACCCCGCGACGAGCCTGTTTCCGACGCCGGCCACATCACGGGTACGGACCACATCTCCCTCACCGGCTCGGTCGACGATTTCGACGAGGCCGCCCTCTTCTACGAAGCGGTGCTGGGCCTGCAGGCGGGTGTGAGCTCCGAGGTGGCAGCACCGTTCGGGATGATCCGCTCCCGGGCGGTCGGCGATGCGGGCCGCCACGTGCGGATCTCGCTCAACACCGCGCCGCTCCGCCGAGGCGACTGGGCGCCGGTGATCCCGAACCCCCAGCACGTCGCCTTCCGCACCATGGACGCCATAGCCAGCGCTCGCTCGATGCGTGCGCGCGGCGCGCCCTTGCTCAAGATCCCGGACAACTACTACAGCGACCTCGACGCCCGTCTCGCCCTGCCGCCCGAGCTGCTGGCCGAGCTGCGCGCCAACTCGATCCTGTACGACTGTGACGACACCGGCGCCTACCTGCACTTCTACACCGAGATGCTCGGTCACCGCGTCTTCTTCGCGGTGGTGCAGCGCGTCGATCGGTACGACGGGTACGGCGGGCCGGCCAGCGCCCCGGTCCGGATGGCCGCCCACCGCGAACGCCGCCTGCTCAGCCTCCGGCACCCCTCACCCACCGCCCCGGACCAGCAACCCGACTTCTCGCTCGCCCATCTGACCGCGCTCAGCCTCTCCCCACCCGAGCTCGTCGACGCCGCCGCCGAGGCCGGATACCGATACGTCGGCCTGCGGCTGACCCGAGTCACCCCGCAGGAACCGCACTACCCCCTCGCGACCGACCCCGCCCTGATGCGTACGACCAAGGTCCGGCTCGCCGCGACCGGCGTCGAGGTCCTCGACATCGAACTGGCCCGGATCAGCCCCGACGAGGACCCACGTGACTTCCAGCGGTTCCTCGAGGCGGGGGCCGAGCTGGGGGCACGCCACGTCATCGCGCAGCTGCCCGATCCCGATCGCGCCCGCAAGACCGATCGGTTCGCGCTGCTGTGCGAGATGGCCCGGCCGCTCGGGCTCACGGTCGACCTCGAATTCCCGTCCTGGACCGAGACCCCCGACCTGAACTCGGCCGTCCGGGTGCTCCGCGGCGCCGGCGCGTCCAACGCGGGCATCCTGGTCGACCTGTTGCACTTCGCCCGCTCCGGGTCGAGCGTCGCCGACCTTCGCGAGCTGCCGGCGGAGTGGTTCCACTTCGTACACCTCTGCGACGCCCCGCCCGCCGTGCCGGACACCAACGAGGGTCTCATCCACACCGCCCGGTTCGAACGGCTCTTTCCCGGCGAGGGCGGCATCGACATCCACGGCATCCTCGGCGCGCTGCCGCCCGGCCTGCCGTACGCGCTGGAAATCCCGAAGGCGCGCCTGGTCGCCCAGGTCGGCGGCAAGGAACACGCACGTCTCGCCATCGCCGCTTCGCGCGCCCACCTCGCGAACCGAAAGGCCATCTCATGACCGCCATCGACCGCCGCAGTCTGCTGCAAGGCACCGCCGCGCTCGCGACGACCGCCGCCCTCCTGCCGCAGACCGCCGCGTCGGCATCGCCGCCTCGATCCCTGGACGACCGCCCGTTCCCCGCCTACGACTACGCCCGCGCCAACAAGCTGCCCCGCGAGATGACCGGGTACTGGACCAGGACGTTCGACATCGGCGGCACGACCCGGACGGCCAAGGTGTACATCTCGCCGCGGACTCCCATCCGCTCGTACTTCACCGTGATCGCGGTGCCCGACCACACCGGCACCGCCGAGTTCCTGCGGTCCTCGTCCTGGCGGGAGGTCGCCGACCGCCGGGAGGAGGGGCTTTTCCTCCTGGAGCCCGGACCGGACGGGTGGGGCAGCCCCGGCGACGAGGCCGCCTACGTCGAAGCGGCGATGGCCTTCCACCAGAACAACCGCTACTTCTCGATCTTCGGGCTGCACTACCTCGTCGGGTACGGCCGGGGCGCCCCCGCCCTGGAGGCGTGGGCCGTCGCGCATCCGCTCCGCGTCATCGGCCAGGTGTACGTTGACTCCGCCGGCCTGAACGCCGGCTATCTCGCCTCCTACGCCGCGCGGGAGTTCGGTGGCGAGACCGACGGCTACACACCGGTCGACTTCCCGCCCGGCTTCGACCTGATCCGGTACGACGAGACGGTCCTGCCCACCTGCTCGACAGCTGGGCGCGGTACCACCTGCGGGTCGACGGGATCACCCTGAACGACGTGGACACCGTCGCCGGGCGGCGCAGCGGCCACCGGAACCGCTTCCAGACGTGGACCTGGAACGACACCCGCACCGGCCGTCCCATCCTGAAGCTGACCAAGAACCTCTATCGATCGCACAACACGATGGCCGAGGAGTCCCCGATGCTGTGGGACTTCCTCAAGCACTACAGCCGCGAGACCGACACCAACGGCAACGTCACCCGCTACTACAGCGCGAGCGCCTTCCGCCGGCCCGGCGATCGGCAACGTCTCTCCAATTAAGCCGTCTGGCCGTCGCTGAGCGGGGTTCGGCGACCTCGGCGGCGTGCCTCTTGCGAGTTGCGCAGCCGTCGGTGTCCCAGCAGATCCGCTCCTTGGAGCGGGAGCTCGGCGTGCAGCTTGTTCACCCGTACTCGTCCGGGCGGGTGCCCACCGTCGTCCGTGCGTTTCTGAGAGACGGTCGGGCTGCGATGCATTGGTGAGTCAGCTGGTGGAAGCGGTGCAGATGGGGTTCGTTACACGCCAGCTTCCGGTGCGCTGATTGAGCTTCGCCGTCGTTTCCCGCGGCTGGAGGTGACGGTCTTCGAGGAGCCCCGCTCGGCTGAGCGTGAGCGGTTGCCGCGCGGGCGCATGCGGCGGGTCTGCTCATCTGCGGCTGGCTGCGCGCGGGTTGATGCTGTACTGGTCGGTGGCGGCACGCTGTCGCGGTCACCGAATCGAGGCATCGATGCAGCGGGGAAACATGTTGGGCGGCATGCTCGCACATCGTGGGCAGTGGCCGCTGCGAACGTACCTGGCCGGTTTGATGGGGCTGTTCGTGTTGGCGGGCGTGATCTCGCTTGGCTCCGGTTGGGCCCTTGCCGAGCGAGACGGGATGTCGGCCGCCCGCGGGGACGCGAGGTACGGCGCCCGACAGGCGGCCGAAAAGATCGGGGAAAATCTCACGGTCGTCCGGTCGAGTGTCGATGCGGTGGCGTCGAGCCCGGGCGCCGGGCAGGTGTTCGCGGATCCGGCCTCCTGCCGGCTGTCGTTCTCCCTGGGCGGCCCCGACGACGGCCATCTGGATCTGTTGCGCCCGGACGGCACGGTCGCATGCTCGTCGCATCAACTGACGGGTGACGACGCCGCCGCGTACCGGAGGGCGCCATGGCTGCCGGCCGCGACCCGGGCGCAACAGGTGCTGGGCCCGGTGGCGGATGGCCGTACCGGTCGCCCGGCTGTGCTGGTCAGCGCCCCGATACCTGGTCTGGGGGTGGTGGTGGCGTTCGTGGACCTGGTCGGGCTCGGTGCGACGGTCGCAGACCTGTTCGGCGGTACGCGTGGGCTCGAGTTCCTGGTCACGACCGGCGACGGCGGGACCGTTCTGACTCGATGGCCCGATGGCCCGCGGTGGGCCGGCACAGCGGTGCGTGCCAGCCGCTTCGGTGCGCCGGGCGCTGCCGGTGAAGGGGTGGATGTTTCGGGCTTGCGCCGGGTATATGAGCAGGCCGACGTCGCCGGGGCCGGCTGGCATGTGTTCGCCGGCGCGGAGCGGTCGGCGGCACTGACCGCGGGGCACCGGCTGGCGCAACGGCAGGCGGTGATCGCAGCGGTCGGTCTCCTCGCCGGACTACTGGCGACGCTGCTGGTGTATCGGCGTATTACCCGGCCCATCGGGCGGTTGCGCGCGGCGGTACACGTCGCGGCCAGGACCGGTGACCTGGACAGGGCCGTCACCGTTTCCGGGCCGCAAGAGGTCAGCGGCCTCGGAGCGGAGTTCGCCGCCCTGCTCGCCACGGTCGACAGCGAGCTGGGAGAGCGTCGCAAGGCCGAGGAAGTCGCGCGGGAGCACGAGCGCAACTACCGGCAGATGTTCGACGCCAGTCCGTACCCGGTCTATCTGTTCGACGTCGAGACACTGCACATCGTGGCGGTGAATGATGCCGCCGTCCGCTATTTCGGGCACACTCGGGACGAACTACTCAGCATGGCGGTCACCGACCTGTGCCCAGTCGACGACGCCGCGCTTGTGGCGCAGGCAGTATCCACGGCAGCACCGGTGGAACGCGGCCGCCGGCTGCGTCACGTCAAGCATGACGGCACGGTTACCGACGTCGATGTGACCTCACACCTCACCGTCTTCGCCGGGCGCACGGTGCGCTGCGCGATTCTCGACGACATCACCGAGCGGGAGCAGCTGCAACGACGCCTGCGGCAGTCCGAGCGGCTGGAGAGCCTCGGCCAGCTCGCCGGCGGCATCGCTCATGACTTCAACAACCTCCTCGGCATCATCAACGGGTACGCCAGCATGTCCGCCGCGGATGTGGAGGTGATGACCGCCGGTGACCCAGCCTGGAGCCGTCTGCACGCGGACCTTCTGGAGATCGTCGCAGCCGGGGATCGGGCCGCCGGCCTGACCCGGCAGCTGCTGGCATTCGCCCGCGCCGACGCCGTCACCGAGATGCGGGTGCTGGACCTCAACAGCGTTGTCGTGGACGTGGAGAAACTGCTGCGCCGAACCCTCGGCGCGGACATCATCCTGGTCACCCGTCTGACCCCCGAGTCGCGCCCCGTCAAAGCCGACGTCGGCCGGCTGGAGCAGGTGCTGATAAACCTGGCCGTCAACGCCCGCGACGCCATGCCCGACGGCGGCACGCTGACCATCGACACCGACGCGGTGACGGTGGATGAGCACTACACGGCTCAGCACCCCGGCCTGCGTCCCGGCCGCTACATGCGGCTGCAGGTGAGCGACACGGGCACCGGAATGAGCAAAGCCACGCTGGAACGCGCCTTCGAACCGTTCTTCACCACCAAGCCGACCGGCCAGGGCACCGGACTCGGCTTGGCCACCATCTACGGCATCATCACCCAGGCCGGTGGCCACGCCCAGATCTACTCCGAGCTGGGCCACGGCACGACCGTCGCTACCCTCCTGCCGATCACCACCGACCACGCCGAGACAGCCGAGAAGACGGAACCCGTACCGGTGTCCGGCACCGGGCAGACGATCCTGCTCGTCGAGGACGACGAGGGCCTGCGCGCACTCACCGAACGAATCCTGCACCGCAATGGATACACCGTCCGATCGGCGGCCACAGCCGCTGAAGCCCGCGAACTGGCCGACGCGGGGGACGGTATCAACCTGCTCCTGAGCGACGTGGTGATGCCTGGCACCCACGGGCCGGACCTTGCTCGGGACCTGCGCCTCGACCGGCCGTCCCTACCGGTGGTCTTCATGTCCGGCTATGCCGAGTCCGTCCTCGCCGCGCGAAGCGCCCTTCCCCCCGGGGCGGTGCTGCTGAACAAACCTGTCAGCTCCTATCAGTTGCTCAGCACCATTTCGCGGGTACTCGAGGCGGGCGACCGCATCGCGGCTCCATAACCGTGCCACCATTCGACCCACCGCATGTCCCCTTGGCCAACTCACGCCGCGTTTACCGCCTTGGGACTAAGCCCACGTCTTCTTCCAACACCGCACCGACGCCCAGAACCTCACCACCGCCGCACCCTGGACCTCACCCTGGCTACCCCAGAGTTACGGGAAACAGTTCCTGCCAGGGGCTTAGGCCCGCGTGTAGGTGACGTCGAAGTCGTGGATCCACTCGCCGTCCTCGACGAGGTAACAGGAGCTGTCGATCGTCTTGCCGTCTGCCGAGAGCGTGCCTTCGAAGCGCTGATCGAAATCGTCAGGGCCGCTCGCGTGGCGCCACCACTTCCAGACACCGGCCTGGAAGCTCATGTGGAGTACGCGCGAGACCGCACGGGAGTCGAAGTAGTGCGCGGTGAAGTCGCCCTCGGCGTCGTCATCGGCGGACATGATCAGAACCACGCCCTCGGGAAACATCGGGTTCTCGGCGATCGAGCGCTGGAGAATCACCTTCTCGTCCCGGAGCCACTCCAGCGTCATCTCGCCCGCAACCTTTTCCTCGACGTGCCGCGGCGCATCGACGAGCTGGCTCCAGCGACCGATCAGCGGCTCGAGGTCCTTGATGTCCGGCATGACGCCGAGCCTACTGGCGCCGCTTTGGCTCCGCAGGCAGGCGCACCGTCGAAGTGCATCCTCTTCTGCCGCGGACCGCGCGTCGGTCGGTGGTGAGCCGTCACGCGGGGTGACGCACGCCGGGAGCCGGCCCGACGCACGACTCGTGCCGATGACAGTGAGGTGCTGCTCTCTTCGCAGCGTTGGTCGTAGTCATTTCTTCGTCGGCAACGTCGCGTCCCATCCCGGCGCGACTACATCCGGTTTGGCTTGCGGAATGCCGCAACGTTCAAGAAGAGTGCGGGCGACCGTGTTGCTGTTCGGCCCCAACGGGGAGTAGGCGATGCACGCGGCGTCGATGTCACGGAGATGACCCAGCAGGCAGGCATCCTTGTCATTCGCGGCTTGGCCTCGAACCGCGGTGACGGAGGGAGCGTTCGGGTCCCAGTCGATGAAGCGGTCGTTGTAGGGGCCGTGATCCTCCATGATCGACGGCGCCCCGTCGGGACGGGGCCCGTCGGGACAGACACCTGGGCCAGCGCGGTAGGCCGTTTTGTTGTCTGCGTCGCTGGTGTGGACGATGAAGAGGTGCTTGACCCCGCCGGGAATGCCGCCGATGTGCGTGGCCAATACCTCAACCTTGGCGGTGCTGCGCGGGAACTCACCGCCGCGCTTGCGCCGGTCGGGCGGATTTTGCCGTCGCCCCGAGAACAGCTGATCGAGCCGGCGCATAGTACCGGGACCGACGTCACCGTATTCGGCGAAGCCGAGGCTTTCATCCTTTTTGAAGTTCTTCACGGCGGTGACGGTCATCGGACCGTGAACGCCGTCCGCGCCCGCCGGCCCAAGGTCGTAGGCCAGATCGAGCAGTGCTTGCTGAACTTTCCGGACCGACTCGTTGGTCATACCGATCGCCAGCCGTCCGCGGTCCTGGTAGCAGGCTTCGAGAAGATCGTCGGCGGCGAACCGCGGCGAGGACAAATGGGTCTCAGGTCCTGCGCCGATCGGGCCCGGACCCGGTGACCCGTCGGCTCGTGCAACGGACAAGGTGCGCTGCACGTCCTCCTCAGGCACAACGTCCGCGCATGGGCAGCCGGCGTTCTGCTCGGCGCCGCAACGCTGCACCGGCAGCGGGGCCTGTCCCTCGCGCGGGGCTGACTCCGGTCCGGGTGCGGCTGTGCCCGCAGGGCTCGCCGCAGGAGCTGACGACGTCGGTCTTTGACGCTGAACCGGGGCCAGAAGCGCGGATACGACCGCCCGGTTTCCCGCGGCGGCTTGCAGCGCGAGCATCTGACGCGCGGAACCCACGCCGCGTGTCGGGGCCAGTCGGCGACCGCCACTGAGTTCTGCGGAAGAGCAATGATGATCAGCAGACGAGACGGCCTCGTGGCGCGTTTCGGCTGAACGGCGGAATGTGGGCTCGGGCTGGGCCAATGACTCGGGCACGGTCAACACGATCCCTTGGTCAGTTGTCGAGCGCTGTGGTCATGGCGAGACTCCTGGCGTTCCAGGTGTGGACCGATTCGTCATTGCCGACCCAGGATCGCCGGACAAGGGCGATTCCGGCAGGTGGCCGAAGAGCCACCTTGACAAGTCGCCTGCTTCCATCCACACGGAAGAGGTGCAAACCGCTGGCGGGACGTCAGAGTCAGTTCTGACGGAGCCACCACGCGACCGCAGCGACGCGGTTGGAGACGCCAACCTTGGGGAAAACCGCTTCCAGGTGCTTACGGACGGTCCGAGGACTGACGCCGAGCCGGCGGGCAACCTGGTCATTGGTGTGCCCGGCGGCCACCAATGCGAGCACTTGATCTTCCCGCTGGGTCAGGGTCAGCCGACGTGGATCAACGTCGACCGGTACGGTGCGGAGTTCAGCCCGAATCTTGCTGACCAACTGCTGATAATCAAACGCCGCGGAAAGTAGGTGACGTAGCGGGTGCAAAGCCCGGGCTTCCACATCCGAGAAGTCGTGCAGCCTGCGGGTCAGACCGACAATCACCATGTCGTGGTCGGTGATGCGCGGGGCCATCGCCACCAAGTAACGCATCTCAAATCCGGCGTAGATCTCACGGTAGACCGACGTCCGGCGGAAGCGACTGAGCGTCGTCAGGTCGCTGACGCGATAGGGAAGAGGATCACGAGTCGCCACCAGGTTCATTATGTATGGATCATCGACAGCCGACAGCTGCATCCAATCATCGGTCTCAGACGCAGTCAGATCACCAGGCTCCCCCGCCAGAGTTACCACCGGAGTCTGCTCCGGCCAGCCGCGACAAACGTCTATACAAACACAGTCGGCGCCCACAACGCCGCGCAGGCCTTCAGCCAAGTCGGTAACGAACGGCTTCTCGTCCACGATCGAGCGTGCCGCCCGCAATCCCAGTTGCAGTAGTTTCGAGTCGTCCACACTGCCCTCCGAGTCCGCCCACCGACAAAGTATGGGCCCTCAACGACTCATAGGAGCGTCGATGAAGCGACGCCCGGCATAGCGGCCGATAAAGACGGGTGGGCTGTGTGGATCATTATCGGTGGGCACAGATGCGACCGAATGCCGAGCCGACCTGCGGCGGTAACGGCCGTCCTGGCCCCCGAGCGGGCAATCTCGTGCCGCGATCCGCGCCCAGGTCAGAGCTTTCAGGCTTCATCGTCGTCGAGCTGCGGGCGGCGCCTCGATCGGGCCGTTCACCAGCGAGCAGGCGCCGGTGGCCGCCGACGGCCGCCGGGTGCTCCAGGCCTGGATGCTGGTCCGGCTGTTCACCGAGCCGATCGGCACCGTGC
>NZ_JBFBAA010000033.1:0-109258 GCF_040682035.1 Actinoplanes sp. NPDC051470
TCGCCCCGAACAAGCCCGGCGACTGGCGGTTCCCGTTCAAGGACTTCACCAGCCAGGTCGGCCCGCCCTGCGCCGCCGACAAGCAGTGCTCGTGGAACCCGAAGGTCCCGTACTCGTGGAAGGACAACGCGAAGCAGAACGCCGCCCAGTTGTTCTACTACGTGAGCAGCTTCCACGACCACCTGGAGAAGGCCCCGATCGGCTTCACCCGGGCGGCCGGCAACTACGAGACCGCCGACGGCGACCCGATCGAGGTCAACGCCATCGACGGCGCCGACCTGTTCGGCACCGGTGACCCCGCCTACCTCAACAACGCCAACATGCTGCCCACCCCGGACGACGTGCCCGGCCGCATGCAGATGTACCTGTTCGCCGACCCACTCCTGGCCGCCAACTCCGGGGACGAGGCCGACATCGTCTTCCACGAGTACACCCACGGAATGTCCAACCGGCTCGTGGTCGACGCGTCCGGCAACTCGACCCTGTACGGCATCCAGGGCTACTCCATGGGCGAGGCGTGGAGCGACTGGTACGCCTTCGACAAGCTGGTCGCCGACGGCTTCCAGACCGACACGCCGGCCCCAGGCGAGGTGCTGGTCGGCCGCTATGTCGGCGACGATCAGAACCTTATCCGTACGCAGCCGCTGGACTGCGCGGTCGGCGCCCCCGCGGACGTCTGCCCGGGCACCCCGGGCGCCGGATCGGGCGGTTACACGTACGGCGACTTCGGCAAGATCGTCAGTGGGCCGGAGGCGCACGCGGACGGTGAGATCTGGGGCGAGACGCTCTGGGACCTGCGTACGTCGGTCGGCTCGAAGATCGCCGAGTCCCTGGTCACCCGGGCCATGGAGCTGTCACCGGCCAACCCGTCGTTCCTCGACATGCGCAACTCGATCCTGATGGCCGACAAGGTCACCCGCGACGGCCGGGACGCCAAGAAGATCTGGAAGGTGTTCGCCGGCCGCGGCATGGGCTGGTTCGCCTCCGACTTCGGCGGCGGCTACAGCACCACCCCGGTCGAGGACTTCTCGGTGCCGCCGACGCGGGACGCGTTGCGGACCAAGGTCAGCGGCACGGTCACCGACTCCGTCACCGGCGCGCCGCTGGCCGGGGCGACGGTCACCTTCGCCGGACACGCCTCCGGCTTCGCCAACCCGTATCAGGCGACCACCGACCCGCAGGGCCGCTACACGATCACCGGAGTGCTCCCCGGCGGCACCTATCCACAGGTGAACGCGGTGGCCGCCGCCTATTCGGTGGGTGTCAAGGAGGTGCGGATACACCAGGGCGCCAACACCGTCGACTGGGCGCTGGACCGGGACTGGGCGGCCACCGGCGGCGGCAGCAAGGTGGCCGGCTTCAACGGCGAGGACTACAGCGACTTCGGCTGCGGTCCGGGCGACGTCCTCGACACCCTGCCGTGGACAGGCTGGAGCACCGACGCCAGATTCGACGCCGACAACCGCATGGATCCGCGCTTCCTCGTGGTGGAACTGCCGAAGCCGGTCACCGTCTCGTCGATCGTGATCGACCCCACCGCGACCTGTGGCGACGACCTCAGCGCCTCGACCGGTGACTACCGGGTCGAGACGTCGGCCGACGGCCAGACCTGGACGGTCGCCTCCGAGGGCCACTTCGGGGTCGCCAACCGGAACAAGATGAACGAGGTCCCGCTCGCTGCCGGAAGCACCTCCGGGGTGCGCTACCTGCGTTACACCATGCTCGGGACGCAGACCGCCGAGAACGGCATCAACTGCCCGGAGGCCGACGGATACTACGCAGGCTGTTACTTCGTCGACACTGCTGAGGTTGCGGTGCACGGTAACGCCCGATAAGCGGCTCCGGGTGCCCTGCTCGGGCGCATGGGCACCCGGAGCTCCGGTCCGAACTGGTCCCTGAGGAGTGCGGGATCATCGATGCGACACGTCCGATCCGCCGCGGCGGATCGGCTGTCGTGCTGACCCTGTCGACGACTGCCCGCGCTTCCAGCGAGTGTGGCACCTCGGGCCGGCCCGACTCGGTAGTCCGCCACCAATCGTTGCCGCGCACCCGCCGGGCCGGTCGCGCGTTCGCATTCCACCGCCATGGAGAGCGTCGCGCTGACCGCCGCCGGGACGGCTGTCTGGGCGGGCGGCACGTGTGCCCCCGTGCTGTGTCCGCCCGCCCAGACGCCTCCGGCGCAGACCCGCATCGATGATCGCCGCGGTGACGCTGGTCGCCGTCAGCCGCACGGCCGAGGCGCTCGTGGCCGATCCGTCCGGTGGTCCCGTCGTTGCGGTCGTCGATGCGGTCCGCCGCCGGGCCGGGTGCCCGGTGCTGCTCGCCCGTGAGGAGCGGACATGGAATCCGCGGCCGTCGCCGTGACCGGAGCCGACCGATCGCCTGAAGCTCACGGCGTGATGACCTTCGGCGCCACCGAGGCCTCTCACCCGGCGAGTCCGGCCTCCCGGTCGGCGGCGGCGATCTGATCGTGGAAGCGCCGGTGGACCCAGCAGCGCTCGCCGAGGAGCTGCGTCCGCCCCCAGCGGCCGGACACCGGCCCGAGCCGGGTGCGCCGAGGCGCCGCGCCGATCAGCCGTTGCGGTCGGCCACCGCCCGACCAGCGGCTGCTCGCGAGCACGTAGATGGTCTCCGGGGTGACCGCGACGCAGCGGTACCGGGCCCAGAAGATGGCGAGTCCGGTCAGGTAGACGAGCACGAAGACGACGAAGTTCGGCGCGGTCTGGTAGATGAACACCTGCCGGACCTCGGCCTTCGGCGGCAGGAAGGGCGCCGCGCGCCGTGCCAGGTCCTCGCGCATGGCCGGCTTGGTCACAAGGTCCTTCCTAGCAACGTCCAGCCAGCGCAGCCGGTAGGGCGGGGTGCCGTCGTTGCGGACGATCGCGGTGACCAGCCCGACCCGGCGGTGCTCGCCGAGACAACGCGTCCTCGACGCCCGTACACGCTCAGGGTGATGACTTGGGTGGCGTCGCCTTCACCCCGATCGTGCTCAACGGCATCGGTGACCAGATCTCGACCATCGCCCAGCAGCAGGCCCACGAGACGGTCGTACGGTCACGGGGCAACGAGGGGCTGCTGCGGCAGACCTACGTCGCCACCGCCGGTCACTGCACCTGCGTCACGGGCGAGTACGTGGCCGCGATCGAGGTGATGGCCCGGCGGTTGCGTACCGGGACGTGGCCGGACTGGACCCGGCGGCGATGAACGGCCGCGCGACCGGCCCGGACCCGGAGGGCCGGCCGGGCCGGTACCTGACCTACCGCCCGGAGACCTTCAACCGCCCGTTCCCGGCCTGAGCCGGCCGGCGCCGGTCAGGGGGCGTTGCTAACGAACGTGCGACCAGGGATCAAAAAGTTGATCAATGGTTGAGTGATGGTCTTGGTCTGGTCTCGACGGAATGATGTCGGTCTGTGGCTGGTCTGCCGGAGAACTTTCCTGACCTGGTTGAACATTGGACGCTGCTGCCTACGGAGTCGGACCTGTTGGCGGGAAAGCATGATGGTCCGACGAAGCTGGCGTTCGCGTTGCTGTTGAAGTTCTATGGCCGGTACGGACGGTTCCCGCGGGGGCGGGCGGAGCTGCGTGATGAGGTCGTGGAGTTCATCGCGGCGCAGGTCAGGGTGGCAGCGCCTGATCTGGGTCTTTACGAGTGGAACGGCCCGACGATCAAGCGGCACCGGGCCGAGATCCGCCGGTTCTTCGGGTTCCGCACGTTCACAGTGGCGGACTTCGACAAGCTGACCGACTGGCTCGCGGGCGACTACGCGCAGCGGGTACGCCGCCCGGAGTTGGTACGCGAGTACTTCCTGGCCGAGTGTCGTACGCGGCAGTTGGAACCGCCGACCCTGGGGCAGATCGACCGCCTGGTGGCCAGCGCGCTGGCGCAGGGCGCCGAGTCGGTCGCGACCCGCGTAGCAGGCCGGCTCGACCCTGGCGTGATCCTGCGGCTGTTGGCGCTGGTGCAGAGCAGCGACGGTGATCCGGACGCGACGGACGTCGACGCCGATGTGGAGGCTGATCCGAGCCTGCTGCGCTGGATCAAGTCCTCGGCCGGAGACGTCAGCTTGAAGACGATGCTCGACGAGGTCGCCAAGTTGGAGGCGATCCGCGCGTTCGACCTGCCGGGGAACGCGTTGCGCGACGTGGCGGTCAAAGTCGTCGCGGAGTGGGAGCACGCGGCGTTGATCGAGTCGCCGAGTCATGTGCGCCGGCGCGCGGAGCCGGTGCAGGCGGCGATGCTGGTTGCGTTGCTGCTGGCCCGCCAGCAGCGGATCACCGATGCGCTGGTGCAATTGCTGATCTCCACGGTGCACCGGATCGGGCTGCGGGCGGAGAAGAAGGTCGTCCGGCAGATGGCCGCCGAGTTCACCCGGGTGGGCCACAAGGAGAGCCTGCTGTTGAAGGTGGCCGACGCCGCGCTGCGCCGCCCGGACGAGACGGTGCGGCAGGTGGTGTTTCCGCTGGTCGGCTCGGAGAACCTGCGGAACCTGGCGGCGGAGTTCAAGGCCGGCCGCACGGTGATCCAGACGAAGGTGCAGGCCAGCTACCGGGAGTCCTACACCCGGCACTACCGCCAAGGCCTGATCCGGCTTCTGGAGGTGCTCGAGTTCCGGTGCGAGAACTCCCACCAGCCGGTGCTGGACGCGGTCAAGCTGGTGCGCCGCTTCGCCGACGACGCCCAGTTCACTTACTACCCCGAGGGCGAGGTGGTGCCGAAGCACAAGGGCCTGGCCGGCGACTGGGAGACTCTGGTGTACCGCACCGCGAAGGGCGGCTCCAAGCGGGTCGTGCGGGCGATCTACGAGTTGCGCACCCTGGAGGCGCTGTGCGACCAACTGCGCTGCAAGGGCATCTGGGTCGTCGGTGCAGCTGAGTTCCGCAACCCGGACGAGGACCTGCAACCGGACTTCGTCGAGCGGCGCGGCGAGCACTACGCCGCCCTGGCCAAACCGCTGGATCCGAGCGAGTTCATCGACGCGGTACGCGCCGAGCACGAGAGCGAGCTGGCCGCGCTGCACACCGCACTGCCCGATCTGGACTTCCTGACGATCGCGCCGCGTGGCCGGGACGGGTCGATCCGGCTGAGCCCGCTGGATGCGGTCGCCGAGCCGCGCAACCTCGGGCTGCTCAAGCGCACGGTGGTACGGCGCTGGGGCATGGTCCCGTTGGTCGACGCGCTGAAGGAGGCGGTGCTGCGATCGAACTGCCGGGCCACGATCGCGGGCATGACCGGCCGCGACGACGTCGCCGACGCGTTCCTGCAGAAGCTGCAGCTATGCGTGCATGGCTACGGCACCAACACCGGTATCCGGTCGGTGGCCGCCGCCGGCAGCCACCGTGAGCACGAGCTGTACTACCTGGTACGCCGCTACCTCACCCCCGAGTTGGTGCGCGCCCTGGCCATCGACATCGCCAACGCCACCTTCGCCGTGCGGCAACGGGCGCTGTGGGGCGGCGGATCCAGCGCGGTCGCGTCGGACTCGACGCACTTCGGCGCGTGGGACCAGAACCTGTTCACCGAGTGGCATTCCCGATACAAGACACGCGGCGTGCTCATCTACTGGCACGTCGAGCGTAAGAGCATGGTCGTGCACTCGCAGCTGCTGACCTGCACCGCGTCCGAGGTCGCCGCGATGGTCGACGGGGCGATGCACCACGGCACCGAGATGGACGTGCGGTCGAACTACGTCGACACGCACGGCCAGTCGGTGATCGGGTTCGGCCTGACCAGGTTGCTGGGCTTCGACCTGCTGCCGCGGATCAAGCGGATCAACCACCTGCGGTTGTACCCGGCGTCGCCCGGTTGGCGGGATGTGTACCCGGAGCTGGCGCCGGCGATGGTGAACCGGGCGATCGACTGGGGCCTGATCGCCGACGAATACGACCACATGATCAAGTACGCGATCTCGATCAAGAACAAGACCGCCTCGACCGCGGCGATCCTGCGCCGCTTCCACCGCACGAACGTGCTGCACCCCACCTACCAGGCGATGCAGGAACTCGGCCGCGCGCAGCGCACGATCTTTGCCTGCCGCTACCTCCGCGACCGGGATCTGCAAAGGGAGATCAACTCGGGGCTGAACGTGGTCGAGTCGTGGAACTACGGCAACAGTGTGATCTTCTTCGGTAAGGGCGGTGACATCCCCGGCAACCGCCGTGACCAGCAGGAACTGTCCGTGTTGTGCCTGCGGGTGCTGCAAGCCTCGATCGGCTACCTGAACACCCTGATGATCCAGGACGTGCTCGCCGACGGCGCCGTGGCGCTGACGGCGGAGGACGAGCGCGGCCTCAACCCGCTGTTCTGGTCGAACATCGCCCCGTACGGCGAGGTCAAACTCGACCTCGGCCGGCGCATCACCCTAACCGCCGACACCCTCCCGGCCGCGCCGGCCGGAGACGATCCCGTCCGCTGACCACGAGGAAGAGTTCCGACCATGCCGAAGGCCCTGCCCGTGACCCACACCGAAGACTTCCACCAGCGGGCTGGCGCCGTGCTCGGTGCTGCGCTCGAGCGGGCCGCCGCGGCAGTGGCCGCCGGCGACTTCGCCCAGGCCGCGACCGCCGCGCAGCAGCTGGCCCAGTACGGCGAGCACGTGCAGACCGCCGTGGTCCGCGACGCTCTGGCCGCGGGGGCGGACTGGTGGCAGCTCGGCGAGCACCTGGGTCTGCACCCGCAGGCCGCCTACGAGCAGCACCGCGGCGCCGCCGAGGGCCTGCGCCCACCCGCGCTGCAACGGCAGCAGCTGGCCGTGGTGTGCACCGCCGGTCTACTCACCGAGCACGACCAGGACACCGAGCACGGCATTGACCTGGACGACCTCGGCGACGACCACAGCCTCACCCAGGACCCGACCGTGGCCCGCATCCGCGCGGCCGCTGAGCTGCTCGACGAGGACGCTTGGATCGCGGTCCGGCTGCCCGGCGACTACGAAGGCGACGACGACCTCGACGACGGCACGGCCATCCGCCGCTGGAGGACCGTCGTGGCCCACCCCGACGAACTCGGCTGGCTCCGCGAAGCCCTACAGCATCTCGCCGGCGACGACCCGGACGACGAGGATGATCTCGAACCGCTGTGACCGGGTGACGGAGGGTCTCACGGTCTCGTCACCTCAGTGGGGGCGTCGAAGCTGCAGCTGCGGATCGGATCCTGGTCGGTGGTGGAGATCCGGGGCGTACCCGGCCGTGGAAAGGCGCACCGACCGCCCGGCCGTTGCGCCTATCCGGTGGCGCGCCGGAGTGCCGAGTTCCACAGGACGGCCACGATGTTGAGTTCGCGCCGTTGGTCTGCAGGCAGCTCGTTCGCGTAGCGCCGGCCGACTTGCTCGGCGACCCGCGAAAGATCGGCCGTCATCGCGCAATCGGCGTCGGCGGTCGCGATCCGGATCTCCGTCGTGCGCGCCGAGGAGAGGTCTCGCCCGGCCCGGCGCGCCGCGTCGTACGCCTGGGCTGCGAGATTCCGGGCCTCCTGCGCAGAGGCGACGGCGAATCCCCGATCGCGCATACATGCCGACCACCGTGCGACAGCGTCCCGCACCCTCCGATCGGCGCTGATACGGCCGAGAACGGCCTGGTGGGCACCCTGCGGCACGTACGATACCCGGGCGGCGTCGACAACATTCCCGTAGAGCTCAATGCGGCTCTGTGCGATGCAACCTGTCGCAGCGAAGTTGAATCTCGTACCGTCCCGCATTTCGTACGTCGCGCGGCGACTTGGATCCCCCTTGAGCGCGCGCACATGCTTCGCCCGCTCGGCCGCGGAAAGCGCGCGTAACCACGAGTCAGGGGACGGCTGAGAGGCGGGGTCCAGTCCGTAGCCGCGGCTGCGGCGGACCTGAAGATTCGGTGCCCACTCGCTATCACCGCCGGTCTGATCTGGTCTGGCGGCGGGGTAGGTGAGCCCCTGGCCGAGCATGCATCGGCGCGTGAACTCGAGTTCCGCCTCGAACAGCAGGCGCCGTCCGGTGAGATAGCGGCTGCTCGGAATGGCCAGCGCGTGGGCGGCTTCGGAGAGCACGGTGTCGGCCGTCGCCGCGGCCGCCGTGCCGGATACAACCGGGGGTTGGGCCGGGGTCACCGGCTGCGCTGACGAGCAGCCGGTGACCACCAACACCGCACCCGC
Source organism: Actinoplanes sp. NPDC051470 (assembly GCF_040682035.1). NCBI lineage: Bacteria > Bacillati > Actinomycetota > Actinomycetes > Micromonosporales > Micromonosporaceae > Actinoplanes > Actinoplanes sp. NPDC051470. The sequence continues at coordinate 8,123 of NZ_JBFBAA010000033.1, forward strand.
GACCGCCGCGAGGACTGTCCACGTTCGTCGTGTCGGGCGTCGAGGATGCATCGGTCTAGCAGAACCAGGAGTTGGAACTGACCACATCGTTCCAGTTGCCGCCGCTGGGCTTCCCGCGGTCGGCCAGGTTGTCGACGAAGGTCTCACGGTTGATGACGAAATTGGACCCGCCCATGCTGGGGTGCTCCCAGATCACGGCCTCGCAGTCGATGCCCTCGTTGCGGATCGACGAGATGCAGTCGTTCCAGCCCACCGAGGCGCCACAGCGGTTGGCGGAATCAGTGAAATTCGCCCAGTTGGCGTTGGCGTCCTCCACCGTTCCCGGCCGTCCCTGATAGTTGGCGGCCGGCCAGAAGCACAGCAGACCACTTTCGTCGGGGCAGTCGTTGAAGCTGGCCTGGGCGGGCGCCGGCGCGAGGCTGACAACACCGGCCGTGACCAGGCCCACCGCCAGCGCGGCACCGATCCTCGGAATTCGCATGTCCCCTACTCCGTTCTCGTGTGATCGACGGTTTGTGCGTTGACCGGCTCGACCGATCCCTCCGTCTTTCAATGACCGACATGGATGTTGTGCTGGAACCAGCGTTGAGTGGGGACCCGCGGCGATGGTGGATTCGGGACGAATTTGGACGTGGGTTCCGCGTTGGCCCGGAAGGTGCGCTTGGGGCAGCGCGCGGACTGTCACGTGACTGATACCGCCGGTTGCAAATAGCTCGCTAGCCTCGAACCTGAGATATCGAATACGGCTGATGGGTGGTGAGGGATGCCGCTGTCAGGGGAGCCGGTGACCGCGCCGGAAGACGCCTTCGTCACGCTGCCCGATCCGGCGCAGGCCGGCAGCCTCACCGCTCTTGTCGAGCGGCTGCGCCGGCTGAAGGTCTGGGCCGGTGACCCCTCCTACGAGACGATCAAGGACCGGGTCAACACGGCCTGGACCGCAGCCGGACGGCCCGCCGGTGAACTGACGCGCAAGTCCACCGTCGCATATTGCTTCCGGCCCGGTCGGCGACGCCTGGACACCGACCTGGTGCTCGCGGTGGTCCAGGCGCTGCACCCGGACACCGGGTACGTGAGCCAGTGGCGCCAGGCGCTGCGTGTCGTGGGCGGAGAGATCGAAGCGATGTCCCAGGTCCGGGTGCAGGACCGGCTGCCGCAGGATTTGGCCGGGTTCACCGGCCGCACCGGCGAACTCGACCGGCTCCGCCACGCGGCACAGGCCGGGGAAGCGGTGGTGATCTCCGCGATCGAGGGGATGGCCGGGGTCGGCAAGACCCAACTCGCCGTCCACGCCGGACACCTGCTCCACCGGCAGCAGCCGTTCGAGCGGGTGTTGTTCGTCAACCTGCGCGGCTTCGATCCCGACGCTGCGCAGCCGCCAGCCGACCCGGCCGCCGTCCTTGACGGGTTTCTGCGTCTGCTCGGGGTGCCCGGCCAGCAGATACCGCACGACCTCGCTGCCCGGGCCGCCGCCTACCGCGACCGGCTCGCCGGAACCCGGACCCTGGTGGTGTTGGACAACGCCGCCACCGCCGGGCAGGTCCGCCCGCTGCTACCGTCCACACCTGGCTGCCTGACCATGGTCACCAGCCGGCGCAGCCTGACCGACCTGCGCCCCGCCACCCACCTCACCATGGATGTATTCACCCCCGGCGAGGCAGTGGTCTTCCTGATCAAGGCCGTGCCAGGGGTTCCGGTCGGCCCTGACCCGCACGCCGCGGCCCGGATCGCCGCACGCTGCGGCTACCTGCCGCTGGCCCTTGGCCTGATCACCGGGCACATCCGTAACACACCGGGCTGGACGCTAACCGACCACGCCGACCGGCTCGACGAACGCCACCACCAGCGGCGCCTGGACACCGGCGTCGAACACGCCCTCCACCTGTCCTACCAACACGTACCCGCCGAGCAACGACGACTGCTGCGCCTGCTCGCCCTGCACCCCGGACAAGACCTCGACGCGTACGCCGCCACAGCACTGGCCGACACCAACCTGGACACCGCCCAGGCCGGGCTGGACGGCTTGCACCACGATCATCTGCTGCAGCAGGGCACACCGGGCCGGTACACCTTCCACGACCTGGTCCGCGCCTACGCCACCACCCGAGCCCACGACGAAGACCCACCATCCGAACGCCGCGCCGCTCTGACCCGCCTGTTCGACTGCTACCTGGTCACCGCCGCTGCCGCTATGAACACGCTGTACCCCGGCGAGTCCAGCTTTCGCCCCCGGATCCCCGTGACCGGCGCTCGCACCCCAAACCTGAGCGACTCGGACACCGCCCTCGCCTGGCTGGACACCGAACGACCCACCCTGGTGGCCGTCGCCGCGCACACCGCTACCAACGGATGGCCCACCCACACCATCCGGCTTTCCCGCACCTTGTACCGCTACCTCTCCGGCGGCCACTACACCGACGCCGTTACCGTGCACGGTCACGCACACCACGCCGTGCTCCACACCGGCGACGCGACCGGACACGCCCATGCCTTGAACGATCTCGGCGTCGCTCTCTGGCGGCTGGGCCGGTACGAGCTGGCTACTGCGCATCTCCAGCAGGCTCTGGCTCTGTTCCGGCAGGCCGGTGACCCGCACGGCCAGGCTCGCACGCTGAACGATCTCGGCATCACTGCGTACGGTGAGTGCCGTTTCCAAGCGGCTACCGACTACTTCACGCAGGCCGTGCCGCTGTACCAACAGGCCGGCGATCGCGACGGCGAAGCCCGCGGGCTGACCGGTCTCGGTAGCGTCGAGGCGCTGCTGGGCCGTCATCGGAAAGCCATTGACTACTTCGAGCAGGCCCTACTCCTGCACCGGCAGACCGGCGATCAGGACGGCACAGCTTACGTACTGCTCAACCTCAGTGAGGTCGAGGACCGGTCGGGCCGATACGGGCCGGCCGGCGACCACCTACAGCAGGCTTTGACCCTGTACCGGCAGTTGGGTAACCGCACCGGAGAATCGGGCCGCGCTGGACATTATCGGCGTCCTGTATACCCGCCTCGGCAGGCCCCGCCCAGGCCGCCGAATACCACCAACGGGCCCTGACTGGCTTCCGTGAGACCGGCTTCCGAGGGTGCGAACCGTGGGCACTCAATGGCCTCGGCGAGGCCGCCCACGCTGTCGGCCGCACCCTGTCGGCCGCACCCTGTCGGCCGCACCGCCGACGCCCTTACCCACCACACCGACGCCCACACCATCGCCAGCCGCGACCAGCAAGCTCGCGCTCTCACCGGCCTCGGCCACGCCCACCACGCTCTCGGCAACCTCGACCTCGCACGCGAGCACTACCAGCACGCCCTGGTCCTCTGGACCGATCTCGGCCTGCCCGAGGCCGACCAGACCCGGGTGCGCCTCAGCACCCTCGCCACCAGCTCCAACGGCACAGCCGGGATATCGAGTTCCCTTCAGGAAAGGTCCCTTCTGTGAAGGCAATCGCTACGCTGGCGGCATGACCGCGCAGGTGATCGACATCAGCTCCCGGCCGGATCGGCGCAGATTGCCTTCACGAAAGGTTGTCCCGCTGCCGATCGGCGGTCTCGCCGCCCCGGACGCGATCGAGGCGTGGGCCAGCCGCTACCTCGACGCCGCCGTCCGCGGCGTCCGCTCCGCCGAAGTCGCCGACAAGATCGCCCTGCACCTGGCCCGGTTCCGCGACCACTTCCACGCCGCCCACGGCCACGACCGGCTCTCCGCCGTCGTCCAACGCGAAGTCGTTGCCTGGCGCACCCACCTCACCACCGCCCGGGACGCCGGCGGGCTCGGCCTGGCCCCGGCGACGGTCAACACCCACCTCGCCTCACTGTCCGGGTTCACCACCTGGGTATGCACCCACGACCCGGCCGCCCTGCCGCACGGCAACCCATGCGCCAAGGTCAGCGACCTACCGCTGCCCCCGCTCGAACCCCGCGCCCTGGCGCCTGGACAGGTCCGCACCCTGAAGAACGTGCTCGACCGGCTCCCGCGCTTCCATCAGCACAAGGGCCGCCGCCGTTCCGGTACCGGTGAGCTGCACGGCCACGCCCGGCCGCTACGTGACCGCGCGATCGTGCACACCCTGCTCGGCACTGGGCTACGCCGCGAGGAACTGGTCAATCTCAACCTGGACCAGGTCACCCCCAACACTGCGGGGGCGCTGCGCGCGGCGAAGAAGGCGAAGATCAGCGGCGTCCGGGGCAAGGGCGGCACCTCCCGCACCGTGTTCCTCGGCGCCGACGGCCGCGCCGCCCTGGCCGACTACCTGGAACAGGAACGCTCCGCCGACGCCGGCGCGACGTCGACCGCGCTGTTCCTGTCTGCCGTCTCGATCGGCTCCCGCCGCCCCGACGGCCGGCTCTCCCCGCGCTCGATCAACCTGATCTGCGAGCAAATCGGCCGCTGGCACGATGCCGAGCACACCGATCCGGCCCGACACGTCAGTCCGCTACGGCCGCACGATCTGCGTCACTCGTTTGCCTTCGCGCTCGCCGAGGCCACCGGCAGCGACGCCTACGAGCTCGAACGTCGCCTCGGTCACCAGTCACAGCGCTACATCAGCCGGTACACCAACCCGCCCGAGGACATCGCCGCCGGCTACGTCGAGAACCTGTAGTCGACGCCGCGGCCATATCTAGATCAACTTTTGATCCCTGGTCGCACGTTCGTTAGCAACGCCCCGTCAGGCGAGGGCCTGCCAGGCCGAGGTGAGATTGCGGCGGAGTTCGACCGGGTCGAGGTCGCTGGTCATCGTCTCCTCCAGCCGGCGGACCGGTTCGGCCAGCCCGGCCAGCAGTTCGGTGCCCGTGCCGGTGAGGTAGATGAGCATCTCGCGGCGGTTGGCGGGGTTGCGTTCACGCCGGATCAGACGGCGTTCCTCGAGCGTGGAGACCATGTCGGCCATGGCCTGGGCGGTGACGAACGAGTCGCGGGCCAGCTTGGCGGTGGTCAGGCCGTCGTGCCGGTGCAGCACGGTCAGGGCGGTGTACTGCAGGGCGGTGATCCCAGCCGGCCGGACCAGGTCGCTCAGCCGCGCCCGGACCAGCAACTCCAGCTGTTTCACCAGGTAGAGCAGCGATGAAGCGGTCGTGCGGGGAACAGCCGTCATGGGCTGGATGGTAGAGCATTGACAGGAAGCCTGTTCGATACGAAGCTGTGAAGAACAGGTTTCCTGTCCTTTCTCCCAGGGTGGTTGCTCATGGATCTCGGTGGCAAGGTGGCGATCGTGACCGGCAGCGGTCGCGGACTCGGACTGGCGTACGCGAAGGCCCTGGCCGCCGCGGGCGCGGCCGTCGTGGTCAACGACGTCGACGCCACGGCGGTGGACGCCGCGGTCGCCGCGATCACGGACGGCGGCGGTCGCGCGACCGGGGTGACCGCGCCGGTCGGCGACACCGCCACGGCGCAGGCCCTCGTCGAGACCGCGGTCCGGGAGTTCGGCCGGCTCGACGTGCTGATCACGAACGCCGGCATCCTGCGCGACCGGGTGCTCTGGAAGATGACCGACGAAGACTTCGACGCGGTGATCAACGTGCACCTGCGCGGCACGTTCACCTGCGCCCGGGCCGCCGCGGTGCGCCTGCGTGAGCAGGGCGACGGCGGCCGGATCATCCTGATCTCCTCGCCGGCGGGCCAGCGCGGCAACTTCGGCCAGACCAACTACGCCGCCGCCAAGGCCGGCATCGCCGCCATGGCCCGCACCTGGGCGCTCGAGCTGGCCCGCAACGGCATCACGGTCAACGCCGTGGTCCCGGTCGCGGCCACCGAGATGACCCGCACCATCCCCGCCTTCGCCCCGGTCATCGACGAGGCCGAACGCACCGGTGCGCCGTTGCCCGCCTGGCTGCGGCGCGACGAGGGGCTCGGCACCGTCGACGACGTCACCGGCCTGATCACGTTCCTCGCCTCGGACGCGGCCAAGGACATCACCGGCCAGGCGATCGGGGTCGGCGGTGATCGGCTCGCGCTCTGGGCCCACCCGTCGGAGAAGGCGGTCGCGTTCGCCGACGGCGGGTGGAGCGCCGAGGCGATCGCCTCGGCCCCGGTCTTCGAGCAGCTCGAGACCTACGGCATCCCCGCGCCGAAGGCCCCGGACGCGTGATGGACGTCGCCGGCCTCGTTGCGATCGATGTCCACACGCACGCCGAGATCAGCCGGGACGGCCACGGTTCCCTCAGCCCCGAGCTGCTCGGTGCGTCCGAGGACTACTTCAAGGCCCACGGCCATCGGCAGCCGACGATCGACGAGACCGCGGCCTACTACCGGGAGCGCCGGATGGCCGCGGTGATCTTCACGGTCGACGCCGAGCACGCCACCGGCCACCCGCGGATCGCCAACGAAGAGGTCGCCGAGAGCTGCGCGGCGCACCCGGACGTGCTGATCCCGTTCGCCAGCGTCGATCCGCACAAGGGCCGGGCCGGCCGGCGCGAGGCGCGGCGCCTGGTCACCGAGTACGGTGTCCGCGGCTTCAAGTTCCATCCCAGCCTGCAGGGCTTCAGCCCGGACGACCCGATGGCGTACCCGTTGTACGAGGTGATCGAGGAACTCGGCGTGCCGGCCCTGTTCCACACCGGACAGACCGGCATCGGCGCCGGGTTGCCGGGCGGGGGCGGCATCCGGCTGCGGTACGCCAACCCGATGGTGGTCGACGACGTCGCGGTCGACTTCCCCGAGCTGCGCATCATCCTCGCCCATCCGTCGTTCCCGTGGCAGGACGAGGCGCTGGCGGTCGCCACCCACAAGCCGTACGTCTACATCGACCTGTCCGGCTGGTCGCCCAAGTACTTCCCGCCGCAGCTGGTCCGCTACGCCAACTCGCTGCTGCAGGACAAGGTGCTCTTCGGCTCGGACTACCCGGTGCTGACCCCCGACCGCTGGCTCGCCGACTTCGCGAAGCTCGAGATCAAGCCGGCCGTCCGGCCCAAGATCCTCAAGGGGAACGCCGCCCGCCTCCTCGGACTCGACAAGGAGACCCCCGGATGACCATCGTGAACGGACTCGACGAGAGCAAGGCGCTGACCGGCCGGGACCTCGGGCGCAGCGACTGGCTGGAGATCACCCAGGAGCGGGTGAGCCAGTTCGCCGACGCCACCGGCGACCATCAGTGGATCCACGTCGACGTCGAGCGGGCCCGTGGCGGGCCGTTCGGTGCGACCATCGCCCATGGTTACCTCACCCTGTCGCTGGTGATCCCGCTGCTCACCGCCATGCTGGAGATCCGCGGCACGACCATGAGCGTCAACTACGGGCTGGACAAGGTTCGTTTCCCGCACCCGGTGCGGGTCGGTTCGAAGATCCGGCTCGCCGCCACCGTGGCCGAGGCGGCCGAGGTGGCCGGGGACGGCGTACAAATGCTGATCGATCTCACGGTGGAGATCGACGGCGAGCCGAAGCCGGCCTGCGCGGCCCGGGCCGTCCTGCGCCACTACTTCTGATGACGGCCATCCCGGAGCGCAACCAGGGCCTCGGGTCCTGGCCGGCGAGGCGGGCGGTGATGTCGCCGGGCCGGACGGCGCTGATCCACGACGGCCGGGCCACCATCTATCCCGAGCTGCATGAGCGGGTCACCCGGCTGGCTCACGGGCTGCGGTCGGCCGGTGTCGGCCCCGGCGACCGGGTCGATTGGCGGACCACCCGCCAACCGTGTTCCCAACCCCCTCAGGGCAGAACACCTGGATCGTTACGCAACACGTACAGCAGCGGGGTTTCCGGGTCGGCGGTGACCTCGTGCGACTCCCCGTTCACGCTGATGGTCGTGGTCATGCCTTCTCCCCGAACACCTCGGGATGGTTGCCCAGCTCGATCCGGGTACGCCGGATGTGGCCGGACACGAACCGGCCGGCGTCGATCTCGTCCCGCCGGAACATCGCGTCGATGATCAGCCGGTGCTCGGCGTTCACCACCCGCATCCGGCTGGGGCCGCTGATCCGCACGAACGCCCGGCGGTAGTACTGCGTCGAGTTCCACAGCCGGTGGACGGTGGCACTCAAGTGCTCGATCTTGCAGCCGGCATAGGTCAGCAGGTGGAACTCGCGGTCGAGCTCGAGGAAGCCGTGCACGTCGGTGCCCCGCTCGATCTCGTCCTGCAGCTCGGTCAGCCGGTACAGGTCGGAGTCGTCCAGTTCAGGCAGGCTCTCGGCCAGGGCGAGCGGTTCGAGTTGTTCGCGCATCCGGTAGATGACGTCGACCTCGTGCATGCTGAGCCGCGGCACGCGGGCGCCCTTGTTCGGCTCGTTCTCGATGAGTCCCTCGCCTGCGAGCATCTGCAGCGCCTCGCGGACCGGAAGCCGGCTCGCACCCAGTTGCTGTGCCACGTCTTCCTGCCGCACCCGGTCGCCGGGGCCGAGGGCGCCGCCCAGGATGGCGTCGCGCAGGTGAGTGGCGATCCGTTGCGTGGCGACCGTCATGCCGTCGCCTCCGCGGCGGACTCGGCGTTCAAACAGGGCCGGCCGTGCGGGTCGGAGCCCGATGGCGCCAGGGAGGAGACCCGGCGTTGGCTCTCGTGAAGGCCCGGCACGTAAAGGTATTCGCGGCCGAGGACGTCGACCAGGAAGGCCTGGGCGTCGTCGAGGCCGGGCACGGTGGAACCGGTTTGGTCGAGCCACCGCAGTCCGGGCAGTTCCACGGTCGTCCTCCTGTCTGCCGTCCGGGGTTGTGTCGTCGCAACCGATCCACTTTTGGATCCAATCGGAGCCTAGCGCGCGAACATCGACGGCGAAAAGCTTGAAATTGGATCCAATCCTATGGCAGCCTTGTCGGCGAGAGCGAAGGAGGACCCGATGCCCCTACACCGCACACTCCACCCGGACGCGCCCTGGACCGAGCTGGCCGCCGCCGACGCCGACTGGGATGCCGCCGACTCCTCCGATGGGACCGGCTCATGCCCTGGCGGCAGACGCAGCGGCAGGCTCACGAGACGCCGAAGGGCACGTTCGTCTGCCACCCGGACGGGAACCACGGGGTGTCGAACCTGCGGTCGATCGCGCGGCCGTCGATCGCGGACTGGACGCGCGGGCAGTTGAGCGGGAGTGGCGATGGCAATTGATCTCAATGTCCGGCCGCGCGTGTGTCCGCGGCCTCGTGGGGACGGGTTCCCGGATACATTGCTCGTGGCCGATCCCGCCCGGGTCGAAGGAGAGCGATGTCCGACGCTGACACGCACGTCCAGGCGCTACGTACGCTCATCTCGGTCAGCAAACGGGTGCACGGGAGTCTCGACCTCACCCAGACCCTGGACGCGGTCGCGGAAGGCGTCGTCGAGGCGGCCGGCTTCGGGCTCGCCGTGGTCAACCTGGCCGAGCCCAACGGCGACTTCACCGTCGTCTCGGCGGCCGGCAGCGACAAACTGCGCCGCGAGATGGTCGGCACCAAGGGGAGCGCGGACAACTGGCACGAGCTGTTCCGGCGGGCCGACCGGTGGGACAACCTGTACTTCGTCGACCATCGCAAAGGCGTTCCGGAAAGCCTCTACACGTGGGTTCCGGACATCCCGGAGCCGGACGACCCGGACGCCTGGCATCCGCTGGACTGCCTGTTCGCGCCGCTCATGGCGCCGGGGGGCTCCTGGGTCGGGGTGCTCAGCGTGGACCTGCCGGTCAGCGGCATGCGGCCGGGACCGGAGCAGCGGGAGATCCTCTCGCTGTTCGCGGAGCACGCGGCGATCGCGATCCTGCACGCCCGGATGCACTCGGCGCTCGAGCACAGCCAGGAGGAACTGCAGCACGCGGCCACCCATGACTCGCTGACCGGGCTGGCGAACCGGGCATTTCTGCGCGAGCGGGTGAACGCGCTCCTGCGCGAGCCGGGACGTGAGGTCGGGGTGCTGGTGATCGACCTGAACGGGTTCAAGCGGGTCAACGACGCGGCCGGGCATGAGGCGGGGGACGAGGTGCTGCGGGTGGTGGCCCGGCGGATGCGGCGGCACATCCGCGAGGGGGACCTGCTGGCGCGGATGGGTGGCGACGAGTTCCTGGTGGTGCTGTCGGGCGAGAACCTCGAGGGGCCGCTCCGGGAGACGGCCGACCGGCTTCGCGAGGTGGTCGGCAAGCCGATCGAGACGGCCACCGGCGTCCACTTCGTGGGGGCCAGCGTCGGGGCGGCGCACGGCACGGCCGGCGACGACTTCGGGGCGCTGGTGGAGGCGGCGGACACCGAGATGTACAGGGTCAAGCGCCAGCGGCGCCTGCGATCGGCCGACCCCGGCATCCCGGCCTGAAGGGGACGGCACCGCGGGGCGCGGCGGGTGGGGTCAGGTGGGGTCAGGTGGAGAGCTTGATGCGGACGCGGCGGTTCTGGCGGCCCTTGCTCTCGACCTTCTGGACGGTGATGTGACCGACCTGGGCGGTTGAGGCCACATGGGTGCCGCCGTCGGCCTGGATGTCGAGGCCGACGATGTCGACCACGCGGATCTCGGGCATCTCCAGCGGGGGCAGGGCGTCCTGGGTGCGGACCAGGTCGGGGATGGCCAGCGCCTCGTCGCGGGGGAGGATCCTGGCGACGATCCGGCGGTCAGCGGCTATCTCGGTGTTGACGGCGTCCTCGAGGGCCTGTTTGAAGCCGGGCGGGACCTCGGGCAGGTTGAAGTCCATGCGGGCCTCGCCCGGTTGCATGTTGCCGCCGGTGACCAGGGCGCCGAAGTCGCGGAACACCGTGCCGCAGAGGATGTGCAGGCCGGAGTGGGTGCGCATCAGGGTGGAGCGGCGGTCGTCGTCCAGGGCGCCGCGAACCGCGGTTCCAGCCTTGGGGATGGGGTCGCCGGGGGCGGGGATCAGGTAGAGGTCGTCGCCCTTGCGGGTGTCGATGACGCGGGTCTGCACGCCCTCCCAGAGCAGGACACCGTGGTCGGGTGGCTGCCCGCCGCCGCCGGGGTAGAAGGCCGAGCGGTCCAGGACGATGCCGGCCTCGGGGTTCGCCGGGTCGGACCACACCACGGCGCAGTCCCATTCGCGCAGGGTCGGGTCGGTCCAGTCCAACCGGTGCGTGTGCCCGTGTTGTTCGAACGCCATCCGACGATCCTAGGCCCGGACGCTCGGTGACCAAAGACTTCCAGCCAGTAACAGAGCGTAGGAGTTGAGGTTCATCGGATGATCTCCGCTTGCGCAGGGTGGGGGATGCTTTTACGGAACGTGAGGACGGATCGGCTTTTCGGTCATGAAATGGATGTGAGGGGGGCTCGGAGTGCACCGATCGGCCCGGCACGACGTATCTTGGACCAGCGCCGAGGGCCCGCCATCCCTCGCGGCACGCCTCGATTCCCCCTTGAGGACCCCCGAGAGGACCCCCGTACATGCGTAAGGCAATGGCGTCGCTCGCCGTGTTCGGAATGCTGGCCACGGGTGGACTCTCCGCCTGTACCGGTGATGACGGGGACGGCGGCGCGGCCAACGGTAGTGGTGGCACCAAGACGAATGCGACCGGTAAGGGCGGCGTCGGCATCATCATGCCGGACAAGACGTCGTCGCAGCGCTGGGTGTCGGACGACCCGAAGTATCTCGCGGAAGCGTTCAAGGCGGCCGGCGTGCCGGCTGACATCCAGAACGCCGACGGCGACAAGACCCGGTTCGTCCAGATCGGCGAGAGCATGATCGCCGGCGGCGTCAAGGTGTTGATGCTGACGAACCTCGACTCCCCTTCGGCCAAGATCCTTCTGGACAAGGCGAAGGCCGCCGGCATCAAGACCATCGACTACGACCGTCTGACGCTCAACGGCGGCGCTGACTACTACGTGTCCTTCGACAACAAGGCCGTCGGCGTCCTTCAGGCGACCGAGCTCACGAAGTGCATCGCCGCCCAGAACTACACCAACCCGGTGATCGCCGAGCTGAACGGTTCGCCCACCGACAACAACGCCACCGAGTTCAAGGCCGGGTACGACGAGGTGCTGCAGCCGCTGTACGACGCGGCGAGCTACACCAAGGGCCCGGACCAGTCGGTGCCCGACTGGAAGAACGACCAGGCGGGCCAGATCTTCACCCAGATGTTCGCCCAGCAGCCGCGCATCCAGGGTGTGGTCGCCGCCAACGACGGTCTCGGCAACGCGGTCATCGAGGTGCTCCGCAAGAAGAAGCTGAACGGCAAGGTGCCGGTCACCGGCCAGGACGCCACCGTGCAGGGTCTGCAGAACATTCTGCTCGGCGACCAGTGCATGACCGTCTTCAAGAACACCAAGGACCAGGCGAACAAGGCCGCCGAGCTGGCCATCAAGCTCTACAACGGCGAGCAGCCGACCACGGTCGAACAGCAGAAGGACGTCGAGTCCGGCGCGTACGTGCCATTCGTCAGCCTTCAGCCCAAGGCGATCACCAAGGATAAGATCAACACGGTCATCGAGGCCGGCTACGCCACGTACGCCGATGTCTGCAAGGGCAAGTTCGCCGAGCTCTGCGAGGAGAACGGCATCGTCAACCCCAAGCCCTAGCGGGTCCGGCCCTTCAGGCGGCGGCCCATGTGCCGGGCGATCTCGCGTTTCGCGTCCCGCTCGGCCAGGGCCTGCCGCTTGTCGTACGACCGGAGGCCCCGGGCCAGGGCCAGTTCGACCTTGGCCCAGCCGTCGTTGAAGTAGAGCGACAACGGTACGACCGTGAGCCCGTGCTCGTCGTGCAGGCGAGCACGGATCCGGTCGATCTCCACCCGGTGCAGCAGCAGCTTGCGGTTGCGCCGCGGCGCGTGGTTGGTCCAGCTGCCGAAGCCGTACTCGGCGATGTGCAACCCGTACAGGATGAGTTCGCCCTCGTGCTCGCCCGCGAACGCGTCGCGCAACGAGCAGTAGCCCGCGCGTAGCGATTTCACCTCGGTCCCGGCGAGCACCAGCCCGGCCTCGTACGTCTTGAGGATGGCGTAGTCGTGCCGGGCCTTCTTGTTGGACGCGATGAGGGTGCGCCCGGTCTCGCGGGTCATCCGGTCATTGTGCGCGAGGCGTGCCGGAAAGTCCGTCAATAACGACGCCTTGACCGCCGGCCGGGCGCCGGGCACCGGCCGGCCCGGCCGTCCCGATCAGCGACGTCGTGACCGAACCCCGGTCAACAAATCGTCCGAACACATCAATACATGCAAATCATTGAGTAGTCTCCGACTGTCCTGAAGAGATCCTCCAGGACCACAGCTCAGGAGGTGCGCGTGCACAGACGCACACGTTTTGCCCTGGTCGCGGGGCTACTCGCGACAACCACCCTGATCGCCGCCGGGCCGACGCCGGCCGGCGCGGCGCCGGCGCCGGCCGCACCCACGGGAACACCGCTGACCGGCGAGCCGGTCGGCCACGAGCACGATTTTGTCGACAACCGCGGCGGCGCGGTCGCTCCCCGCGCCGGAGCCCGGGTCGCGGGCGCCCGCTTCAACAAGTTCGGCACGCCGGCCCGCCTGACCGGCAAGCTGGCGACCGGCCTGTCGAAGGACCCGGTGGCCGCGGCCAAGCAGTACCTCAAGCAGAGCCGCGGCCTGTTCGCCCTGGACGCGGCCTCGGTCGACAACCTCCAGACGGTCTCCAGCACGCCGGTCGGCCAGGGCTCGGTCGTGCTGCTGCGCCAGAGGTTCGGCAAGCTGCCCGCCGCCCACGACGGCCTGGTCGCCGTCGCGGTCAAGGCCGGCGACGTCCTCTCGGTCAGTTCCACGCTCAGCCCGGAGGTGGCCGCACCCGAGCCGGCCACCCTCACCCAGGCCCAGGCGGTGACCGCCGCCCTGCGCGACGCCAAGCTGACCCGGGCCGACCTGGCGACCCACCGGGTCCGTACGGTCGCCATGCCGATGCCCGGCGCGCCCGCGCGTACCGCGTTCGAGGTCGTCCTTCTCTCCAGGAGCGGCGAGCTCGGCTACACCACGTTCATCGACGCCCGGGACGGCAAGGTCCTGGTCCGCGAGAACCTGGTGAACAGCGCCGAGGCCGAGTCGGAGGACAACCCGCACTGGAAGGTCTTCGTCAGCACCCCCACCACGGGCGCCGACTCCCGGGCCACCTGGTGCGCCGCGGCCGCCCCCGAGTGCTCGCGGGTGGTGCTCGACCCGGCGACCGGCAAGGCGTGGGACATCGACCCGGACACCGGCGTCACCTCACAGACCACCAGCGGCAACTCGGCCTACTCGGTGCGGTTCTGGGACGCCGCGTCGCCGCAGGTCCCGGCCACGCCGAGCCCGACGCGCGACTACACGTACCCCTTCACCAACCAGTGGAACTCCACCAAGTGCGACCCCACCACGCTGGCCTCCCCGCAGCAGGCGGACGTCGACGCGGCCACCACGAACCTGTTCGCCATGCACAACCGGATGCACGACTGGTCGTACCACCTGGGCTTCACCGAGGCGACCTGGAACCTGCAGAAGACCAACGTCTCGCCGTACGGCAAGGGCGGTGACGCCGAGCGCGGCAACGCGCAGCAGGGCGCCAACACCCAGAGCACCCGCAACAACGCCAACCAGGCCACCCCGCCGGACGGCGTGACCCCGACGACCAACATGTACATGTGGCAGCCGATCGCGGGCAGCTCGTACCCGCCGTGCGTCGACGGCGACTACGACATGACGGTGATCGGGCACGAGTACACCCACGCGATCAGCAACCGGATGATCGCCGGCCCGGACTCCGGCATCAGCTCGCAGCAGGGCGGCTCGATGGGCGAGAGCTGGTCCGACCTGCTGGCCATGGAGTACCTGTTCGAGTCGGGCTACGTGCCGCGCGGCAACACGCCGTACGTGACCGGCGGCTACGTGACCGGCGACCTGGCCACCGGCATCCGCAACTACGACATGAGCAACAGCCCGCTCAACTACTCCAACTTCGGGTACGACCGCGGCCCGGCCGTGCACGCCGACGGCGAGATCTGGAGCGCCACCCAGTTCGACGTACGCCGCAACTTCATCTCCCGCTACGGCACGGGCACCCGCACCCTGCAGGAGAGCTGCGCGAACGGGCAGACGCCGGCCACCGAGTGCCCGGGCAACCGGCGCTGGGCCCAGCTGCTGTTCGACTCGTTCCTGCTCGCCGCCACCGGTCAGATCAGCATGCTCGACATGCGCGACAACATGATCACGGCGGACGCGCTGCGCTTCGACGGGGCCAACGCCGACCTGCTGTGGAACGCGTTCGCCGTCCGCGGCATGGGCGCCGGCGCCTCCAGCGGCCCGGCCGACATCGACCCGGTGGCGAGCTTCGCGTCGCCGTACACGGAGAACGTCGAACTGACCTTCAAACCGGCCGGCGGGGGAGCGGGCAAGGTCGCGCGCCTCTACATCGGCGACTTCGACTTCGGCTCGACGCCGGTCGCCGACACCGACCCGGCCACCCCGATCCCGGACACCTTCACCGTGGTGCCGGGCACCTACAAGTTCCTGGCCATCGGCAAGGGTCTGGGCCACAAGAAATTCACCCAGCCCGTGTACGCGGGCGTGACCACGGCCGTGACCGCGGTGATGCCGAGCAACCTGGCGTCGTCCACCAACGGCGCGACGGCCGCGGGCGACGGCGTCAACGCGCAGAACCTGCTCGACGACGCCGAGGCCACCTCGTGGAGCGGCACCGGCGGCGTGGCGGGCAGGACCGTCACCGTCGACCTGCCCGGTGACGCCGCCCAGCTGGTCTCCCGGGTCCAGGTCAGCGGCCTGACCGGCACCATGATGACCTCGGTCCGGAAGTTCGAGGTGCTGACCTGCAACGCGCGCGCCGGTCAGGACTGCGCCACGGACGCCGGGTACCGCTCGGTCTTCGTCAGCCCCGACAACGCGTTCGCCACGGGCTCGTTCCGGCCGAAGATCCGGGACGTCGTGATCAAGTCGTTCACGGTCCGCCCGGGCAACGCCACCCACGTGCGGTACCGCACGCTCACCAACCAGTGCACCGGCAACCCGCTCTACGCCGGTGAGCAGGACAACGACCCGCGCAGCACCACCGACTGCGCCTCCTCGCCGACGCCGGGCGCGACCACGGTCGCCACGGCCGAGTTCCAGGTGTTCGGCAGCTGATGGGAAAGAGGGCCGGGGACATCGTCCCCGGCCCTCCGCACATCAGGCGGGCGGCGGTGCCGGCGTCTCGTTGCCGAGCGGCGCCAGCAGGTCGGTCCGGCCGTCGAACGTGAACAGCAGCAGGTCGACCATCCGGAAGTCGCCCGCCTTCGAGGCGATGCCGGGCGTCGGCCGCCAGGACGGGTCGCGGAGGATCGAGATCCGGCTGGCCTCCATGGCCCGGTGGAACACCTCGGCGACGATCCGGCCGCCGACCCCGGTCAGCCGGCCGCCGTTCAGCTCGGCCTCCCGCAGGATGTAGAACCACAACGGCGTGCGCTGGAGGAACTCCTCCCGCTCGGCCTCGGTCAGCGTGTCGAGCTTCGCGCCGCCGGCCCCGTTCAGCAGCTCGTCGTCCTTCAGCTTGCCCACCCCGAGGAACTCGGCCATCTGCTGCCCGCTGGCCAGGTTGACCATGTTGGCCCGGACCAGGTTGCGGAAGGCCAGGTTGAGCCGGGGTGAGCCGGCCTGGACGCCCTTGCCGCCGAACGCGCCGAGCGGCAGCTCCGCGAGCGGGTCGACGAGGAGCGTGTCGATGCGCTGCGCCAGGTTGATGCCGTTCGGCGCGGCCAGGTCGGCCCGGCCCGCCTCGCCGGCGAAGTCGTACATCCGCCGCCAGTCGACCGTCCAGTTGGTGGGCAGCCGCTCGAACAGGCCGGATTCCTGGTCGTTGACGTTGGGGTTGAACGGGTCGAAGTTGCCGCTGGTGCCACTGAAGATGAACAGCAGCCGCAGGGTGCCGCGACCGCCGCTGAAAACCCGGTTCCAGTCGTACGCGGCCCGCACCATGCTGTGACCCAGCCGGTACGCGGCGACCGAGAACTCGATCGGCATCGTCGGCGTGTCACCGAACTGACGGGACGGGTTGCCGTGGTCGTCGAGCTTGACCGGCGGCTCGAAGAACTTCCGGCCGTTGGTGAAGACGTCGTCCACGATGGACTTGTCCACGATGCGCGGCAGGAAGTCGGTCTTCAGCATCCACTGGTAGTGCTTGACCACCAGCTCACGGGCCCGGTCGAAGAGCTGGGTGCTGGGCACGCTGCGGTCGACCAGGAAGTCGACCACCCGGTTGTGGAACCGCTGGAACGCCAGGTGGGTCTGCGCGACGACCAGGTTCTCGTCGTTGCGCTTGTCCGGGATCTGGGCGGCCTGCCGCTCCGCCTTGGTCGATCCCTGGGTGACGCGCGGCAGGTCGTACCCGTTGAGGTTGACGTTGGTGCCCGGGTCCGGGCCGATCGCGGCGGTCTGCCCGACCTTCAGATGAATCTTGTCGTCGGCGTAGAACCGGTCGTCGGCGGCGTCGGCCGGGCCGCGCCCGTACACCGAGTCGAGGTCCAGCGCCGGGGACCGGCCCTGGATCAGCTCCGCGACCGTGACGTGCTCACCGAGCGCCGCCGCGGTGTTGTCCAGAGTGAGGTCGTGATCGACGAACTGGCCCAGGTAGGTGAACCCGGCCGGCACCGGCGGATCGGCCGAGACCGGCTGCACCTGCCCCTCGGCCGGCTTGACCGTCATGGCCTTCGCGACCTTCTCGAGCAGCAGCTCGTCGTGCGCCTCGCCCTTCCGGCCCAGCCGCGAGAACCGGAATTTTCGCAGCTCGGCCAGCGGCGTCGGATCTTCCCGGTGCTTCTTGCCGTGCTCGTCCGTGGTCAGGATGCCCTCGCCGACCACGAAGTAGTTCTCGCGCATGTGACGCTTCACGCTGCGCACCTTTCCCCCGAGGGACGCCGGCCGCCGCGTAGGCGACCGGCGGGACACGTCCCCCTCGGCCGTGTCCGTGGTGAGGGAGCGACCGAGGTGGCGGAAAGATACCCGGGTGTCGGTTATGCGACGACCGGCGGGATCGGCCGGCGCATCGAGTACGTCACCGAGGCGAGCCGATGAGGCTCGTTGATCACGTGGATGGCGGCGCGGTCGTACGACTGCCACCCCGCCGCCCCGGCCCGGTTGAGGTGCCGCAGGTCGTCGAACCGCTCGTCGGTGCCCCACCGCAGCACACCGCCGGGGTGGTGGAACGTCGCCGTCCAGTCCATGAACTTGTCCGCGCCGAAGGTGCCGGCCGAGCGGTATTCGAGCCTCGCGTATTCCCAGTTCGCCACGAGATCCATTATGCCGCCGCCTCCTTTGCGGACGCTCGGTGAATGGGCCTGAACAGTCCGCGGCGACGACCCGCAACGGCCGGCCCGGCGGGCCGCGGTGGACGCTAGCCGGTGGTCACGCTGAGCTGGGCCATGCCGGCGGCGGCGTCGAGGTCGACCCGGTTGCCGGCGCCGGACCAGTCGTCGGGGGTGAAGAGGGCGCCGGCCGCGACGCCGTCGTGGGACTGGCCGGCCAGCACCACCCGGCCGGCGCCGCTGCCGACCCGGACGCGGACCGGGATGCCGTCGGCCGAGTGCAGGGCGAACTGGTTGACGCCGCCGGTCAGCCGGACCGCCAAAGTGCCTTCCGGGCGCGGCAGCCGCAGGTCGAGCACGGTCCCGCCGTCGTACAGGGCCACCGCGCTGACCCGGGCGCCGGCCAGGTCGACGGTGCGCCGGTCGGCCGGGCCGTGCACGCCCAGGTCCCAGGTCACGCCGGGGGCGAGCAGCAGCTCGACCGGGCCGGCGGCCATCTCCAGCCGGATCCGGCCGCCGTCGTCGGTGGCGTGGCCGGCCGGGCGTACCCGGTAGAGCTCGCCACCCAGATCGGCCGTCCGCACCGTGATCTCGGTCCCGCCGACCACGTCGATCCCGGACGACGCGCGACGCGGCGTGGAGACGGCCGGCGCCTGGCGGTCCATCGAGAACACGATCAGCGCGCCGGCGACTGCCACCGCCAGCGCCAGGCCGGCCAGGAGCAGCCGCCGAACCCGCGGGGTGTGCAGTTCCGTTGCCGGCGGAGGCGGAGGGGGCGGCGGCAACGGGTCCGGCTTGCGTCCGGCGACCGGCATCTCCAACGTCGGGTTGTCCCACTCCGGTGCGGTCATGCCCCTCAGTACGGACAGCGGGGGCGCGCGGTTCGTTGTCCGGACGGGACAAGCGCCGGACGAGGGACCTCACGGGTCACCTCCGTCGTCCTCACCCCCACCCGGGCCGGCAGGATGATGGTCGCATGTCGTTGATCATCCGTGACGCCGGTTCCGAGGACGCCGCCGCCTGCGCGGCCATCTACCGGCCGTACGTGCTGGACACCGCGATCACCTTCGAGACCGAGCCACCGCCCGCCGCCGAGATGGCCCGTCGCATCGAGACCGCGAACGTCTCGCACGCGTGGCTGGTCGCCGAGTTCAACGGCAGGATCGTGGGGTACGCGTACGCCCGCCCGTTCGCCGTCCGGCCCGCCTACCGATGGTCGTGCGAGGTCAGCGTCTACCTCGAGACCGGCCTGCGGCGCACGGGGGCCGGCCGGGCCCTCTACGAGGCGCTGCTGCCACGGCTGGCCGGCCGCGGCTTCCGGGTCGCGGTGGCCAAGATGACCCTGCCCAACGACGCCAGCGAGGGCCTGCACGCCGCCCTGAACTTCCGCCCGGTCGGCGTCCACCGCCGGATCGGCTGGAAGAACGGCGCCTGGCACGACGTGGCGATCACCCAGCTCGATCTGGCCACCGACGATCTGGCGCCCCCACCGAGCCGACCTGATCGACCCGCGTCCGGGCCGGATGGCGGGGAACGGCCTGGAGCCGCACCCGGGCCGCCGAGATGGCGGGACCGTGTGTCCGGCGTACCGGAAAAGGGTTATGGGGCGGTGAGGCGGCCGACCATGGCGTGGGCGGCGGCGGTGACCAGGGCGCGGTCGTGGCTGACGGCGAACTCGAAGCGGCGGTCGGGGTCGGGGCCGGTGTCGCCGAGATCGCGGGCCATCAGGGCGGCCGAGGTGTGCGCGCCGAGGACGACGACGGTCCACTCGGCGGCCAGCGGGTCGCGCGCCGAGAGGGCGCCGCCGCGGACACCGGGGGCGGGGAACGCGGGCATGTCCACGCCCAGGGCCGCGACGAACGGCAGCCGGGCGGCGAGGTCGGTGAACCGGCGGACGGTGGACGGCTGGAAGAACGAGGCGTGCTCGAAGGCGGCGAGCAGGATCGGCGGGACCGCCTCCTGCGCCGCCATCAGCTCCAGCGTCTTCGACACCGGGACGAGCAGGTGCTTGGGGGCCTGCCGGATCCGCCGGTCGGCGCCGATCAGCTGGTACGGCGTCGTGTGCAGAGCCGCGCCGATCGGGCGGGCCGCGAACCGCTCCGGCGCGGGCGTCCACCGGTCGAGCCGGCGCTCGCCCCGCCCCCACAGCCAGCCCTGCCCCAGGGTCGCCCCCAGCACCAGCGCGCGGGTGAGGTCCTCGGGAACCTCGATGCCCTCGGCGACGACCTCGGCGCCGGCCTGTTCGGCGTACGCCCGGACCGCCCCGGCCACCGCGACCGTGGCCGGGTCCTTCACGGTGCGCAGCAGGCCCAGGTCGAGCTTGACCACCTCGGGGCGCAGCAGCGGGATGAAGGCCAGCGACTCGGGCTGGGCGCCCACGTCGTCCAGGGCGATGGCGCAGCCGGCGGCGCGCAGTCGTTCCGCGGCGGTCAGCATGCCGGCCAGGTCGTCGGCCAGCGCCCGCTCGGTGATCTCGACGACCACCTGGAGGTGCCCGGCCCGCCCGGCCAGGGTCTCGAGCACCATGTCGAGGTGCTGGGTCAGGGTGCTGGGCTCGAGGTTGACGAAGACGGTGAGCGGCCGCCCCTCGGACAGCGCGTCCGCGTCGGTCAGGGCGGTTCGCAGCGAGGCGTGTTCCAGGTCGGCGAGGCGCCCGGTCTCGTGCGCGGCGGCCAGCAGCGCCAGCGGCGAGTGCAACGGGGTGCCCGCGGGGCCGCGCATCAGGGCCTCGAAGGCCGGCACGGAGCCGGTGTCCACGTCGACGAAGGGCTGGAAGACGCACGACAGTCCGACGCCGGCTAGGACGTCGTCGCGCGTGGCTACGGCGCTCACCTCAGACTGATCGGCAGCTGCCCCCACAACCTTGAGCCTAGTGAACGATCAATCCGAACGACCGTGCCCCCGGCTGGTGCACGCCGGCCGCGGGCACGGAAGCATGGCATCCGACCGCACGAGCAGAAGGAGTCACGTTGATCTTCATCACCGCGAAGTTCCGGGTGAAGCCCGAGCACGCCGAGGACTGGCCGCGGATCGCCGGCCCGTTCACCGAGGCCACCCGGGCCGAGCCGGGCTGCCTGTGGTTCGACTGGTCCCGCAGCCTGGACGACCCGGCCGAGTACGTCCTGGTCGAGGCCTTCCGCGACGGTGACGCGGGCGGCGCCCACGTCACCTCCGCGCACTTCAAGCAGGCCCAGCTGGAGCTGCCGCCCTATCTCGCCGCGACGCCGAAGATCGTCAGTCAGACGATTGACCAGGACGACTGGTCGGAGCTGGGGGAGATGGCGGTCCCGAGCCGCTGATCAGCGGCCTGGTCCGGTCAACTCGGCGGTGCCGAGGTTGCGGATCGACGCGTCCAGCACCTGCGCGGTGTGCGCCAGCGCGATGCTCCCGCCGCGGCGGCGCACACCGGCCGCCACCTGCATCAGGCAGCCCGGGTTGGCGGTGACCAGCAGCTCGGCCCCGGTGGCCAGCACGCTGGTGGCCTTGCGGTCGCCCAGCTCGGCCGCCGGCGCCGGGTTCAGCACGTTCCACACGCCGGCCGAGCCGCAGCAGATCTCCGGGTCGGCGATCTCGCGCAGCTCCAGGCCGGGAATGCCGCTCAGCAGCGCGCGGGGCTGGGCGCGGACGCCCTGGGCGTGCCCCAGGTGGCAGGCGTCGTGGTAGGCCACGGTCAGCGGCAGCGGATGCCGCTCGGCCACCGGTCCCAGCTCGGTCAGCAGCTCGGAGACGTCGCGCACCCGCCCGGCGAAGGCGGCCGCCCGCTCGGCGTAGATCGGATCGTCGGCCAGCAGGACGCCGTACTCCTTCAGCGACGACCCGCACCCCGCGGCGTTGACCACGAACCAGTCCATGCCGCTGCCCTCGAAGGTGTCGATCAGCCGCCGCGCGAACCCCCGCGCCTCGTCACCGCGCCCGTTGTGCACGCTCAGCGCGCCGCAGCAGCCCTGGCCGGCCGGCAGCACCACGTCGCAGCCCTCGGCGGCCAGAATCCGGACGGTCGCCGAGTTCACGTCCGGGAAGAACGCGCTCTGCACACAGCCGGTGAGCATCCCGACCACCGCCCGCCGCGGCCCCCGGGCCCGGACCAGCGCCGGCGGCCTGGGCACCCGGCGCAGCCGCGGCGCCAGCGAGTCGAGCGTGGCCAGCGTCGGCGCCAGCCGCTCCAGCAGCCCCGTCCGCGCGACCAGCCGCTGCAGCCCGCTCGCCTGATAGATCCGCAACGGCCCTTTCAAGAGCCTCAACCGCTTCGGGTACGGGAACAGCGCGAAAATCGCCTTCCGCAGCGCCCGCTCCTTCGCGCTGCGCGGGTGCCGCCGCTCGACCTGGGCCCGGGTGTCCTCGATCAGCCGGTCGTACTTGACCCCTGACGGGCACGCGGTCACACAGGACATGCAGCCCAGGCAGTTGTCGAAGTGCTGCACCATGCTCGGGCTCAGCGGCTCCCCGGTCAGCCCCTGCGACATCAGATGGATCCGCCCGCGCGGCGAGTCCATCTCCTCGCCCCAGAGCACATAGGTCGGGCACGTCGGCAGGCAGAACCCGCAGTGCACACAGTCCGACAGCAGCTCCCGCGACGGCGGATGGTCGTCGTCAAAGGCCCGGACCGGCCCCAGCACGTCGCGCGGCGCCGCCGTGGGTTCGCTGCCGTGCGTGGCGTCGATGTCGGCCATCAGATCCCTCCCACGAAGCGCCCGGGCGCGAACAGCCCCTGGGGGTCGAACTGGTCCTTCACCCGCCGCATCAGCTCCAAACCACCCACCGGCCCCCACATGTCCAGCCTGTCGCGCACCGTGGCCGGAGCCGTGAGGACGACGGCGTGGCCGCCCGCTCGGGTGGCGGCCTCGCGCAGACGCGCGACCGCATGTCCTACCTCTTCACCCCTTTGCTCTGCGCACTCATACTCACCCCCTGCGGGCCGGCCGGGAGCACCGCCGGCCGGCTGGCCGGCCGCCTCGCCAGGCGCCGGTCCCTGGTCAGCGGCCTGGGCGGGCGGATGTGAAGCGTTCCTCTCAGGCTCGCTTTGCTCTGCGCACAAATACGTACCGGGTAGTCCCGCGTACAGGACTCCGGAGGCGGCGGAACCGCGGATGGTCAGGGGGAGAGAGGTGTCCAGGGCGGCCGTGAACAGGTCGGGGACGCGGGAGAGGGAGGCGGTCAGCTTGATCCCGACGTCGCCGGGGCCCCACGGATAGGTGCCCCACCACGAGGGGTGTTGCCTGTACGCGCTCAGAGCAAAGGGGGCGGGGGAGAGCAGTTCGGCGAGGACCTCGGCGCGGTGGCGGACGCCTTCGGGGGTGCCCTCGACGAGGACGGCCACCTCGAGGTCGCCGGACGGCGGGGCGTTGACCTCGACCGCGGACGGCACCACCTGGGCGTCCAGCACCGCCGCGACCAGGCGGCCGGCGGCGGCCGGGGACGGGGCGGTGGCGGTGACGAACGCCGAGGCGAACGGGCGCGGGTGCAGGCGGAACGCGCATTCGGTGATCAGCCCGAGCGTCCCGTACGAGCCGGTGTACAGCTTGCCCAGGTCGTACCCGGCGACGTTCTTGACGACCTTGCCGCCGGAGCGTGTGACCGTGCCGTCGGCCCGGACCACCTCGATGCCGATGAGCAGGTCGCGGGCCGTTCCGTAGAGGACGCGGCGGGGGCCGCTGACGTTGGTGGCGACGGTGCCGCCGATGGTGGCGCCGGGCAGCGGCGAGTCGAGGGCCAGTTGCTGGCCGGGCAGGTCGAGGTCGTCCAGGCGGGTGCCGGCGCCGAGCACGGTGATCAGGTCGCCGGCGGCGTGCTCGCGGACGCCGGCCAGGCGGTGGGTGTCGATGATGAGGTCGAGCGCGCGGGGCGGCGTACCCCAGTCGATCTTGGTGGCTCCGCCCCGCACCACCACGGTGAGCCCGGCCGCGGCTTTGACCAGCGCGGACGCCTCGGCGGTGGACGCCGGAGCGGCGACCAGCCGGGCCCGGACCCCGCCCACCACGTCGTCGTCGCCGGCCGGCCGGGTCAGGTCGTCGAGCTGGGTCATCAGAACACCTCCGCGATGCCGGCCTCCTGCAAGGGGTGTGCGCCCTTGTGCCGGCCGGGCACCTCGCCGCACAGCCGCGGCGTCGGGAACACCTTGCCGGGGTTGGCCAGCCCATCGGGGTCGAACGCGCAGCGGACCAGCTGCATGGTGTCGAGGTCGTCGTCGGTGAACATCCGCGGCATGAACCGGGCCTTGTCCATGCCGACGCCGTGCTCACCGGTGATCGAGCCGCCGAGCTCGATGCAGATCTCGAGGATCGCCCCGGAGACGTCCTCGGCGCGTTCGGCCTCGCCGTCCACCGCGTCGTCGAAGAGCACCAGCGGGTGCAGGTTGCCGTCGCCGGCGTGGAACACGTTGGCCACCCGGACACCCTTGGCCGTGGCCAGGTCGGCGATCCGGTTCAGCACCTCGGTCAGCGCGGTCCGCGGGATCACGCCGTCCTGCACGATGTAGTCGGGGCTGATCCGGCCGACCGCCGCGAACGCGGACTTGCGGCCCTTCCAGATCAGGACCCGCTCGGCCTCGTCCGCGGCGACCCGGATCTCGAACGAGCCGGCCTGCTCGCACAGGGACACCACCTGTTCGAACTGGGCCGAGACCTCGGCGGCGGGACCGTCCAGCTCGACCACCAGCACGGCGCCGGCCCCGTCCGGATAACCGCAGCGCACGGCCGCCTCGGCCGCCTCGATGGCCAGCGCGTCCATCATCTCGATGGCCGCCGGCACCACCCCGGCGGCGATGATCGCCGAGGTCGCGGCGCCGGCCTCGTCGGTGGAGGGGAAACCGGCGAGGAGGGTACGCACGGACTCCGGCCGCCGCACCAGACGTACGGTCACCTCGGTCGCCAGGCCCAGCGTTCCCTCCGAGCCGACGAACGCGCCGAGCAGGTCGTACCCGGGGGCGTCCGGCGCGTCCCCGCCCAGCCGGACCAGGTCGCCGCGGGGCGTGACCACCTGGGCGCCGACCACGTGGTTGGTGGTGAAGCCGTACTTCAGGCAGTGGGCGCCGCCCGAGTTCTCGGCCACGTTGCCGCCGATCGAGCAGATCTGCTGGCTGGACGGGTCGGGCGCGTAGTAGTAGCCGTGCGGGCGGGCGGCCTTGCTGACGTCCAGGTTGATCACGCCGGGCTGCACCACGGCGCGTTCGTCGGCCGGGCGTACGTCCAGGATGTCGCGCATCTGCGAGGTCACCAGCAGCACCCCGTCGGCGTGCGGGAGGGCGCCGCCGGACAGGCCGGTGCCGGAGCCGCGGGCGACCCAGGGCACCTTGGCCCCGACGCAGGCCCGGATCACCGCCGCGCACTCCTCGGCGGTGTGCGGCAGCACGACCAGCGCCGGGACCACCTTGTAGTGGGCGAGGCCGTCGCACTCGTAGGTCCGCAGCCGCTGCCGGTCGCTGATCACCCGGTCGTTGCCGAGGAGCCCGCGCAGCACCGCCGCAAGATCATCGATCATGCCGTCCTCCTCACGCCCAACCTAACCGTCACCGGACGACTACGGATACTTTTGTCTGAATCGATGAAAGTTGTGCGTTCGGATCGTCAACTTCTTTGTTAGGCGGTCTTTCTTTTCACTTTGGACCGGGATAGCGTCTCGACCAGACGTAACACATTCGACACAGCTTGTTCTCAGGTCCACTTCGGACCCTCCCTTGAAACGATTCGCCAGCGGCCGACGAGCCGCCATCGAAAGGTGGGCACCCATGAGTGAGGCAATCCAGAAGGCGCCGGTCAGCCGGCGGAAGTTACTGGCCACCGCGGCCGGCGCCGCGGCCGCTCTCGGCGCGGCCGGTCTCCCGGTCCTGCAGACCGCCAAGCCGGCCATCGGCGAGGCCAAGCTGCACGCCGAGCCCCTGATCCCGGCGCAGAACCGGGGCATCATCCTGTACAGCGTGCGGGACCGGATCTCGGCCGCCCCCGACACCACCGGCGTCCCGTACGGCTTCGAGCGGGTGCTCGCCCGCATCGCCGAGCTCGGCTACAAGGAGGTCGAGTTCGCCGGCTACACGCAGAACACGGCGATCCTCGGCCGGCAGATCACCCCGGAGGAGATCCGGAAGATCCTGGACGACAACGGGCTGGTCGCCAACGGCACGCACACCTCGATCAACGCGGCCACCTTCCAGCAGCAGCTCGACATCGCCGAGACGCTGGGCATGAAGAACATCGGCACCGGCTCCGACCCGACCGGCAGCGCGTACCAGTCCGACTGGGACGCCGCCGCCGATCTGTGGAACACCCTCGGCGCCCAGGCCCGGGAGCGCGGGCTGCGGCTCTACACCCACAACCACGACGCCGCGTACGGGTTCCTGCTCGACGCCGGCCCGCTGGACGCCAACGGCCGCCCCACCCGCTCGTCCGGCATCCGCAAGCTCGAGTACTTCATGGCGAGGACCGACCCCAAGAACGTCTTCTTCGAGCTGGACATCTACTGGGCGTACGTGGCGCAGTACCGCTTCAAGACCTACGTGAACTCGGCCGGGAAGACCCGCACCGACATCTTCGACCCGATCCTGACCGTGGCCAACCGCACCAAGCGGTTCCCGCTGTTCCACGCCAAGGACGGCGACCGGGACACCAGCCAGTCCGCCGGGTACGTGATGACCCCGCTCGGCGAGGGCGACATCAACTTCCAGCAGTTCTTCGAGACCATCGGCGAGCCCGAGTTCCACCACGCCAACTGGGAGATGGACACCGCTCCCGGCGGCACCGCCAACCCGGGGCAGTCGCTGGCCTACGCGGACCTGAGCTACGACAACATGTCCGCCCTCTCGATCTACAAGCGCTGAGGCGGCCGGCATGCGTCGCTGGTTCCCCCTCTTCGCAGCGATCGTGGTCGCCTCACCTCTCGCGGTCGCCGCCCCGGCCGCTGCCCACGACGAGTACCAGGTGCTCGTCTTCACCAAGACCGACGGGGTCCGCCGCGAGTCGATCGACAAGGGCGTCAACGCCATCCGTACGCTCGGCGCGGCCAACCACTTCAGCATCGACGTGACCCAGAACGGCACCGCCTTCACCGGGGAGAACCTGGCCAACTACCGGGCCGTGGTCTTCCTGAACACCACCGGCGACGTGCTCACCGCGCCGCAGGAGCAGGCGTTCCAGGAGTACGTGACCGACGGCGGCGGGTATGTCGGCGTGCACGCGGCGGCCGAGACCGAGCCCTCGTGGACGTTCTACCGCAACCTGGTCGGCACCGGGGTGGCCGGGGTCGCGTCCACCGGCGCCGGAACCGTCGAGGTCACCGACCGGGTCCACCCGGCCACCCGGCCGCTCGCCCGGCAGCTGAGCCTCGCCGAGGAGTGGTACACCTACTCCACCAACGTGCGGGGCGCCTCCCACGTGCTGGCCACGGCGTTCAACGCCCCGGTCGCCTGGTGCAAGGACTACCAGGGCGGCCGCTCGTTCTACACCGGCCTCGGGCACAGCTCCGACACGTACGCCAACGGGGCTTTTCGAAAGCACCTGCTCGGCGGCATCCAGTGGGCCGCGGGTGACGCCGCCGGCGACTGCGGCGCCACGGTGACCTCGAACTACGAGAAGGTCATCCTCAACGACGAGCCGGGCGAGCCGATGACGCTCGCGGTGCTGCCCGACGGCCGGGTGCTGCACAACACCCGGAGCGGCCAGATCCGGCTCTACGACCCGGCGACCGCGGCCAGCCCGGTGATCACCACGGTCGAGGTCTACCAGCACGACGAGGACGGCCTCCAGTCGGTCACCCTCGACCCCGACTTCGCCACCAACAAGTGGGTCTACCTCTACTACGCGCCGAGGCTGAGCACCCCGGCCACGGACGCGCCCGCGACCAGCACCAACCCGGCCGCCTGGGACGTCTACCGGGGCTACAACCAGCTGTCCCGGGTCAAGTTCGTCGAGGAGCCCACGCCCCACCTGGACATGTCCACCGAGCAGAAGATCCTGCAGGTGAACACCGACCGGGGCATCTGCTGCCACGTGGCCGGCGAGGTCAAGTTCGACGGCAAGGGCCTGCTCTACCTGGTCACCGGCGACGACACCAACGCCGGCGGCTCGGACGGCTTCACGCCGATCAACGACGCGCCCACCCAGGGTCCCGGCTACGACGCCCAGCGCTCGGCCGGCAACACCAACGACCTGCGGGGCAAGCTGCTGCGCATCAAGGTCAAGCCGGACGGCGGCTACACGATCCCGGCCGGCAACCTGTTCCCCGAGGCGCAGGACACCGACAACAAGACCCGTCCGGAGATCTTCCTGATGGGCCTGCGGAACCCGTTCCGGTTCGACGTGGACGCCCGCGGCTGGGTCTACATCGGCGACTACTCGCCCGACTCGCAGACGCCCAGCCCGACCCGCGGGCCCGAGGGCACCGGCCGGTGGATCGCCGCCAACAAGGCGGGCAACTACGGCTGGCCGTTCTGCGTGAGCCCGTCGCTGCCGTACTTCGACTACGACTTCACCACGCGTACGCCGGGAGCGGCTTTCAATTGCGCGGCGCCCAAGAACCTCTCGCCGCGCAACACCGGTCGGACGACGCTGCCGCCGGTGCAGCAGTCCGAGTTCTGGTACACCTTCCAGGCCCGGACGACCTGCGCCGAGGCGTACCTGAACACCCCGCCCACGCCCTGCGACTTCAAGTGGCCGGTGATCGGCACCGGCGGCGTCGGCCCGATGGGTGGTCCCGCCTACCACTTCGACGCCGGCCTGGCGTCGGACGTGAAGTTCCCGGAGTACTACGACGACAGCGTGGTGTTCGGGGAGTTCAGCCGGGACAAGATCTTCATGATGCGTACGAACGGAGCCGGCGGCCTGACCGGGGTGGAGCAGTTCCTGCCCGGTGTGGTCTTCGACAACCCGATCGACATGGAGTTCGGGCCGGACGGCAGCCTCTACGTGCTCGAGTACGGCGACGGCTTCTTCACCGCCAACCCGGACGCCGCGCTCTCGGTGGTGCGGTACGTGAAGGGCACCCGGTCGCCGGTGGCCAAGCTGTCCGCCACCCCCGACAACGGACCGGCCCCGCTGACCGTGCGGTTCTCCAGCGCGGGTTCGGCCGACCCCGACCCGGGCGAGGCGATCTCGTTCGCCTGGGACTTCCAGAGCGACGGCACCGTCGACTCGACCGAGGCCGACCCCTCGTTCACGTACACCCAGAACGGGGTCTACAACGCCAAGCTCACGGTCACCGACTCGAGCGGTAAGACGGCGGTGCTGACCCATGTCGTCACGGTCGGCAACACCAAGCCGACGATCACCGTCACCTCGCCGATCGACGGCACCTTCTTCAATTGGGGCGACACCGTGCCCTGGACGGTGACGGTCACCGACCCGGAGGACGGTCCGATCGACTGCTCCCGGGTCACCGTGTCCTTCGTGCTCGGCCATGACAGCCACGGCCACGGCATGAGCGACGCGACCGGATGCTCGGGCTCGTTCGTCTCACCGTCGGACGGGGCGGACCACGCCGGCGGCTACCTGTACGGGGCGATCAGCGCCACGTACACCGACCTGGGCGCCAACGGCCAGCCCGCGCTGACCGCGGTCGACCAGTCGGTGCTGCCGACGTGGCGTCAGCAGGCCGAGTACGCGCAGGTCAAGAACAACGTGACGGTCGCCAGTACCGGTGACACCGGTGGCGGGCAGCACGTGAACGGGATCGACCCGGGCGACTCGATCGCCTTCGACCCGATCAACCTGGGCGGGGTCGCCTCGGTGGCGCTGCGCTACTCGGGCGGCTCGGCGGCCACGGCCGGGCAGCCCCGGGCCACGGTCGAGGTCCGCCTCGACAGTCCCACCGGAACCGTTGCCGGCACCGGCACGCTCAACGCCACCAGCGGCAACACGGCGTTCGCCACCCAGTCCGTACCGGTCTCCGCGTCCGCCGGCAGTCACCAGCTCTACCTGGTGTTCCGGCCGGTCAGCGGGGGTCCGGCCACCGGCCTGGCCAACCTGAACTGGGTCGAGTTCGCTCCGGCCTGACCCGGGTCCAGCGCTCGCCGGGGGCTGTCGCCACCCCCGGCGAGCGCTCCGGCCGTACCCGTCTAAAGCTTTTGTCGCTCAGTTAAGAAGTTAGATCTACAAATGAAGAACTTTGTCGATCAGCCATCTTTCTTTTCGTCGAAAGCCCGGCTAGCGTCCCGATACGTAACAAGGTCGACACAGGCTGTTGGTTTCTGTCCTCTTCGGATCCACCCCGGAAGGTGCACAGACATGGATGAACGCAAGCCCGGTTGGGGCCGCCGCAAAGTGCTCGCCACCGCGGGCGCGGCCGCCGCCGCCCTCGCCGCCGCCGGCCTCCCGGTGATCAGCACCGGCGGCGCCGCGCTGGGCGAAGGCAAGCTCCGGGCCGAGCCGCTGATCCCGCCGAACCGCCGCGGCATCATCCTCTACAGCGTCCGCGACCGGATCCAGGCCGCGCCCGACAACTCCGGGGTCCCGTACGGCTTCGAACGGGTCCTCGCCCACCTGGCCTCCGTGGGGTACAAGGAGGTCGAGTTCGCCGGGTACACCCAGCACACGTCGATCCTCGGCCGGCAGATCACCCCCGCCGAGATCCGGAAGATCCTCGACGACAACGGGCTGGTCGCCAACGGCACCCACACCAACATCAGCCCCGGGTCGCTCGACGCCGAGATGGACATCGCCCAGACCCTCGGCATGGCCCACGTCGGCACCGGCGGCGACCCCAGCGGCAGCGCCTACCAGGCCGACTGGGACCGCGCCGTCGACGACTGGAACGCGATGGGCGCCCGGGCCAAGGCGCGCGGGCTCAAGCTCTACACCCACAACCACGACACGGCGTACGACTTCCTGCTCGACGCCGGTCCGTTCGACGGCAACGGACGCCCCACCCGCTCCACCGGCATCCGCCGCCTCGAGTACTTCCTGGCCAAGACCGACCCCGAGCTGGTCTACCTGCAGATGGACATCCTCTGGGCGTACCTGGCCCAGCACCGCTTCCGCACCTACACCAACTCGGCCGGCCAGACCCGATCGGACGTCTTCGACCCGATCCTCACCGTCGCCAACCGGCCGCGGCGCTTCCCGCTGTTCCACGCCAAGGACGGCGACCACACCGCCAACGGCTACAACGAGACCCCGTTCGGCGAGGGCGACATCAACTTCCAGCAGTTCTTCCAGACCATCGGGCTGCCGGACTACCACCACGCCAACTACGAGATGGACGACGCGCAGCTCGGCGGGTCGGCCGACCCGGGCAAGAGCCTGCGCATCGCCGAGCAGAGCTACGACAACATGTCGGCGCTCACCATCTACACCAGATAGTCACCACCCTCCCCGGGGTCGCCGGCGTCGCCCGGGCCCCGGGGACCGGCCCCCCTGGAGGTCCGCTGATGCGTACCGGAATCTGGCTGATCGGCGCACGCGGCTCGGTGGCGGTCACCGCCACCGTCGGCGCGTTCGCCCTCAAGGCACGCCTGACCGACACCACCGGATGCGTCACCGAGTTGCCGCCGCTGAGCAGCCCCGCGCTGCCCGGCTGGGGCGAACTCGTGTTCGGCGGCCACGACATCGTCAGCACGCCGGTGGTGAAGAAGGCCGAGGCCCTCGCCGCCGCCGGCGTGCTGCCCGGCCGGCTGGTCGCCGCGCTCACCGACGAGCTGACCGACCACGAGGACAACATCCGGCCGCTGCCCACCGCCGACACCCAGGAACACGCGGCGCAGCTCATCGCGGCGGACATCGCCGGCTTCCGCGCCCGGCATTCTCTCGATCTGGTCGTGGTCGTCAACGTCTCCACCACCGAACCCCTGTTCGATGACTCGTCCGCCACCCTCGGCTCGTTGCCCGGCAGCTCGCTGGCGGCCTACGCGGCGTTCTCCGTGGGCTGCCCGTTCATCGACTTCACCCCGTCGACCGGCGCGCGGCTGCCCTTCCTGGACGCTTTCGCGCGCTCCCGCAACGTCGTGTACGCCGGGAACGACGGCAAGACCGGCGAAACGCTGGTCAAGTCGGTGCTGGCGCCCATGTTCGCCATGCGCAACCTGCGCGTCCGCAGCTGGTCCGGGCTCAACCTGCTCGGCGGCGGCGACGGCGCCAACCTCGCCGACCCCGCCGCCAACGCCGCCAAGGTGGCCAGCAAACAGCGCGTGCTCGGCGACGCCCTCGGCTACGAGCCGTCCGGCACCAGCCGCATCGACTACGTCGAGGAGATCGGCGACTTCAAGACCGCCTGGGACCTGGTCACCTTCCAGGGCTTCCTGGGCACCGGCATGCGCGTCGAGTTCACCTGGCACGGCTGCGACTCGGCCCTGGCCGCGCCGCTGGTGCTCGACCTGGCCCGGCTGACCGCGGCCGCCCAGCGCAGCGGCCGCAGCGGGCCGCTGCCCGAGCTCGGCTTCTTCTTCAAGGACCCGATCGGCGACGGGCCGTCGGCGCTGGCCGAACAGTGGGCGCTGCTGGTCGGCCTGGTGTCGTCCTTCTCCGGTCCTTCCGCCTCCGGTCCTTCCGCCTCCGGCCCTTCCGCCTCCGGCCCTTCCGCCTCCGGCCCTTCCGCCTCCGGCCCTTCCGCCTCCGGGCCTTTTGATGACGCCGCGTCCTTGCCCTCTTCTCCTTCCTCTTCGGAAGACGGCCGATGAGGTTCCGTGACCTGATCTCGCTCGTGCGCGCTCCCGCCGCCCTCTCCGTGCCCGGGGACGTGGTGGCCGGGGCCGGCGCGGCCGGCGCCCTGTCGCCGTCGACGGCCGGGCTGGCCGGGGCATCGGTCTGTCTCTACTGGGCCGGGATGGCCGCCAACGACTGGGCCGACCGGGAACTCGACGCCGTCGAGCGGCCGGAACGGCCCATCCCGTCCGGGCGGATCTCGCCCCGGGCCGCCTTCGGGATCGCGGCCGGGCTGACCGGGGCCGGGCTGGCTCTCGCCGGGGCGGCCGGCGGGCGGCGGGCACTGGCCGTCGCGGGGCCGCTGGCCGCCGCCGTGTGGGCCTATGACCTGAAGCTGAAGAACACGGCGGCCGGGCCGGCCGGGATGGCAGTGTGCCGGGGGCTGGACGTGATGCTCGGCGCCAGCGGCTCGGCGCGGATGGCCCGAGCGGTGCCGTCGGCGCTGGCTGTGGCGTTGCACACGTACACCGTGACGGCGTTGTCACGGCGCGAGGTGTCGGGAGCCGAGCCGCGGCTGGCCGCGGTCACCCTGGCCACCACGGCGGCGTTGACCGGGGCGGTGGCCACGACGGGCCACCTGTGGAAAACCGCGTCGGAGCGTCGGGCCCACGCGCTACATTCCGGCCCACCCAGTGATGGGGCGGGGGAGGGGGCGGGTCGTCGATCAGCGCAACCCACCCCCCACCGAGGAGGGCGCTGGGACGGGCTGGGCGGCGGGCGGGTCGAGGGCGCGTTCGGGCGCGGCGGGGACGAGCGCGCGGACAAGCGGCGCCGGGCCTGGCGGCTGGCGGCCACGGCCGTGATGGCCGCTGGGTATGCGGTGAAGTACGGCCGTGCCCAGGCCGCCGTCATCGGCGATCCGGCCGCGCCGCGGGTCCGGGCGGCCGTCGGCGCCGGCATCACCTCCTTGCCGTCGCTGCAGGGCGCGCTGGCCGCTCGTTCGGGCGCGCCGTTCGTCGGGATGGCCGTGGCCGCGGCGGCGCCGCTGGCTGGTGCGCTGGCCCGGAAGGTGTCCCCGACATGAGCGCACCGATCACCGGCGAACCGGCAGGCGGCGAGCCCATCATGGGCGGCCCGCTCGGTCGTGGTCCGAGCGCGGGAACGCCGGATGGGCCGTCGATCAAGGCGCCGGCGGGTGAGCGGGCCGGGGGCGGTTCAACCGAGGGCGAGCAGGCGGCCGGAGGAAGGCTGCGCTTCGGCTACGGGACGAACGGGTTCGCCAATCATCGGCTGGATGAGGCGCTCACGGTCATCGCCGAGCTGGGCTATGAGGGTGTGGCGCTGACGCTGGATCACGATCATGTGGATCCGTTCGCGCCGGATGTCGCGAAGCAGGTTGGCCGGGCCGCGGATCGGCTGCGGGATCTCGGGCTGGGTGTGGTGGTCGAGACGGGGGCCCGGTATCTGCTGGATGCCTGGCGGAAGCACGCGCCGACCCTGTTGCACGACGACCGGGGCAGGCGGCTGGAGTTTCTGCGGCGGGCCTGTGACATCGGGGCCGATCTGGGGGCCGAAGCGGTGTCGTTCTGGGCGGGGGTCAGGCCGGACGACGTCGACCCGGACACGGCCTGGAAGCGGCTGGTCGACGGGGTTGCCGAGGTGCTGGGGTACGCGCGGACGAAGGTCGGGTTCGAGCCGGAGCCGGGGATGCTGGTGCAGGACATCGCGGACTGGCGGCGGCTCCGGCATGACCTGGGCGATCCGGCCGAGCTGGGCATCACGCTCGACATCGGGCACTGCCGGTGCCTGGAGGATCTGGGCGTGCCCGAGTGTGTTCTCGCTGTGCGGGAACACCTGGTCAACGTGCAGATCGATGACATGCGCCGGGGGGTTCACGAGCATCTGGAGTTCGGCGAGGGGGAGATCGACTTTCCGCCGGTGCTGCGGGCGCTGCGCGAGGCCGACTACCGGGGGCTGGTCGCGGTCGAGCTGCCGCGGCACTCGCACGCGGCGCCGGACGTGGCCCGGCGGTCGATCGATTTCCTGAGAGGAGCGGCGGCGGAATGACCCTGGACGACCTGCGCGAGGCGCTGCCGGACAAGGAATGGCTGAAAAGCGCACAAAATGCTACCGAGATCACCCGCCTCTTCACGCGAGCCGACCGTCAGCTCGGCCGCGACGAGATCGCGCCGGGCTGGACCGCGGGGCAGGCGGGACGAGCGTTGCTCCTCGGCGGGCAGAGCCCTGAGCAGATCAGAGAGCTGTACGACCATGGCGACGCCGCCGAGAAGCTGGCCGTGCTGAAAGCGCTCCCCCTGCTGCCGATCAAGGACGCCGGCGTGCCGCTGCTGCTGGACGCGTTGCGCACCAACGACACCCGGCTGGTCGCGGCCGCGCTGGGCCCGTACGCGCGGCACCTGGACGCGGCGACCTGGCGCCAGGGCGTCATCAAGATCGTTTTCATGGGCGTACCCCTCGCCGAAGTGGAAGACCTGGACGAGCGCGCCGACGCCGAGCTGGCCCAGATGCTCCGCTCGCTGGCCGACGAGCGGGCGGCCGCCGGCCGGGAGATGTCGGCCGACGCCACCGCCCTGCTGAACCGACTGGAGGCGTGACCACCGTGCGCATCTTCGATCCCCATATCCACATGACCTCGCGGACCACGGACGACTACGCGGCGATGGCGGCGCACGGCGTGAAGGCCGTCGTCGAGCCGGCCTTCTGGCTGGGCCAGCCGCGGACCAACCCGGGCTCGTTCGCCGACTACTTCGACTCGCTGATCGGCTGGGAGCCGTTCCGGGCGGCGCAGTACGGCATCCGCCATCACGCCACGATCGCGCTGAACCCGAAGGAGGCCAACGACCCCCGCTGCCGCCCGGTGCTCGACCTGCTGCCCCGCTATCTGGACAAGGACGGCGTGGTCGCGGTGGGTGAGATCGGGTACGACTCGATGTCGCCGGTCGAGGACGAGGTGTTCGCCGCCCAGCTGGCCCTGGCCGTCGAGTTCGAGCTCCCGGCGCTGGTGCACACCCCCCATCGGGACAAGGCGGCGGGTACGAAGCGGACGCTCGACGTCGTCAAGGAGTCGGGCATCGAACCGGGCCACGTCCTGGTCGACCACCTCAACGAGGTCACGGTGGGCCTGGTCCAGGACAGCGGATGCTGGATGGGCTTCTCGATCTACCCGGACACCAAGATGTCCCCGCCGCGCATGGTGGACATCCTCAAGGAGCGCGGCACCGAGCGGATCCTGGTCAACTCGGCCGCCGACTGGGGCAAGTCCGACCCGCTGCTGACCGTGGCGACGGCCGAGGCGATGCTCGCGGCCGGCTTCACCACCGACGACGTCGACAAGGTGCTGTGGCGGAACCCGGTCGAGTTCTACGCCCAGTCGGGCAAGCTCGACCTGGGCGAGACGACGACCGACGCCACCTTCGAGGGCAGCTCGATCCTGCGGGGCGGCAGCTGATGCGCCTCCGCCACCGTGACGGGCAG
The DNA here is from genome assembly GCF_040682035.1 of Actinoplanes sp. NPDC051470. Classification (NCBI taxonomy): domain Bacteria; kingdom Bacillati; phylum Actinomycetota; class Actinomycetes; order Micromonosporales; family Micromonosporaceae; genus Actinoplanes; species Actinoplanes sp. NPDC051470. The sequence continues at coordinate 44,254 of NZ_JBFBAA010000033.1, forward strand.
ACCGTGCACCTGTCCTACTGCACGAATGTGCACGCCGCCGAGGAGCTGGACGGCATCATCGAGCAGCTCGACACGTACGCGCTGCCGATCCGCGAGAAGCTCGGCACCAACGTCCTGGGGCTGGGCCTGTGGATCGCCGCCCCGGCGGCCTCCGAGCTGGTCTCCGACTCCGCCAAGATCGAGAGGCTCAGGCGGGAGATCGCGACAAGAGGCCTCGAGGTGGTCACCCTCAACGGCTTCCCGTACGCCGCCTTCCAGCAACCGGTGGTCAAGGGCGCCGTGTACGAGCCGGACTGGACCACGCCGGCGCGGCTCACGTACACGCTGAATCTGGCCCGGATCCTGGAGCGGCTGATGCCCGAGGACGCCGTCCGCGGCTCGGTCTCCACGCTGCCGCTGGCCTGGCGTACCCCCTGGGACGACGAACGCCGGGACGCCTGCCGCCGGTCGATGGACGTGCTGGCCAGCGAGCTGGGCCGGCTCGACCGCACGGTGCGGGTGGCGTTCGAGCCCGAGCCGGGCTGCGTCGTGGAGAACACCACGCAGGCGGCCGAGATGTTCAGGGACGCGGACACCGAGCGGCTCGGCGTCTGCCTCGACCTGGCCCACCTGGCCTGCGCCTGGGAAGACCCGGCGGCCGCCCTGCAACGGCTGCGCGAGGCGGGCGTGCCCGTCGTGAAGACCCAGGTGTCGGCCGCCCTGGCCAGCGACGACCCGGAACGCGACGCCGAGGTGCTGGCCCAGTACGTCGAGCCGCGTTTCCTGCACCAGACCCGGGGGCGGGCCGGCCTGTCCACCGACGATCTGGACGACGCCCTGGCCGGCGACCGCGGCCAGCCCTGGCGGATCCACTACCACGTGCCGATCCACGCCCAGCCGGTCCCGCCGCTGCGGGCCACCACCGGTGTGCTGCGGGACGCGCTGCGGGTGCTGGTCGGCGGGGCCACGGCCGAGTGCGACCACCTCGACGTGGAGACGTACACCTGGAACGTGCTTCCGGAGGGGTCGCGGCCGCGCGATCCCGTCGAGCTGGTGGCGGGCATCGCCGCCGAGCTGGACCACGCTCGCGGCCTGCTGGACGAACTGAATCTCAACCGGGAGAAGGTCACATGGCAGGGTTGAGGGAGAGCCGAGCCGTGAAACCGTTGCTGGTGATCGACGTGGTCGGGCTGACCCCGCGGCTGCTGGAGCACATGCCCCGGCTGCGGGCGTTGGCCGGGCGGGGCTTCCAGGCGCCGCTGGGCACGGTGCTCCCGGCGGTCACCTGCTCGGCCCAGTCCACCTTCCTGACCGGGGAGCTGCCCAGCGGGCACGGCGTGGTCGGCAACGGCTGGTACTTCCGGGAGCTGGGGGAGGTCCTCCTCTGGCGGCAGCACAACCGGCTGGTCGGCGGCGAGAAGCTGTGGGAGGCGGCGCGGAAGGCCCGGCCCGGGCTGACCGTCGCCAACGTCTGCTGGTGGTACGCGATGGGCATGGACGTCGACTGGACGGTCACGCCCCGGCCGATCTACCACGCCGACGGCCGCAAGGACCCGGACTGCTACACCTACCCGCCCGAGCTGCACGACGACCTGACCTCGGCGCTGGGCACGTTCCCGCTGTTCAGCTACTGGGGCGCGGGCGCCGGGATCACCTCGTCGGCCTGGATCGTGAAGGCCGCCCAGCGCATCCTGGCGCAGAAGAAGCCCGACATCACGCTGGTGTACGTGCCCCACCTGGACTACGACCTGCAGCGGTTCGGGCCGTCCGCCCCGCAGGCCGCGGCCGCCGCCCGTGAGCTCGACGAGGAGCTGGCGCCGTTGCTCGAGGCCGACGCCACGGTCGTGGTGCTGTCCGAGTACGGGATCGTCGACGTCGACCGGCCGGTCGACGTCAACCGGATGCTTCGCTCGGAGGGCCTGCTCGAGGTCTACACCCAGGCCGGGATGGAATACCTCGACACCTGGACCAGCCGGGCCTTCGCGGTGGCCGACCACCAGGTCGCGCACGTCTACGTGAAGGACCCGGCGGACATCCCGGCGGTGGCCAAGCGCTGTGCCGAGCTGCCCGGGGTGGCCGAGGTGCTGGACGCGGCCGGGAAGGCCGGGCACGGCCTCGACCACGAACGCTCCGGTGACCTGGTGCTGGTCGCCGAGCCGAACGCGTGGTTCACCTACTACTACTGGCTGGACGACGCCCGCGCCCCGGACTTCGCCCGGTTGGTCGAGATCCACCGCAAGCCCGGCTACGACCCGGCCGAGCTGTTCTTCGACCCGGCCGGCCCGGGTGCGGCGAAGGCCCGGGCCGGGGCGGCCCTGCTGCGGAAGAAGGTCGGCCTGCGCTACCTGATGAACGTGGTCGGGCTGGACGCCGGCGCCCGCGCGGTGCGCGGTTCGCACGGACGCCTGCCGGACGATCCGCGGGACGCGCCGGTCCTGATCTGTTCCGACCCCGCGTACGCGCGGGAGCAGATCGCCGCGACCGAGGTCAAGGCCCTGCTCCTGCAACTCGCTGTGCCGCCACCGAAGCCTGGTCCTTCGGACGGCGCGGAGAACCACCACCCCTCCGGGGCTCCATCATGACGGTCGGGTCGGCCGTCGGGGTGACCGCGGAGGATCTGGCCCGCCGCTTCGACCAGGCCCTCACCGGTTTCCTGGACGGGCAGGGCCCACAGTGGCCCGACGGCGCCCCGCACGGCGTGCTCGACGCCTGCCGGCGGTTCATCCTGGCCGGCGGCAAGCGGCTGCGCCCGATGTTCTGCTACTGGGGCTGGCGCGGGGCGGGCGGACCGGACGGCCCGGAGATCATCACCGCGTCGGCCAGCCTGGAGCTGTTCCACGCGTTCGCGCTGATCCACGACGACATCATGGACGGCAGCGACCAGCGCCGCGGCCGCCCGTCCATGCACCGGCACTTCACCGACCTGCACAACCGGCACCGCTGGCGGGGTGACGCCGCCCGGTACGGCCACAGCGCCGCCCTGCTCGGCGGCGACCTCTGCGCCGCCTGGGCCGACCAGATGTTCACCGGGTCAGGGCTGCCGCCGGAGTGGATCCAGCGCGGTCACCGTCTGTTCACGCTCATGCGCACCGAGGTGATCGCCGGGCAGTACCTCGACCTGGTGTCCAGTGTCGGCGACGGCTCGGTGGCCGGCGCGCTGACCGTGATCCGGATGAAGGCCGCCCGCTACACCGTGACCCGGCCGTTGCAGATCGGCGCGGCGCTGGCCGGCGCCGAGCCGGAGACCCTGGCCGCGCTGCTGCGGTTCGGCGACCCGCTCGGTGACGCGTTTCAATTGCGTGACGATGTGCTCGGCGTCTTCGGCGACCCCTCGGTGACCGGCAAACCCGTCCTTGATGATCTTAGAGAGGGCAAACCGACCGTCCTCATCGCACTGACCCGGGAACGTAGTGATGCAGGTCAGAGCGATAAATTCAAAAATCTCTTCGGCCGGGCGGATCTGGACCCCGCAGGTGCAGAAGATCTGCGTACGATCATCGCCGCCACCGGTGCGCTCGACCGGGTGGAAGACATGATCACGGTGCGGGCCGAGTCGGCGGTCGCGGCACTGACCGACGCGCCCATCTCCGACGAGGCCCGCGCCGCTCTGGCCACCCTTGCCGGCAGCGTTGTTGACCGCACCAGATAAGTCGTTCTTGACCGCACCAGATAAGTATTGAGGCCCTCCGATACCCCAGGGGACCCGTGTGACACTGAACGAGCTCGACACCGAGGACACCGACACCAGGATGCGCGCGCCCGCGATCATCCGGCCGCGGCAGTCGCCCGAGAACGCCGACCGCCCCACCGGCTGGCGCCCGCTGCGCATCGCCATGGTCGGGCAGAAGGGCATGCCCGCGACCTACGGCGGCATCGAACGGCACGTCGAGGAGCTCGGCGCCCGGCTGGTCGCGCTCGGCCACGAGGTGACGGTCTACTGCCGCGACAGCTACGACGCGATGCCGATGGACCAGTACCGCGGGGTGCGATTGCGGCGTACCCGCACGATCGCCACCAAGCACTTCGACGCGATCGCCCACGCCGCCACCGCCACCCTGGCCGCCCTCAAGGACAAGCCCGACGTGCTGCATTACCACGGCATCGGGCCGGGCCTGGTCGCGCCGCTGCCGCGCTACCTGTCCCGGGTCCGGGTCGTGCAGACCATCCACGGGCTGGACAACCAGCGGGCCAAGTGGGGCCGGCTGGCCCGCGCGGTGCTCGGCGCGGCCCACTGGTGCAGTGGCCGCGTGCCCGACGTACGCATCACGGTCTCCCGCACCCTGGCCACCCACTACCAGGACCGGTTCGGCACCGACACCCGCTACGTGCCCAACGGGGTCGGCGCCCAGCGCAGCGTGCCCGCCCAGCAGATCGTCAGCCGGTTCGGCCTGACCGAGCAGGGCTACCTGCTGCTGGTCGGCCGGCTCGTCCCGGAGAAGGCCGCCGACCTGCTGATCCGCGCCTTCCGGCGGCTCGACACCACCCTCAAGCTGGCCGTGGTCGGCGGTTCCTCGTTCAGCGACGAGTACGTCAAGGTCCTGCGCGAGGCGGCCGGTGACGACCCGCGCGTCGTCTTCACCGGCTTCGCCTACGGCGACCTGCTGGCCGAGCTGTACACCAACGCGGCCGGTTTTGTGCAGCCGTCCCGTCTGGAGGGGCTGCCGCTGACCCTGCTGGAGGCGTGCGCGTACGGTCTCCCGGTGGTCGCCAGCGACATCCCGCCGCACGTCGAGCTGCTCGGCTCCGACGACGCCGGCCGGCGCCTGTTCCGCGACGGCGACGAGGACGACCTGGTCGCCGCCCTGACCCGGCTGCTCGCCGAGCCGAGGACCGAGCGGCTCGCCGCCACCCGGCACGGCGGCCGGCTGCGCGCGCAGTACAGCTGGGACACCGCCGCCCGCGAGGTCGAGCAGGTCTACCTGTCCGTGGTGAGGACGAAGTCTTGACCTCTCGCCTGCTCACCGGCGCGATGGCGGTGGCCTCCGCGGTCGCGGCCGGGTTCACCGCCTGGGCGCTCGGCGAGGGCGCGCTCGGCCTGGCCGTGCTGCCGGTGGCCGCCGCGCTGGGCCTGGTCGTGGGCGCGCTGGCGCTCACCCGGTTCGGCGCGTACGCGCTGCTCATGCTCGCCGTCCGGCCGATGGTCGACCTGTTCAAGCTGAGCGGTCCGACCGCGGGCAAGGCCGGGGTGGACGCCGAGGGGGTCAGCCGCACCCTCGATCCGTCGACGATCCTCGGCGTGCTGTTCCTGATCGCCGCCGGGCTGTGGCTGGCCGCCCGCGCCCGCGAGCACGGCCGGCTGCGCACCACGCCGCTGACCGTGGCGCTGCTCATGGTCGGCGCGACCGCGCTGGTGAGTGCCCTGGGCGCCGACAAGGTGCCGAACAGCCTGCTGGAGGCGCTGCGGATCCTCACCGTGGTCGTCATGTTCGTGGTTCTCGAGCAACTTCTCGGCGATCACCGGTACGCGCGGCGGATCCTGCTCGCCGTCTACGGGTCGCTGGCCATCGTGGTGGCGTACACGGTGATCCTGTCCCTGACCGGGAACCCGCCGGCCGAGGTCAAGGGCAGCTTCGTCCGCATCAGCGGGCCCTTCGCGCAGTCCACCACGTTCGGCCGGTACCTGATGTTCCTGCTGATCTTCGGGTTCGGGATCTTCCGGTACGTGCACGGCCGGCTCCGTGTGGCGCTGGGTGTGCTGCTCGGCCTGTCGTTCGTCTTCCTGCTGCTCACCAACACCCGCAGCGCGATCCTCGGCCTGGCCATCGGGCTGATCGTGGTGGCGCTGGTGCAGCGCAGCGCCCGCATGCTGCTGGCGCTGGGCCTGGCCGCCGTGCTCGGCGTCGCGCTGCTGCCCGCGGTGGGTGACCGGTTCGCCCAGCTGGCCGAGGCGCGCCAGGTGGGCGGGGCGCCGACCGGGAACACCCTGGCCTGGCGGCTCGGCTACTGGTCGGAGATCGTCTCGCTGGCCAACCGGAACCCGGTGACCGGGATCGGGCCGAACATGACCCAGTTCCAGACCGACGAGGCGAAGAAGCCGCACAACGACTTCCTGCGGGCGTACGTGGAGACCGGCGTCGTCGGGCTGCTGGCCTACCTGGCCATGATGGTCCTGCTGCTCCTGGCCGGGCTGCGGGCGCTGCGCCGGGCGCCACCGGGTACGCTCGCGCGCGGCATCGCGGCGGGGAATCTCGGCTGCGCGGTCGCCTTCGTGGCGATCAGCGCCGTGTCCAATGTGCTGTCCAGTGTGGCGACGCTGTGGTACCTGGTGGCATTCGCGGCGGTGGCCGGGGCGGCCCCGGCGCTCGAGGTCGTGACGACCGAGCCGGTGACGAGCAGGCCGGTGACGAACAAGGTCGAGGAGCATGGAGACAGTGGACTATCTCGGCACAGCGCGTAAGCGGCTGCCCATCCTGATCGGCCTCCCGGTTCTCGCCGCGCTGGTCGCGACCGTGGTCGTGCTCCTGACCCCGCCGAAGTACGCGGTGACGACCTACGTCGCGGCGCCGGCGCTGATCGGCGGCGTGGCCGCCCAGCAGTTCTCCGGCCAGCAGGGCGCCAACCAGTTCGTGGCCGCCTTCTCGGCCGCGGCCACCTCGCCCAAGGTGATCGACCAGGTCGCCGCGGACACCGGGGTGGGCCAGGACGAGCTTCGCGACGGCGTGGAGGTCAAGCAGGTCGGCGCGAGCAGCCAGCTCACCCTGACCTTCACCGGCTCGGACCGGGCCACGGTGGCGCCGGTCGCCACCTCGATGACCGGCCGGGCCCTGACCTTCCTGTTCGCCTCCCAGGTCGACGTGGCCACCCAGCAGGTGGCGGCGGCCGAGGCGGACGTGACCGCGGCGACCAAGAAGATCACCGACTGGGAGACGGCCAACAAGGTCACCCAGCCCGACAAGCTGTTCCAGGCCACCCTGGCCGAGCAGAGCAACCTGCGCCGGCAGGAGCTGGAGATGTCCGCGGTGGGCAACACCAAGGGCGCGTCGGCGGCCAAGGACGCGCTGGAGGACAACGAGAAGCGGCTCAACGACATCGGCCCGAAGCTGCCCGGCTACCAGGCGCTGATCGCGCAGCGGGACGCCTCGACCAACGCCCTCGCCAACGCCCAGCAGGGCCTGCAGGCGGCCAAGGCGCAGGTAGGCGCGGCCGACCCGAAGTCGGTGTCCAGCACCGGCGAGGTCGTCTCCGACTCCAAGCTCTCCGCGCTGGCCCAGACCGTGCCGCCGGTGGCCGGCGCCGGCCTGCTGATCGCCGTGCTGCTGATCGTCCTGCTCGAGATCGTGCGACGGCCCACCGCCCCTTTTGACGGCTCGATCCCGTCGCCCCGGCGGGAGAAGGAGCCGGCTTCGGTATGACGGTCGGGGCGGACCGGCAGATCCGGGGCATCGCCCGCGGCGGGGTGCTCAACCTGGCCGGGGCGATCCTCGGCCAGGCCGCGGTCTTCGGGGTCCTGCTGCTGCTGGCCCGTGTGCTCGGCGAGGACGAGGTCGGGCGCTACGCCCAGGGGTACGCGGTCCTGACCCTGCTCGGCCTGCTCGCCCTGTCCGGCTTCCGGGCCGGCGTGACCCGGTTCGTGGCCGTGCACCTGGCCGACGACGACCCGGCCGCGGTCCGCGGCACCGTACGCCTGGCCCTGCTCGTCTCCGGCGGCTCGGCCGCCCTGCTCGGCGTGGTCCTGGCCCTGGCCGCGCCGTGGCTGGCCGAGCGCCTGCACGACCCGGCCCTGACCGGCGGCCTCCGGCTGATGGCCCTCACCCTGCCCGCCTCCACGGTGATGGAGGCGGCGCTCGCCGCCACCCGGGGCTGGCGCAGCCAGAAGGCGTTCACGCTGGTCGGGCAGATCTACGAGCCCGCCTGCCGCCTGGTCATCACGGCCGCGCTGCTGCTGGCCGGGTTCGGGGTCGGCGGCGCCTTCACCGCCCTGGTCGTGTCGGCCTGGTCGGCGGCGGTGCTCGCGCTGCTGGCGCTGCGGAAGCGGCTGGCCGCGCTGACCGGCGACGGGCACACGTACGCGCCCCGGCAGCTCTTCTCGTTCTCCACCGTGAGCTGGGTGTCCTCGCTGGCCTCGACCGGCCTGATCTGGCTCGACACGCTGCTGCTGGGCTTCTTCGCCAGCCCGGACATCGGCGTCTACAACGTCTCCACGCGGCTGGTCACGGTGGCGGTGTTCGTGCTCGCCCCGCTCAACGCGGCCTTCGCGCCGTACCTGGCCGACCTCTACCACCGCGGCGAGCTGGACCAGGTGCGGGCCAGCTACCGGGCGGTGACCGGCTGGGTGATCCGGCTGTCGCTGCCCGCCTTCGCGGCGCTGCTGGCCTTCCCGGACGAGCTGCTGACGCTCTTCGGCAACGCCTACGCGGCCGGGGCGGCGGTCACCGTGATCCTGGCCGTGGGGCAGCTGGTCAACGCGGCCACCGGACCGTGTGGCACGGTGCTGAACATGTCCGGCCAGGTCGCGCTGAACATGGCCGACAACGTGGCCGCCCTCGTCCTCAACGTGCTGCTCAACCTCGTGCTGATCCCGGAGTACGGCATCGTCGGGGCCGCGGTGGCCTGGGCCGCCTCGCTGACCGTGGTCAACCTGGCGCGGGTGATCCAGGTGCGGCGGCTGATCGCCACGCTGCCGGCGTCCCGGGGCATGGCCAAGGGACTGCTGGCCGGGGTGGCCGCGCTGGCCGTGGGGCTGGTGCTCGAGGCGGTGCTGCCGTCCGGCCCGGCCGGGCTGATCGTGGGCCTGGTCGCGATCGCCGGTGTCTACGCCGGGACGGTGCTGGCGCTGGGGCTGGGCCGGGAGGACCGGATGGTGCTGCGGGCGTTGCGGAGGGGTGCGCGTGCGAGTTGACGCTCTACGGCGGGCGGTGCGCTCCTCGCGGGCGTACGGCAAAGCGGTTCTGCCCCTGCCCCTGGGCCGGCTGCCGGAGTTCCTGGTGATCGGCGGGCAGCGGTGTGGCACCACGTCGCTCTACCGCTACCTGGCGGCGCACCCGTCGGTGCGGCCGGCCACCGGCAAGGAGCTCCAGTTCTTCAGCCTGCACCACGGCCGGGGCGAACGCTGGTACCGGGCGCACTTCCCGGTGCGACCGCAGTCGATCCACAGCTTCGAGGCGTCGCCCTACTACCTGTTCGACCCGGCCGTGCCCGCGCGCGCCGCCGCCATGCTGCCGGCCTCCCGGTACATCGCCCTGATCCGCGACCCGGCCGAACGCGCCTATTCGCACTACCTGCATTCGGTGGCGTACGGGGTGGAGCAGCTCCCGTTCGCCGAGGCGCTGGACGCCGAACCGGCCCGCCTCGCCTCCGGTGATCACGCCGCGCGACGGCAGTTCAGCTACCAGGCCCGCGGGCGGTACGCCGAGCAGCTCACCCGGTGGTTCGACGCCGCCGGGCGCGATCGCGTGCTGGTCGTCCGTACCGAAGAACTGACCTCGCGGTATGCCGGCATCCTGGCCTTCCTCGGCCTGCCCCCGCAGGAGGCGCCGACCGAGGTGCACACCCGGCGGGCGTCCGGCGCGCCGCCGCTCGACGACGCTCTGCGAGCACGGCTCGACGCGGCGTTCGCCGACGACCAGCACGCCCTGGACGGACTGCTCGCCGACTCCCGGTGAGGACGTCACGGCGACTCCGGCCCGGGCCGGCCCGGTGCCGGAGCGGCGAGCCGGGCCATCTTGAGGGCCAGGTGCAGGCAGAGGCGTTCGGTGCCGTCCTTGAGGTTGGTGCCGGCCAGCTGCTCGACCCGCTGGAGGCGGTAGTAGAGCGTGGTCCGGTGCAGCTGGAGCCGCTCGGCCGTGGCGTGCGCGTTCCCGGCCAGGTCCAGATACGTCTCCAGGGTCTCCACCAGCACCTGGCCGCCGTCCGTGCGCAGCAGCCGCAGCAGGCCCGGGTGCACGTCCCGCGCCTCCAGTCCCTGCTCGTCGAGCAGGCTCACCGCGCGGTAGACGCCCAGCGACGACCAGGCCGCCACCTCGCCCAGGTCGGGCCGCCGCGCCGCGACCCGGGCCGAACGCACCGCCTCCTGGTACGACACCGCCGCCTCGGCCAGCCTCGGGTACGCCTCACCCAGCCCGATCACCGTCCGGCCGACGCCGGGCAGCCGACGCCGGATCGTGTCCAGGCTGTCGGCCAGATGGCGGGCCACCGTGGCCGGCCGCCGCCCCCGGCCGGCGCCGGAGATCAGCAGCAGACCGTGATCGCGGCGCATCAGGTGCAGCGCGGCGTGGTCGCCGTACCACCGGCGGGTCAGCACCAGGGCGTGCTCCACCGCGGCCCGCGCCGGCTCGTCGAACACCGCGTCCCCGGTCGGCCGGACGGCCATCGCCACCACCGGGCCGTCCTCCATGATCAGGCCGTCCTCCAGCAGTTCCTTGGCGGCCCGCTCGCGGCTCTCGGCGACGTCGGACAGCAGCGCCCGGGTGGCCTCGGCCTCCCGCTGCGACGCCAGGTCGCCGAGCAGCCCGGCCCGGTGCAGCACCCGGGACGCGTCGGACGCCGCCTCACCCGCCGCGCGGATGTCCAGATCGGACATCGTCCCGTCGGCGTCGATGAACCAGAGGAAGCCGAGCAGCAGGTCGCGGTGGACGATCGGCAGGCAGACCCGGGGGAGCAGGCCCAGTTCGGGCGCGGCCGGGGTGCGCATGGGCGCCCTGATCCGCTGGACGCCGTGCCCCCGGAACCAGGCGATCACCTCGGGCGTGGTGTGCCGGCTCAGGATGCTCTCCCGGCGCACCTCGTCCATCGGCTCCGAATGCGACGAATACGCGATGACGAGCTGGTGACTGTCCTCGATCAGCGCGGCGCGGCCGACCCGTTGAGCGACGGTGTCGACGATGCGTTGTAGGTCCCCGTGCATCACCCCTCCGAATGCCGATGATTGTCGATGGGGGTGTCACGGTTCAAGGCGTGATCTTCATCAGTTGTCGAAGGGCACACCGGTACCTACCGACATTTGCAGGTATCACTTCCGTCGTCCCGCCCATTACGTTCCGGTGATGCAGCTCACGGACGCAGGGAAACGGCGCGCCGGCCTGGCCGCCGTGCTCGCCGCCGCGTTGGCCACCACCTTCGCCGCCGCCCCCGCCCAGGCCGCTCCGGCCGACCCGGCGACCGGCCCGTTCGCGGTGGTCGACCCGCAGAACTGGGAGAACCCCGACGCGATGACCTGGGACGACTACACCAGGCCGCCCGGCACCGACTGGCCCAACCCGGCTCGCAAGGGCTCGGTCCGCAACTTCAACATCGCACTGGTCACACTGGACTACCCGGACCAGCCGTTCGTGGTGACCCAGCGGGCCGGCTCGACGATCTTCGGCAACCCGCAGCCCGCGGTCTCCGGTCTGGCCCGCGAGGCGGTGCCCGGCTACTACCGCGACCTGCTGAACACGCCGAACACGCTCAACGGCGGGCACACCCTGCACGAGTACTGGATGGAGGACTCGGGCGGGCGCTACGGCGTCGACCTGACCGCGTTCGGGGCGTACAAGATGCCGGCCAAGTCCTACACGTACGGCATCACCAACGACATGAACCCGGGCATGTGCCCGGCCGGCGACACGTGCAACCGCAACATCCGCACGGACGCCCTGAACGCGTGGCGCGCCGACGTCGGCGACGACGTGGCCGACTCGTACGAGCTGGTCTTCATCCTCTCCGCCGGCCAGGACGAGTCGTCCACCTGGCAGGAGTTCGGCGAGATGAAGTTCCAGACCAAGGAGGCCGTCACCGACCCGTTCGGGCCGCCGGTCGAGCCGCAGCCCAACTACGCGCGCACCCGCTACGTCGAGTGGACGTCCTGGGCCTCGGCCGCCACGATCTGGCCCAACGCCGGCGGCGGGTCGTCGACCCAGGCCGAGAGCTCGGGCATGGGGGTGTACGCCCACGAGCTCAGCCACCTGCTGACCATCGGGGACAACTACAACAACCCGTACGGCGTGCCGTTGCGCCGCGCGTACACCGGGCCCTGGTCGATGATGTCCCGCGGATCGTTCAACGGGCCCGGTGGCCCGCACACCCGCTGGCAGATCCCGGCGGTCAAGGGCGGCTCGATGGGCTCGGCCCACACCCTGCGCGACAAGCTGAAGATCGGGCTGGTCGGCGAGGACCACGTGCTGCGGCTGTCCCGTGAGGCGCTGGGGTCGTCCGGTCTGGTGGTGGCCAAGGTGACCGCCCGTGAGGTCGTACCCGGCTCGAACGGTCTGATGGGTGTGAACGTGGCGATGAACGCCGACCGGGCGCCCGCCTGCAACGTCAACACCGACCCGCTGTGCGACGGCCGCGGGTTCCAGAACTACACGGTCGAGGTGATCGACCGGATGGGCGCCGACTCGTTCACGCCCGACTCCGGCGTGATGATCAGCAAGACCAAGAACCAGGACCAGGCGCCGTTCGTGTGGACGGTCGACGCCAACCCGCAGGACATCGACATGGTCGACTTCATCCGCCCGGACGGGACCCCCGCCAAGATCACCATGGGCGACTACCGGCAGCTCTCGGACGCGCTGTTCCACGCCGGGACGCGGTCGGGCTCCGAGTACGAGTACACCGACGAGGCCAACCGGCTGCACTTCTACATCCTGGACGTGAAGCGCGACAACACCGGCGTCCTGTCGTACACGGTGGCGGTGAAGTCGCTGGACGGCTCGGGCGGGCCCAGCACGCACGGCGTGGCCCTCGGCAAGGGCGCGGTCAGCTCCGGCGGCAACCCGGTCAACCGGGGCGTCACCTGCTCGTTCGAGCTGGCCAACACCGGCGCGTACTCGGCCGGCGGCGCGCAGCACCCGGAGAACGCCGCCCAGTACCTGACCTCCGACGTGTACCGGCTCTCCGCCTCGGTGGCCGGCCGCGGCTGGCGGGTGACGGTGCCCAACGAGCTGGCCACGGCCAAGTTCGGCGCCACCACGACGGTCAAGGTGGCGGTCGCCGCGACCCCCGAGGCCGTGGCGACCGGCTTCGTCAAGCTGACCGCGACGTCCGAGTCCGACCCGGCGCAGACCACCACCAAGCAGTGCCGCGTCGACAAGTAGGACCTTCTTGAACAGGGCAGTGGCCGGTTCCCCGTTCCGGCCACTGCCCGCCCTACCTCTCCGTCGCTACTTCTCCGTTGCGGTGACCACCACGTTGTCGCGGTAGTGCCGCGTCTTCGGGTCGAACGGGCCGCCGCAGGTGATCAGCGTCAGCCGGACGGCGCCGTCGCGGACGAAGTACTTGCCCAGCGGGATCGCCGTCTTGCGGTAGCGCTCACGGGCCGTCACCTGGAAGGTACGGGTCTTCCCGCCCGGGCCGGCCAGGGTGATCTCGTCGCCGTCCTCGAGCGAGCCCAGCCGGAAGAACGCGCCATTACCCTCGGCCGCGCTGTCCACGTGCCCGGCCACCACGATCGAACCGGCCGTGGCGGCGAAGCCGGGCCCGAACCGGTACCAGCCCACCCGGTCGACGCTCGGCGGCACCGCGAAGTCGCCGGTCTTCTCGTCGATGCCGACCGCGTCGACGGTGGCCGACAGCTTCAGAGCCGGGACCTCGAGCCGCGAAGGTGCGTCGGCTGCGGCTTCGGTCGGGGGCCGGCCGTCACTGATGGGTACGGACGGGAGCGCGGCCGCCGGGGCCGTCGGCGCCATGGCTTCCGGCGCGCCGAAGTCCCCGGGCGGCTCGGCGCGGCACGCCACGATCCCGAAGGTCGTGGTCAGGGCCACGCCGAGCACCAGGGGGAGTAACCCCTTCCTCATCGGCGGCCGGTCGCCAGCCGGGTCAGCCCGAACAGGGCGAGGAGGACACCGGCGATGCCGACGCCGTACCAGGGCGGGGTGAGCCCGCGGTCGGCCTGGCCACCGTTGCCGCTGGGCACGCCGCCCGGCGCCGAGTGCAGGCCGGTGATCGTCTGCGACACGATGTCCAGGGTCTTGTCCTCGGCCGAGCCCACGGCGTACACGATCGTCGCCGTGCCCTCCTTCAGGTTCAGGCCGGCCGGGCCGAGCACCCGGGTCGACGAGCCGGCCAGCACGACGTCGGCGGACACCGTACCCGCGTCGATGTCGGCCTTGGCCTCCTTCGGGTTGGTCAGGCCCTCGAAGACCGGGTCGCCGCCGGCGCGGACGTCGACCGCCGGCGCGGCCGCGGTGTGCCGGACGATCAGCCGGGCCTTGCCCGCGGCCAGCTTCTTGGTGTCGTTCACGAACGGGGTCAGCGTCGGCTTGCCGTCTTCGCTCAGGTGGGCGACCAGGCTGATGTTCGCGCCCCCGGGCACCTCGGCGTTGTCGACCTTCAGCAGCGCGCTGCCGATCGCGTCGCCGGGCTTGGTCAGCGCGATGTCGTACTCACCGGCGGGCAGGCTGAGCGGCCCCGCGACCTTGCCCGGCTGGAAGTCCGGGATCGTCTTCTTGCCGTTGACGTAGACGTCGACCGGCTGCCCGGGGATGCCGTGCACGACGGAAACCTTCGAGTTGGCCTTGGCCGCGGCCGGGCCGGACAGGAACGCGCCCGCGGTGCCGAAGGCGATCAGGGCCGCCGCGCCTACCGTGGCGGCGCGGCGGAGGTGCAGGATGCGCATCGGAACTCCTTCGGATGATCACGTGGTTGACTTTCGCCATGTCCTTCGTCGTGGCCGCGGCCGGCGGATGCGCCCCGACGGTGTGAGAAATCGGTGCATCCGGCGGAGGCCCGCCGAACGAAGGACTGGGGAAGGACCGATGTGCGGGAGGGAGGTCGATGGCTTCCGACGACGAGCTCGCCGAGCGTCTGCGCGACGGTGACGAGAAGGCGTTGCGGACGACGTACGAGCGGCACGGCGCCGCCGTGCTCCACCTGGCCCAGCGCCTGCTCGGGAACCGGGCCGACGCCGAGGACGTCACCCAGCTGACGTTCGTGGCGGCCTGGTCCGGGCGCGACTCCTACGACCCGCAGCGCGGCACCATCCTGGCCTGGCTGCTCGGCATAGCGCGGCGCAAGGCGATCGACCGGATCCGGTCGGCGGCGCGGGACGGCCGGGTGGCCGAGACGGTACGCGCGCAGGTCGCCCCGCCGGACGAGCCGGAACGGCCGGAGCGGATCCTCGACCGGCTGGTGGTGGCCGACGAGCTCGACCGGCTGCCGGCCGAACAGCGGCGCACCCTGGAACTGGCGTTCTTCGACGACCTGCCCCATCCACAGATAGCGGCCGTGACCGGGCTCCCGCTCGGTACGGTCAAGAGCCACATTCGCCGTGGACTGGCGAACCTACGTCGCCGATGGGAGGTGGACGGTGCAGCATCTGGATCCCGATCGGCTGGTCCTTCTCGCGCTCTCTGAGGAGCCCGAGGGGCCGGGCGACGCCGGCCATCTGGCCGAGTGCGCGGTCTGCCGGCACGAGCTCGACGCGTTGCGTACCGTCGCCGACCTCGGTGCCGAAGGCCAGGACCTGCACGACCTGCCGGCGCCGCCGGAGCGGATCTGGCAGCGCATCGAGGCCGACATCGCCGACCCCGCTCCGCGTTCCCTCCGGGTGGCCGAGCGGCCCCGGCCGTCACGTCCCCGCTGGCTGACCCCGGTGCTCGCCGCGGCGGCGGCCGCCGTGCTGGCGGTGGCCGGCACGGTCGCGGTCGACCGGTTCGTCCGCCGCCCACCGGCCGCGACGGTGCTGGCCCGGGCGACCCTCGCGCCGCTGGGCGCCATTCCCGCGTCCGCGGAGGGCAGCGTCCGGGTGCTGTCCGACGGCGAGATGCGCATCGAGGTGCGCAACCTGCCCCTGACCACCGGGTTCCACGAGGTGTGGCTGATCGACCCGGACGACCCCACGAAGATGGTCGCGATCGGCAACCTGCCGGACCGGCCGGACGCGGTGCTTCCGGTGCCGTCCGGCGTCGACATGAACCGCTACCGGCTGGTCGACGTCAGCGACGAACCGCACGACGGGGACGCCGCGCACTCCGGCCGCAGCCTGCTCCGCGGAACGCTCACCTATTAGCGCATCGGTTTAGCGCATCGGTTTAGTGCATCCAACGCGGTGCTTCCGCACGAAGGACCGGGTGGTGGCGACGAAGCCACCACCCGAACTTCGGAAAGGACGCACGTAGATGAGGTTCATCCGAGCCGCCGCGGTCGCGGCCGCCACGACTGTCGTCTCCGCTCTCGCTCTTGCCCCCGCTCCCGCCCAGGCGCACGGCCACCCCAAGCCCTTGGGCACCAGGTCGCTCGCCGCGGTGCTGACCGCGGACAAGAGCGGTTTCGACCGTAACGGCGGCGACTACGACATCCTCACCGCCGCCGTGCCGGCCGTCCTGAAGGCCAAGCCGTCCAGCCCCGTCGGCGTACTCACCGACGGCAAGGTGGCGCTGACCGCGTTCATCCCGAACGACCGCGCCTTCCAGACGCTGGTCGCCGACATCCAGAACACCCGCAAGCTGCCCGGCGAGAAGGCGGCGTTCACCGCCGTGGCCGGCCTGGGCATCGACACCGTCGAGTCGGTGCTGCTCTACCACGTCGTCCCCGGCGCCACGGTCGACCGCAGGGCGGCCCTCAAGTCCGACGGCGCCTCCCTGGCCACCGCGGCCGGCGCGTCGATCAAGGTCGACGTGTACGGCGGCTGGTGGAAGCGGGTCCGGCTGATCGACGCCGACCGCAGCGACCGCGACCCGCGCGTCGTCCGGTTCGACGTCAACAAGGGCAACAAGCAGATCGCCCACGGCATCGACCGGGTGCTGCGCCCGATCGACCTGCCCTGACGAAGGAGGTGAGGCGGGCGCAGCGCGCCCGCTTCACCTCCTTCCTCGCTTCACCGTCTTCCCCGCCTCACGTCTTTCCCGGTCGCGTGTTTCCCGGTTTGGAAGGACGCTGCTGATCCCCTGGATCTGGGCGGCGTAGGCCCGGCCGATCCAGGCCGGCGGGATCAGCCGCGTCACCGCGCTCAGCGGCCGGGGGAGGGGCTGGTTGGTGCGCTCGCTCGCGGCCCGGCGGGAAACCTTGCGTACGCGCCTGGCGCTGAGCTTCTCGTAGCGTCGCAACGCGGCCGGGATGTCGGGCGGGTCGGTGCTCAGAATGCGGCGAAGCAGCCAGGCGTCCTCGAACGCCTGGTTCGCGCCCTGCGCCTGGGTCGGCGGGAAGACATGCGCGGCATCCCCGAGCAACGTCGTACCGCCGCGCCCCCACCTCATCGGGACCCGATGCGTGACGTGCTCAAACGGCTCCGGCCCGGCCGGCCCGATCGCCCGGTCGGCCGGCCACCTCGCCGGCGACCTCATCGAGCAGGCGGTCGACGAGAGGGCCGTAGCCGCGGAAGCGCTCACGGTCGAACGGGCCACGGACGTCGAACCACCACATCAGGAGCCCGTCGCCCGCGGGCAACATGCCGACCAGGCCGGCGCCGCCGACGACGCAAACGCCGGTCGTGCCGGAGGCGACCTCGGGGAGGACCCGCGACAGCCCCTGCCACGTCGCCCAGCCGTTGGTCGCGGCGGGCGTGGGGTCGAGGATCGCTCGGCGCACGGCAGACCGGTGCCCATCCGCACCCACGACGACGTCGGCCGGGTGACGGCCGCCGGCGGCGTCGATCGCGGTCGTCCCGTCGATGTCGACGATCTCCACGCCGAACTCCACCGGAACGCCCCGCGCGAGATGGCGGATCAACCGGTCCCGAGGCACCGAGACGACCGGGAAACCGGTACTCCGCGCAAGCACACGCAGGTCGGCCTCGACCACGGTCCGCCCGCCGGCGTCGTCGAAGCGCAACACATCCAGCCGCCCGCCGATGCGCCCTTCCGCGCCGTCGGCGGGTATGGCCTGCTCATTCCCGACCGTTGCGACCTCCCGTCCGCGGACCGTTCCGGCGTTGCCGCCGCCGACCGTTCTGGGCTCACCGCCGACGATCGGCGCGCCGAGGGCGGCCAGGGCCGCCGTGCCGTTGCTGAAGATCGTGACGGCGGCGCCGCCGGTCCTGAGTTGGGGCGCCTTCTCGAGGACTCGGACGGTGTGCCCGTCGGCCAGGAGGCCGCGGGCCAGGGCCAGCCCGCCCAAGCCCGCTCCCACAATCAGGATTTCCATCGGCGGGTCTCCGTTCACTACGATCGTTGTACTACGGATGGTGTCATAGGATGGGAACGTGCCGCCACCCAACGAAGAGCGCCGGGCTCGGCTCGCGGATGCTGCCATCGCGCTGCTCGCCGAGTCGGGGGTTCACGGGGTTACGCATCGGGCCGTCGACAAGCGGGCCGGGTTGCCCGGGGGGACGGCGTCGAACTACTTCCGGACCCGGGAGGCTCTGCTCGTGGCGACCGTCCGCCGGGTGATCGAGCAGCATCGGGCCGACATGGACGCCGCGGTGGCGCCCGCTCGCCCGAGACGGGACGCGGTGTCGCTGATCGCCGAGTCGCTGCTGCTGGCGGCGGGGGAGCATCGGGCGCGGTATCTGGCGATCTTCGAGCTGCGGCTGGAGAGCCTGCGGCGCCCGGCGCTGGCCGCGGCGATCAGCGAGCTGACGGCCGGGATGGTCGCGTTCACGGGCGCGCACCACACCGCGGCGGGGACGCCGATCCCGCCGGCCGCGATCCCGGCGATGCTCGTGACCTACGGGGGCGCGCTCTTCGCCCTGGTCACCGGTCCGCCGGAGATCGTGACCCCTGAGGTGACCCGGCAACTCGCGGTCGCCATCGTGGAGGGCGGCATCGCGGCGGCCCGCGACCAGTCGAAGCGATGACCACCGGTCACATCATCGGCGAGCCGGGGCGGCCGGCACGCGCCTGGGGACGCTCGATGCCTGGGCGCAGGGGCAGAACTTGTGCGGCTGCTAGGCAAGATACTGGGCTAGCCTCCTAGGACGCCAGACACGCTATGCCACGCGACATGAGAGCTTCGCGGGGCTTCGAGACTTCAGCGGGTCTTCGACGATCGGCTGGGCAGATAGATCAGAACCGGGGCACCGAGGTCGAGACGGAAGGCGCGACTGGGCGCGAGTCGAACGACGACGCGGCGGAGCGGAGCGTCATCCGGGCCTTGGTGTCACGCGACGCGGCGACTGAGCGTCTCTGGGGTTCCGACTCGGGCGTGCGGGATTTGCCGGGGCCGGGCCATGCGCGGCGTGGCGCGGCCCTCACGCGAGACACGCGTTCACGGCCTGGGGATTCGCGAAGGTCGCGGTGTGCCACGGCTCCGCGGTGGTGCGTTTGGGCCGGCGAGTTGGGCGTACCCATAGCGGTTGATCTGAGGGTTGTGAAGGAGGGGCGGCGTGGCCAACGTCGCCCCTCCCGGAAGAAGAGCTACAGGCCTGCGGAGTGGGCGGCGGGTGTGCCACCGACGATGGGGAGCAGGATCTTGCTGGAGCGGAGCTGGTAGGTGATGTGGGCGTTGTTCGGGTCGGACTGGCTGGAGTACTGGGGGTAGCTGCCTACGACGATGACGCCGAGGCGGTGGCCGGCGGGGAAGACGTAGTCCTCGGGGAGGAGGGGGAAGTCGTAGTTGTAGGCCGTGCCGGGGGTCAGGGGGGCGGCTACGCGGAGGGACTGGCGGTTGGCGGCGTCGTGGATGCCCTTGGTCACCACCTCCAGGTCGGCGGTGGCCACGCGCTTGGCGGTCTGGCGGTAGCAGCCGTCGTCGGTGGCGCTGGACTCGCCCCAGCAGTCGGAGGTGGTCAGCGTGGTGATGCCCTCGCCGGAGGCTCGGTGGGCCACGCGTTCGGCGGAGCCGTAGTCGACCAGGATGACGCCCAGGTTGGTGTCGGTCTTGTCGGCGGCGGCGCGGACCTGGAGGCGTGCGGTGCCGGAGATGTGCAAGGGTGCGGTCAGCGGGTCCGAGACGTAGGCCAGGCGGTTGGGCTGGACCGTGTCGGGGTTGCGGATCATGGTGTCCTGGGACTGGGTGGTGCTGTCCTGCAGCGACTCCGTCACCGGGCCGGTGGCCGGGACGAGGCCCAGGTCGCCGCCGGGCTGGAGGTAGACCTCGGTGGGGGCGGCGCCGGGGACCGGCCAGTCGGCGAAGGTCTCCCACGTGTCGGCCGAGCGCTCGATGTCGATTCTGGGCTCGTCCATGATGCCGTTGGCCACGCCGTGCAGCCAGAAGTCGAACCAGCGGTGCAGGGTGTCCACCCAGACCGTGCGGCGCACGTCGAACGGGTCGACGTGGCCCTCCTGGGACAGCCAGGCCTTGCGCGGGATGTTGTTCTCGGCGAGCGCCGCCCAGTACTTGCTGAAGTGGTCGGGACGGACGTTGTCGTCGTTGAGGCCGTGGTAGAACAGCACGCTGGCGGTCTGGTTGGGGACCTTCTTGACGTAGCTGCGCTCGTTCCAGAACGCCGTGTAGTCGCCGGTGTCGTCGCCGTCGGCCGCGCCGATCTCGGCCCGCACGGGCGCGCAGTAGGCCCGCCGGTCGGGGTTGGTGACCGTGTTGGCCAGCCCGGACACGTAGTCGTTGCCGCGGGTGACGACGCCGTTGGAGCGGACGTAGTCGTAGTACTCGGTCGGCGGGCTGATCGGCACGACCGTGGTCAGGCCCTTCACACCGGTGACGGCGGTGGCCAGGGCGAGCGACCCGTCGTAGGACTTGCCGACCATGGCGGCCTTGCCGTTGTCCCAGTCGGCCTCGACGACCTGGCCGGCGGCGTTGCGGGCGGTGGCCCGGCCGTTCAGCCAGTTGATCGCCTGCTTGGCGCTGAGGTTGTCCTCGTTGGCGTTGGTGGTCGGGCAGCCGGTCGAGCTGCCGGTGCCGACCATGTCGAGCAGGATCATCGCGTAGCCGCGCGGCACGAAGTAGTTGTCGTAGAACAGCGGCCACTTGTCCAGCAGCCCGTCGCCGTCGAGGTCCTGCTTGCACTCGGACTCGTTGCCGCGGCACACGGTGGTGTAGTACGGGCTGGCGTCCATGATGACCGGCACCTTGAGCCCCTGCTCGGTGGCGCGGGGCCGGATCACGTCGAAGGCGATGATGTCGCGCCGGCCGTCGTGGTCACTGTCGAAGGTGGAGTCGATGAACAGCTTCTCGCGGATCGCGTCGGAGTAGCCGAAGACCGGCTGGGTCACGCCGTTGGCCACCACGATCGTGGGGGTGTCGGCCGCGACCGCCGGTGAGGCGCTCACGACCAGCGCGGCCACCGCGATGATGGCGGTCATCCATGGCAGTCGTTTCATGTACGCAGGCTAGGGGCCACCCCGGACCGTGACCATATGCACGTGTCGGATCAGCCGCGCAGCGAGTCCAACGCTTTGTCGAGCGGCTGATCGGTCTCCACCAGCACCGGATCGGTCCCGACCTGCTTGACGGCGGCGCCGTTCTCGAGATCTTTCGCGGGCAGTTCGACGGGTACGGGCGCAGCCGTCGACCACGCCACGATGCGCGTCCCGTCACCACTGAACGCGACGCCGGTCAGCCCGTCCTGGGCGACCGGGCTCGCCACGGCGCCACGGCCCGCGCCGGCCAGCCCGGCCAGCGCCGCCCCGGCCGGACGTTCCGCGCCACCGGGTTCGAGCAGCCCGGCCCGGACCTCGGCGCCGGCCCGGTTGCCCGGGTTGAACGCCAGCGGCAGCCACACCACGTCGACGATCCCGGCGGCGGCGAGCGTCGCGGTCACCTTGGTCATCTCGTCCGCGACGACCGCGGGGGCGGCGTCGGCCGACTTCTCGAACCGGCCGACCTCCCAGGCCGAGATCGGCACCCCGGCCGGCGTGGTCGCCTTGAGCAGGTCGAGCAGCGGGGGCACGCCGTCCGGGTGTTCGTAGAAGTGCAGCTGGCGCACCTGCACGACCTTGTCGGCGAGCAGCTTGTCGGTGACCGCGAGGTAGGCCAGGTTGCGCTGGTTGACCTGGTTGCCGAGCGCCTTCTGGAGCCCGGCCGGGTCGCTGACCTGCGGGATCTGCCGGCCCCGGGTGCCGACGCGCCGGGCGAAGTAGGCCGTGTACGCCGCCACCGCCTGGTCGTTCTGGCCGGCCTCGAGCAGCCGGTCGGCGATGCCCATGCCCATGGCGACGCTGCTGATGCCGGAGTCGACGACCTGGGCCGCCGGGTCGGCCGCGTGCACCGCCTCGGCGGCCGCGCGGACCAGGGTCTCGTACTCCTCGGGCGTGCCGGCCCAGTACTGCTGCGCGTTGACCTCGTTCTCGATCGCGTAGCGGGTCACGCCCAGCGGCTTGTACCGCTTGACCAGGGTCTCGACGAAGGTCCGGTAGGCCGCGAGGTCTTGCGGCATCCGGGATTCGGTCTTGCCGGCCTCGCCGCGGGTGTGTTGTGCGGTGCCGCCGGTGGCCCAGCAGGTTCCGATGCGGATCTTCAGGTCGAGGTGGATGCCCAGGTCGCGGCTCTTGGCGGCGATCGCGTCGAGGGGCGCCCAGTCGGGCGAGCCCTGGGTCTTCTCGATGTCGCACCAGCTCAGCTCGTAGTAGGTCGAGGAGCCGGCGAGCTTGCGCAGGTAGGGCTCGAACTGCTGGTAGCGGTTCCAGTCCCAGTGGGCGCCGAAGACGGTGCGTCCCTTTTGCGACGGGGCTGGGGCCGGGGCCGGGGCAGCGGATGTGGGAGGCGGCGGCGGGGGAGCGGGGTCGGAGGTGCACGCGGCCAGCAGGAGCAGCGCGAGAACCGGCAGGACGCGCTTCATCGGTAACCCAGCTCCTTGAGCATCGGGCCGGAAAAGACCAGGACCAGGAGGCGGAGGAACGGATCGAGCTCGCGGCGGTAGCTGCCCACGCGCGACGCGTAGATGGCCGCGTCGGTGCCGGCGGCGGCCCGTCGCTTGTCGGCCTCCACGGTGTACTTGTCGGCCACGTCGTGGGTGCGGTCGGCGTACTCGAGCACGCCTTCCTCCCACTCCTCGCCCAGGAACTCGAACAGCGACCGCAGCGTCTTGTCGGGCTGGGCGACCGCCTCCTCGTAGCGCAGCTCGTGGTACTGCCCCGGCGGCAGCTGGGCGCCGAACGCCCGGGCGGTGCGGATGTAGCGCGGCCACTTGACCACGCACTTGACCGCCGACCAGTAGCCGAACCGTTTGCGGTGGGAGACGACCACGTCGCGGGCGTCGCGGATGACGTGCACGATCTGCGCGTCGGGGAACACCTCGGTGACGAAGTCGATGCTCAGCGCGTACAGCGGGGTCTTGTCGGCCCAGCGGACCTTGCCGCGCTTGGCCGCGTAGTCGGCGTGCACCCCGCCGAAGAAGCCGGCGATGCGCCGCAGCCAGTCGGCGCGGTCGAAGCCGAAGCGGGCCAGCCGGGGCCAGTCGCGCTTCTCGTCGACGATGCGCCGCAGGTCGGGCAGGAACCGGGTCTCGGGGCCGCAGCTGATCCGCGAGTGCGAGTCGAGCACCAGCCGCAGCATCGTCGTGCCCGACCGCTGGCAGCCGACGAGGAAAATGGGACTATCCACGCTGTGTCACCCCTGCGGTCAGGCGTCCGGTCAGCTCGTCGCACATCGCCCGGACCCGGGGGTCGATGGTCAGCTTCTCGCGTGCGGGCCCGGCCACCACGCCCGCCGCGAACGACGGGCGGTAGGGCAGGTCGAGGAAGGCGCACAGGCGGCGGGCGGTGGCCTGCGGGTCGCGGACCATCTCGCCGTACGAGACCAGCAGCACGTCGGGCCGCCGGTCGAGGCCGAGGCGGAAGTAGAGGTCGTTGCGCACGTACCAGAACAGCGCGGCCGCCGTGTGGTGATCCATGGTGTCGTAGTCGAAGCTCGCGATCAGCTGCTTGGCGGCCGGGCCGAGCCCGCCGCCCTGCCAGCCGGCCCCGATCGTGCCCTCGGCGATGCCCCGCAGCGCGTTGAGGGTGGCCGGGCCGAACTTGGCCACCTCGGAGCGGGCGCGGTCGTCGACGTCACGCCACATCCACAGCGCCCGGCCCGGCCGCGGCCCGGGCAGGGCCAGCAGCTCGGTCACCCGGTGGCTGTCGCACAGCGGCTTGACCAGCACCACCCGGTGGCGGCTGCGCCCCAGCACCCGGAGCAGCTCGGCGTCGGAGCGCAGCCGGAACCGGCGGAACACGGCCGAGTCGTTCTCGTTGCGGGCCTCCACCTCGGGCGCCTCGTCGAGGCCGCGGACCAGCATGTTCGTGCCCGAGCGCTGGAGACCGACCAGGTAGACCGGCTGGGCCTGACCGGGCGGGGCGCCGTGGGCGCGGCGCCAGCGCCACTTCGACCACGCCGTCCGCAGACGCTCGCGCGGGTCGAGGCGGTCTTCGGCGATCAGCCGGCCCAGCCCCTCGCGTCGGGCCCAGCGGACGTGACGGACCACGCGGCGGGCGAAATATCGCAGCGCGGAAGGCTCGTCGCCGGTCACTCGTCCTCCTCGATGCATCAGGCTTTGGCGGCTGAATGCTAGCGTGACCGCGCTCGATCCCCGCGACCCTCACGACAGGCCTGTGGATAAATGCGCGTCCTGCACGTCAACAAGTTCCTCTATCGGCGCGGTGGCGCCGAGGGCTACCTGTTCGACGTGGCGCGCCTGCAGGAACGGGCCGGCGACGAGGTGGCCTTCTTCGGGATGGCCCACGTCGACAACGACCCTGGCCTGCGGTTCGAGGAGCACTTCCCGTCGCAGGTGGACCTGGATCCGCCGCCTCCCGGCGTGCGCGGCCGGGCCGAGGCGGCGGCCCGGATGATCTGGTCGACGTCGGCGCGGCAGGGTCTCGCCCGGACCCTGAAGCAGTTCCGGCCCGACGTCGTGCACATGCACAACGTGTATCACCAGCTGTCGCCCTCGGTGGTCGCCGCCTGCCGGGACGCCGGGGTGCCCGTGGTCATGACGCTGCACGACTACAAGCTGGCCTGTCCGAGCTACCAGATGCTCGACCGGGGCCGGCCGTGTGACGCGTGCGTGACCGGTGGGCCGTGGCAGGCGGCGCGGCGTTCCTGCAAGGACGGTTCGCGGTCGGCCAGCACGCTGCTCGCGGTGGAGTCGTGGTTGCATCGGCGGTTCCGGGCGTACGACGGGGTCGGTGTGTTCATCGCGCCGAGCGACTTCCTGGCCGGGGTGATGACCCGGGCCGGGGTCGGCGCAGGGCGGCTGCGCGTGCTGCGGCACCCGGTCGACGTGGACACCATCAAGGTCAAGGAGAAGCCGGGCGGCGGCGTGGTGTTCGCCGGGCGGCTGGCCCATGAGAAGGGTGTGGACACGTTGATCGAGGCGGCCGACATCGCGGGTCTGGACATCGACATCGCGGGGGATGGACCGGCGCTCGCGCAGCTACCTCGGACAAAAAGGACACATTTTCACGGCCGCCTGCCGAAGGGCGAGCTGCACGAGCTGATCAGGAGCGCGGCGGTGGTGGCGGTGCCCTCGCGCTGGTACGAGAACCAGCCCCTGGCCGTGCTGGAGGCCTTCGGCTGCGGGGTGCCGGTCGTCGGCACGGATCTCGGTGGGCTTCCCGAGCTGATCACCCCGGGCGTGGACGGCGAGGTGGTTCCCCCGGACGAACCATCGTCACTGGCGAGCGCGCTGCAGCGTACCCTCAAAGATCTTGATCTTGCGTTTTCCATGGGCCGGGCCGGCCGCAGAAAGGTCGAGCAGCACTTCAGCCCGGCCGACCATCTGGCCGGGCTGAACGCGGCCTACGGGTCGGTGGCAGGGTGATCCGCGTCCTCTACCTGGCCGGCAGCGGCCGCAGCGGCAGCACCCTGGTGACCACCGCGCTGGGCCAGGTCGACGGGCTGTTCGCCGCCGGGGAGCTGCGCTACCTGTGGCAGCGCGGGCTGGTCGAGCAGCGGCCGTGCGGGTGCGGTCAGCCGCTGCCGGACTGCCCGATGTGGAGCGCGGTGCTGGCCAAGCTGCCGCCGCGCGAGCCGGCGTCGATCGCGGCCGGCCTGCGGGAACGCCTGCGGATGCGGAACCGGCTGCGGGTGCCGCCGAGCCCCGACGACGCCACCATCACGGCACTGTACGAGGCGATCCACGCGCACACCGGCGGCGCGGTCATCGTCGACTCGTCCAAGCTCCCGCCGTACGGCGTGCTGCTCGCCGGTCTCCCCGGCATCGACCTGCGCGTGCTGCATGTGGTGCGTGACCCGCGCGCGGCCGCGTTCTCCTGGCGCCGCCGCCGCTCGCTGGACGGCGACGACCGCCTGATGACCCGCCACCCGGTGTGGAAGGCGGCGCTGCTCTGGACCGTCTGGAACGGCGCCGTGCTGCGCCGCTGGTCGCGCGGCGCCTACCTGCGCGTGCGCTACGAGGACCTGGTTCAAGACCCGCAGGCTTGGGTACGCCGGATCGCCGCCTTCGCCGGCGCCGCGCCTTCCTCACCACTGCCCTTCACCGAGGACGGCCTGCTCACGCTGGCGCCCACGCATTCGGTCGCGGGCAACCCGGTCCGGCACCGCACCGGCGGCGTCGAGGTGCGCGCCGACGACGAGTGGCGCACGGCCATGTCGCCGCGGTCGTTCGCCCTGGTGACCGCCCTGACCAGCCCGTTGCTGCGACGCCTGGGCTACCCCTTCGGACGGAGGGCTCGATGAGTCTCGCTGTGGTGGCCGGCACCGGCCGGTGCGGGTCGACGCTGGTGCAGGAGCTGCTGTGCCGGCACCCCGGCATCGGCTTCATCTCCGGGGTCGACGACAAGCTGCCGAAACTCAACCTGACCGGCAAGCGCAACGGCCGCCTCTACCGCCGCGGCGCGCCCCGCCCGTCCGGCATGACATCCCTGGCCTACAGCCGCAGGCTGCTGGAACGCGGCCGGGTCCGGGTCGCGCCGTCGGAGGCCTACCGGCTGCTCGACCGGCACGTGACGCCCGGCTTCAGCCGCCCCTGCCGGGACCTGCTGGCCTCGGACATGACGCCGTTCTTCTCTTCCAGAACGCGCGCGTTCTTCGATAGCCGGATCGCCGCCCAGCGCTGTGACCTGCTGCTCCAACACGTGACCGGGTGGCCCCGCACCGGCTTCCTCAGCGCCGCGTACCCCGACCTCAAGGTGGTCAACGTGGTGCGCGACGGCCGCGCGGTGGTCAACTCCTGGCTGCAGATGGGCTGGTGGGACGGCTGGAGCGGGCCGGCGAACTGGTACCTCGGCCCGCTGCCGCGGCCCCTGCAGGAGCGGTGGGAGGCCTCCGGGCGATCGTTCCCGGTGCTGGCCGGGCTGGGCTGGGCGATGCTGATGACCGCGTACGCCGACGCGCGCGCCCAGCTGCCGGGCCAGTGGCTCGACCTCCGGTACGAGGACGTGGTGCTCGACCCGCGCAAGGAACTGACCCGCGCCCTGGAATTCCTCGGCCTCGACTGGACCCCCGAGTTCGAACGAGGCTTCCAGAAGCACCAGCTGCACGGCGGCCGAGGCGACGCGTACCGCCACGAACTGACCCCGCGCCAGGTGACCGACGTCGAATCCGTGATCGCCGACCACCTGACCCAGTGGGGTTACGCCGTCTGACCCAGGCAGAGGACGTAGTCCAGGTCGTCGGTGTCGCTGTCGTAGAAGTACCACTTGTCGTAGCCGGAAACGCCTTGGCACGCCTCCTCCGAGACCGACTGCCCGCGTCACCACAGCCTGCTCGCGCCGAGCGGCCTGCTCGCGCCGAGCGCCGGCCAGGTGGCGGAAGGTGCTATCTCGTTATCCGGCAAACACATGCTCGAATATTTGCGTCGAGATGTTATTCGATCGCCGGCTTGGTGTCAGCAAGTGCGGACATTCTTCAGGGCAGCGGCCGACCCGCACTGTGGTACATGTATCGAAGCGAGGCCTAGGCGCAAGGGAACTCGCTGCACCGAAGGGCTACCCCACCCTACATTGCGCCCACGCCGCGAATAGCGCTTGAGGACGACTACTGGACCGAGCGCGAGACTGTGGTCCGCATTGTCACGAGCACTCAAACAAGAGATTGGCCGACAGCTATCAGGGCGCCGGAGAGTTGACCTATTGCTGGAGTCACCGATCCGACACTCGAGACGCATTGACTGCGCAGCTCCGATGTGGACTGCACGCAATAGATCATGAGGCAGCGGTCGCCGATCTTGGCCGGCAAGCCGAGAGCGCGCAAACTCTGGAAGCGTGTTCGACGGCGTACTAATATGACCTCTCCCCATGGCCATCACTGGACCGGCTGTGAAGATCTATTCTGCTTAGGGAGTCTGGCAGTCGATGAGGGTCGTTACATTCATCGCGATTGCGGTCGTCGTGATGGCAGCAGTCGCGACCTTGGTCGGCAGCCAGGCCCCGCTGAGCAAGCCTAGTGCGGTTGCCTCTGCGGCATTGGTGGCTGCGGTTGCCGTTCAGCGGATCAACGGCGTACAGCGATGGCTGGGCGCTCCGAAATCCCGGCGTCGAGAGCAGGTGGACGTCTTGGCGCAGCAGGTCCTTATTGATCTATGCATGAACCGCCTCGTCACCGCTGAGCTCTTGGAGCTCCGCGTTCACGTATGGGAGGTTCCGTTATGGTATCGCCGGATTTTTCCCTACGCCCTGCGTCTGCGATTTAAGGAAATGGCAAAGAAGCGACAATTCAGATTTTTGGCGACCTGGGCAATTACTCCGACTTTCAAGCGAGTGGCCGCCGTCGGACTCTACAAAGCGCCGCCGAGTGGTGTTCGCTTCCAAAAGGGCGTCGGAATCGTCGGCGTGTGTCTCGCCAACAACGACCGGGCAGAGGTTTTGACCGTGAGTACCGCAGACCGACGGTACCGACATGCCTTGCAGGCGGCCGATGAGGCCAAGTGGCAGACCTATGATCCGAAGCTAACACACAGACTGCCCTTGCGTGACGCCCAGAAACTGGCCCACTCGTATGGTCAGGTAATTGCCAGGGTCGTGCAAGATGCAGAATCAGGGGAGGCGATCGGATGCGCCACGATCAGTCTGAAACAGGCGACTCCAGCAACCATCGGCCTTACAACTGGAGAGGAGTTCAAGCGCAAGCTTATTGATCTAGCACGCGGAGTAGCGACCCTGCTGCGGTAGGACTACAATCCATACCATGCCTCTAGACTAAGGATGCTCTGTTGATCCAGATAAGGCGGCTGTTGCCCGGAGAGCTCGAAGGGAACGTCAACCCGGAGGACTACGGATTTGATGTAATCGACGATCTTCCCCCATCAGATGACGAGGCTGATCGCCGAGTGGGCGAGCTCTATGCGCGGGCGAAGGAACGTACTGGCATCGTCATCCCGGCGCTTGAGCCTTACCTTCAGATGATCAAAAGCATGACGACAGTTCCTCGTCCACCCGGTCGGCGCTCCGGCGGGCGGCGTCGGCGTGGAGACGATCGCCGCCGCTAGTTGGCCCCCAACGCGCCGCGCGGGTGCTTGCAATCTGATGATGGTTCCTCATAATAATGCCCATGTTTCGTGGGCATTGTCCTTTTCTGGAATTGTCGTCGCCGTGTTGAGCTGTGAGCATGGGCGACCGACGAGCCTTGGCGGGGTCTCAGGAGTGTTCAACTATGACCGCGCGCCAGCTACGGCTCTCATCGCCCGACACGCAGCCGCCACGTATCCATACGAGTGCGACTTTGGCGGCGCCCGACTCTCTATCGACGAGGGTGTGTTCTGCCCGACACTAACCAATGCGTCGCCATTGCTTCTGCAATCTCTGCAATTTGCTCCTTTTCAACGTGTGATGGACGTCTTCGCCGGCTGCGGCGCTTTCGGCATCGTTGCTGCGATGCACGGCTCGTACGCGGTTACGATCGACGTGTCGGTCAAGGCGGTAGCATGTACGCTGCGAAACGCCACGATGAACAGCGTAGAGGACCGCGTTGATGCCCGCGTTGGAACGCTGGCTGACTGCGTAGCGCCGAACGAGACTTTCGATCTCGTCGTCGCCAATCCACCGCTGCTTCCGGGACAGCCGTTCGATGACCTGACCGGTGCCCTCTTTGATCCTGGTCTCCAGGCCACGGTCGATCTGGTAATGGCGCTTCCTTCACTCCTGAGCCTGTCAGGCCGGTGTTATCTGTTGACCTCGGACGTAGCAGACCGTCATGGGTGCGACGTGGCGCAGTTGTGCGCCGAGGCTCGACTCAAGCATGCTGTTGTTCAAACCGCTGATGTTGGGTACGAGCGGTACCGTGTACATCTTATTGAGCGAACCCAGAGCGGCCTACGAGCGCATTCTCCAGGACGTGACACCTTTAGAGACTGCTGCTCAGCCCGGCGTCCCTGAGTGACCAAGTGTTAGCTCGATGTTCCGTGGAGCGGCAATAGCCGTTGCGATGAGCCGAGCGTTCGGTGGCATGAGTAGCATCGCAAGTCTGAGTGTCCGGAGAGCGGCGGCGGAGGCCGGCATCGGGGCGACCCGCGCTAAATCCGCCGTGGGCTTGCCAGCCGGTAGGAGTCCTCTGACCGGCCGGCTGTCCGGCTAAAGCCTTCCCTGGGCTCGGAGCAGTAGTACGGCCAATAACCCGGCGACCGATCCGGCGCCGATGATTGATCCATCGTCCAAGTGCCGCTGTACATCGGTGAGCGGAATCCACGAGATCCGCTCGGCTTCGTTGATGTCCGAGGTTGAGCCGGTGTAGTCCGCGCCCCGGGCGAGGTAGACCACGTTCTCTTGGTCAATCGTGCCGATCATGGGCTGGAAGGTGAGGACCTTCTCCATGCCTCGTGGCCGCCACCCGGTCTCTTCCTCGACTTCGCGGGCAGCGCATGTCTCGGGACCCTCCGCTGGATCCAGGTAGCCACCCGGCAGCTCCCAGACCCACCGGTCGGCAATGAAGCGGTGCCGCCAGATCATGAGGACTCGCTCGTCGTCGATGACGGCGACCATGGCGGCTCGAGGAACCCTCAGGACGTACTGCTCGAATCTGACGCCGTCGGGAAGCTCCACGTCGGCGATGCTCAGGACGGCTTTGCGGGTGTCGTCCAGAACTCGCTCTCCGTGGATGGTCCATTCGCTTGCCCGTTTCGGTCCCGTGCCCATGACCGGAACCTAGCCGCACCGCCACCCGCGCGCGGACGCGGCCTGACCACACCGACATGCGGTGATACGAACAACGAGGTTTGCGTCACCGCCGACACTGCGGGGGCTCAAGGCCCGGTCACCCGGCATCGAGTGTGGTCAGGCAGAGGACGTAGTCCGGTTGTAGTAGCCGGAAACGCCTTGGCAGGCCTCCTCCGAGACCGACTGCCCGTCACCGTCGGCGATCGTCACGGAGACGCGTTCCAGCACTTCGTACGTCGTTCCCTCCTAGTCACACGGCACGACCGTCATCGACGGGCTGTCCTCGCCGCCGTCGTTGATCACACAGTCACCGGGCTGAGGTCCGGCCGCCTCCTCTGGCTTCTCGGCCTCTTCGGTCTCGGCCGGCTCCTCCGTTTCCGCCGGCTCCTCCGCTTCGGCTGGCTCCTCGGCTTCGGCCGGCTCACCGGGCTCGTCGGTCGCCGTCAGGGCGATCTCGGCGGTCGTGCCCTCCGGGACCGTGACGTCGAGGCGGCCGGTCCCGTTGCCCGAGACGGTGACCTCGCCGCTCAGCCTGCTGTCGATGGTCAGCGCCTCGGCGCTGCTGACCTGGTAGACCTTGGTCTTTCCGGCGTGGTTCTCGTCGGTGTAGCTGACCGCGACGGTGGGTTCGCCGGTGCGCTGTCCGTCCAGCTTCTCCCGGACGTACTCCGCGCCCCTCGGCGATGACCACCCGGGTGCCGACCTGGAGAACGATCCGGGCCGCCGCGGCCACGACCGGACACCCGGACAGCATGATCAGGGCCACCGCGCCGAAGATCAGGAGGGCGGCCCGGCGCCATCCGTGTTCTGCTCGCACGTGAGGTACTGACGGACGGCGCCGGGTGTCCGAAAGCTCGCTCGGGCCGGTGCGGCCGTCGGTATGGTGGCGGCACTGATCATGACGTCCGGGACCGCGGCGCTCGCCGCCCCGACCTCCTTCGGCACCCAGCTGACCCACTCCACCGGCGTCATCGCGGTGCAGACCACGGGTTCGGTCGGTTGGTCGTCGTCGCTCAAGACTGTCACCATTTCGAACACCAGGTTCTTCGTTCGCGGTGGCGAGTGCGCGACGTTGTACATCGCCGGCTACCAGGGCGCCAACACGCGGGTGACCAACTACTACCGCTACCCGACGCTGACGGCAGCGACTACTGCCCGGCCAACAACATCTGGATTCCCGTCGGGACGGTCAACTTCACGTCAACGGTGCCCGGCGGTGTCACCTACCTTTTGATCGAGCTCCAGGACAAGAGTCACCCGACGACCCGCTGGGATGAGTGCCACGAGGCCGAGTTCGATCCCAAATGCAGATCCACCAAGTGATCGGCGGCCTTGCGGGGGTTCCCCACCGGAACCCCGACGAGGCTGACGCGTCGTCTGTCCCACGGAGTCACCGTGGGGCAGACGGCCGGCGTGGCCCCGAGCGTCATCCGGCCGGCTGGTCGGCGAGGAGCGCGGCGCGGACGCCCGCGGCGCCCTGATCGACGTCCTGGCCACGGCCGATGGCGAGGGGAACCGGCCGGCCGACGGGATCGGGCCGGCGGGCCGGGATGCGGGTCAGGGCGGTGGCCGCGGCCAGCAGGCCCGCGGCGCCGGCCAGGATGAAGGCGGCGGCGGGAGACACCGCGTCGATCAGGGCGCCGCCGGCCGCCGCGCCCAGGGCCGAGCCGACGGCGGTTGCCGTGGCCAGCCAGGAGAAGGCCTCGGTCGCGGTGCCCTCGGGGGCGGCGTGGTCGACCATGCCGTAGGCGCTGGCCAGGATGGGGGCGATCATCGAGCCGGCCAGGGTGATCAGCACGGCGAAGGCGACCGTGCCCAGCGAGCCGGCCACCAGGGCCAGGTGACCGGCGCCCAGGCCGGCCAGCAGCAGCACGAAGCCGCGTCCGGCGGCCGCGCCACCACCGAGCCGGGTCACCACCACGCCGCCGGCCAGCGAGCCGACGCCCCACAGGCCGAGCAGCAGGCCGGCCGACGAACCGGCGGCGGCCGCCACGCCCACCTCGGTCGCCCCGAAGACCACGCCCACCGCGACCAGCACGACGACCAGGACGCGCATGGCCGGTGAGGAGAGGGCGCCCTGGCCGGCGGCGACGCGTGGGCCGGGGCGCCAGGCGCGGGATGCCGGAGCCAGCGCGAAGAGGCCGGTCGCGACCACGAGCACGACGGCGGCGAAGGCCAGGGCCGCGCCGGTGCCGGCGAGCGCGCCCAGGGACAGGGCCAGGGGCGGGCCGGCCACCCAGGTCAGTTCGGTGGCGGTGGCGTCCGCGGCGTACGCGCGCCGCTGGCTCTTCAGGACCGGGAAGCGGGACGGGATCAGGGTGCGCATGCACGCGCCGACCGGCGGGGTGGCGAAGCCGATCACCGCGGCCAGCAGCAGCAACGGCAGCAGGGCAGTGCCGACCGGCAGCGCGGCCGCGGCGAACAGGGCGCCGCCGGCGACCAGGGCCGAGGCGAGCAGCACCGTGGTCTGGCCGCGGCGGTCGACCAGCCGGCCGAGCAGCGGGCCGCCCGCGCCCTGGGCGACGGCGAGGGCTCCGGCCACGGCGCCGGCGGCGGCGTACGAGCCGGTCAGGTGGTGGGCGTGGACGAGCAGGCCGATGCCGAAGGTGGCCAGCGGGAGCCGGGCGAGGACCGAGGTGGAGAAGAGCATGTAGCCACGATCGCCTCGGACTGGTACCAAAGACAGGTCCAGTCACACGGTCGAGGAGGGGACCAGTTGGAGTTACTCCTCTCGGTGTCGCGCGAACGGCCGGGCACGCTCCGCAGCCAGGTGGAGAACGACCTCCGAACGGCCGTCCGCGACGGCAGCCTGCGCGCCGGCGTCGCCCTCCCGTCGACCCGCGACCTCGCCGCCCAGCTCGGCATCTCGCGCAAGGTGATCGTCGACGCGTACGCCCAGCTCGCCGCCGAGGGCTACCTGACCATGCGGCAGGGCGCCCGGCCGCGGGTCGCCTCGGGTGAGATCGTCCGCACGGCCGAGAACGGCCCGCCGCGGGAGGACGCCTACCGGTTCGACTTCCGCCCCTCCCGCCCGGACGTGTCGGCCTTCCCGCGTGAGGCCTGGTCACGCTGCCTGCGCGAGGCGGTCGGCGAGATCAACACCGAGGAGCTGGGGTACGGGGACCCGCTCGGCGTCCCGGCCCTGCGCGCGACCCTGGCCGGCCATCTCGGGCGTACCCGCGGGGTCGTGGCCGCACCGGCCCTGACCGTCGTGACCAGCGGTTATCTCCACGGCCTGGGCCTGATCTCGCATGCCCTGAGGTCCCGCGGGGCGCGGAAGATCGCGATGGAGCACCCCAGCAGCGCGGACATGGCCGTCATCGTCGCCCGGGCCGGCCTGACCCCGGTCCACGTGCCGGTCGACGACCTCGGCCTGCGCGTCGGCGACCTGCCCGCCGACGTCGACGCGGTCGTGCTCACCCCGGCCCACCAGCACCCGACCGGCGTGGTGCTGGCCCCGTCCCGCCGCGCCGCCCTGGTCACGTGGCTCCGCGCCCACCGGGCCCTGGCGATCGAGGACGACTACGACGCCGAGTACCGCTACGACCGCCCCGCCGTCGGCGCGCTGCAGGGGCTCGACCCGGAGCACGTCGTCTACTGCGGCACGACCAGCAAGGTGCTGGCGCCGGCGCTGCGGCTGGGCTGGCTGGTGGCGCCGCCGTGGCTGGCCGCCGCCCTGCGTACCGTCCCCGACCTGGGTTCGGCCCGGGTCGAGCAGCTGGCCTTCGCCCGGTTCGTCGAGCGCGGCGACCTCGACCGGCACCTGCGCCGGATGCGCCTGCGCTACCGCCGCCGCCGTGACGCCATGGTCGCCGCCATCGGAGAACACCTCGGGGCGGCGAAGATCCACGGCATCGCGGCCGGCCTGCACGTGACCGTGACCCTGCCGCGCACGGTCGACGAGGCGGCGCTGCGCCGCGCCGCGCATCGGCGGGGCATCGCCCTGGCCACGATGGCCGACTACGCCCTCACGACCGGCCCGCCGACCCTGGTGCTGGGCTACTCGCAGATGACCGAGAACCGCATCGCGGCCGGCGTGGCCGAGCTGGCACAGTGTTGCCCGTGACGACCATCGAGGAGATCGGGGGAATGCGGGAGCCCGACCCCGGCCCCGGCGCCACCACGCTGATCCGTCGCTGCACCGAGCTGCGGCGCAAGCCCGTGGCCGGCTTCACCGCCGAAGATCTGCGGATCATGCTGGGCCAGCGGATCGCCGTGCCGATCCTGCTGCCCCGCGCCGTCGACGTCCTGGTCCGCGACCCGCTGGCGTCCGGTGACATGTACACCGGCGACCTGCTCACCACGGTCCTGCGGCTGCCCGACACGGATTGGCCCGCCGGCCTCCGCGACCGCCTGAGCACCGCCCTGCGCGGCGTCCGCCTGCCCGGCAGTGACCTGCGACGCGCCTTGGCCGCCTTCCTCGATGCGGGCTGACCTGGGACGGAACAATTCCAGGCATGCCCGCAACCACCGTGGTGACCGTGCTCGAGCTGGTCGGCCTCTACGTGTTCGCCACGTCCGGCGCCCTGCTGGCCATCCAGAAGGGCTTCGACGTCGTCGGCATCCTGATGCTGGCCCTGCTCACCGCCCTGGGCGGCGGCATCCTCCGCGACCTGATCATCGGCGACACCCCACCGGCCGCGTTCACCGAGGTCACGTACCTGATCATCCCCTTGGTCGCCGCGGCCGTGACGTTCTTCGCCCACCCGCTGGTGCAGCGCCTCTCCTTCACCATCGCGGTCTTCGACGCCGCCGGCCTGGGCCTGTTCTGCGTCACCGGCACGATCAAGGCCCTCGACTACCACCTGGGCCCGATCCAGGCCGTCCTGCTCGGTGTCACCACGGCCGTGGGCGGCGGCGTCCTGCGCGACATCACCGCCCGCGAGACCCCGAGCCTGGTCAAGACCGACTCCGACCTGTACGCCATCCCGGCCGCCTGCGGCGCCACCCTGGTCGCCGTCGCCCATTCCCTCGACCTGAACGTCCCGGCCGTGGCCACCGGCGCCGCCGTCTTCGTCGTCACCTTGCGCATCGTCGCCATCCTGCGCCACTGGCGAGCCCCGCACGCGAAGGTCCGGGTCTGAACTCGGGCGCCTCCGGGCACGTTGGGAGAGGCATGAGTGAACGCGTTCTGGTGACCGGTGGGTCGGGCTTTCTCGCGGGGTGGTGCGTTGTCGCGCTTCAAGAGCGGGGGTACGACGTACGCACGACGGTGCGGGATCGCAGTCGGGCGCCGCAAGGGACCGAAGCGATCGAGGCCGACCTCACCCGGGACGAGGGGTGGGACGAGGCGGTCGACGGGTGTGACTACGTGTTGCACGTGGCGTCGCCGGTGACCACCGGGGAGGCCGACCCGGGTGACCCGGACGCGCTGGTCGCGCCGGCCCGGGAGGGGACGCTGCGGGTGCTGCGGGCGGCCGTCGCGGCGGGGGTTCGGCGGGTCGTCGTGACGTCGTCGGCGGCCGCGGCCTCGCCGCATTCCGAGACGCCGGACGGGGTCACCGACGAGACGCTGTGGACCGACGTGAGCGACCCGCTGTCGACGCCCTACCGGCGGTCGAAGCCGCTGGCCGAACGGGCCGCCTGGGACTTCATCGCGGCGAGCGGCGGCCCGACCGAGCTCAGCACCGTGCTGCCGGGGTGGGTGCTCGGGCCGGTGCGGGGGCCGCTGGCCAACCTCGGGTCGCTGCGGGCGGTCGACGACCTGATCACCGGACGCATGCCGGGGCTGCCCCGGGTCGGGTTCGAGGTGGTGGACGTGCGGGACATCGCCGATCTGCACCTGCGGGCGATGGTCGACCCGGCCGCCGCGGGGGAGCGGTTCCTGGGCACCGGGGAGTTCCTGTGGATGGCCGAGATCGCGCGGCTGCTGCGGGAACGGCTGGGTGACGCGGCGAGCCGGGTGCCGACGCAGCCGTTGCCGGACGAGGTGGTGCGGCAGGCCGCGATCGCCGACCCCGACCTCGGCGCGCTCGTGGTCAACCTGGGGCACCGCCGGATCCGGTCCTCGGACAAGGCGCGCCGCCTGCTCGGCTGGGCGGCCCGCCCGGCCGCCGAGGCCGTCGAGGCCAGCGGCCGGACCCTGCCGGAACACCGGTAGCATCCACCGGCATGAGGGGCCGAAACGCTCGTCGCTCCACGACGGCGACCAGGAACTGACCTCGGCGCCGGTGTCCCTGAACCTGTTCGTGCGCAGCACGGCCGCCGACTTCGACCTCGGCACCGATTAGCATGGCCGGATGCTCGAGCCCAAGATCGGCAGGGTAGCCGCCGCAGCACTCTGCGTGGTTGCGCTGGCCGCCGGATGTGACTCGTCGGACGACGGACCGGACCAGCCGGACGGCGGGACCATCAGCGTGACCACCATGCGGGGGGCGTTGCTGCAGGCCAGTGATGTCGGCGGGTCGTGGGCGGCGCCCGAGGCGTCGACCGACGCGCAGCGGCTGGTTCCGCTCTGCGGCGGGTCGGCCACGGCGCCGCCGGTGCCGCCGGGGGCCGAGGTGGTCAGCGCGCCGCTGGCCGACGAGGGCACGAAGGGCGCGCAGACCCTCAACCAGACCGCGCTGGTGTACGGGGACGCCACCGGCGCCCAGGCCGCCCTCGCGTCGCTGCGGGCGGTCGCCGACAAGTGCCCGGCCACGGTCAGCCAGGGCCACCAGACCACCGCCGACCGCAACGAGCCGGCGTACACCGAGACGGCCAAGACCCAGGACATCAACGAGGGCGGCTGGTCCGGGTTCGTGATCACCCGGCACAAGGTGTACGAGGCGAAGCACCCGGGCACCGCCGATGTCGCGGTGTCCGTCGTCAGCAAGTCGAATGTGCTGGTCGTGGAGGGGTACGCGGTCTACCGGCTGGGCAACGCCAGCGGCTCGCCGCAGTTCGACACCGACTGGAAGAAACTCCTCGGCACAGTCCTGAACCGGGTGGGATAGACAGCGCCGAACCGAGTGGTCTAACGTGGCTCCAACGCCGTTGCGAGTTCTTCCCCCGTGGAATTCGCAGCGGCGCCTTATTTTGTCGAGCTGAGCTAGTTTGTGGCGACCGGCATCTCGGTGTATCCCCGCAAGGTCAGACTGTTCCGCCGCGTCGGCTCGGCGGTCAGCGCCAAATTCGGGTAGGCGGAACGCAGCGCGGGAAAGGCGATCTGCGCTTCGAGGCGGGCCAGGGGAGCACCCACGCAGTAATGGATGCCGCCGCCGAACGACAGCGGGCTGTTGTCCGTACGCCGAAGATCAAGGGTGTTGGGGTGGTCGAACCGCGCGGCGTCTCGATTGCCGGCGCCGAGATAGGCGACCACCCGCTCGCCCGGCTCGATGGTCAGGCCGGCCATCTCGACCGGCTCGTAGACCACACGCGAGACCAGCTGGACCGGACTGTCCCAGCGCAGCAGCTCCTCGGCCGCGAGCCCCGGGTCGGCGATCGTCGCGCCCGGGTTGGCCAGCAGCGCGACCAGCCCGTTGGCCAGCAGGTTGGTGGTCGTCTCGAAGCCGGCCGCGAACAGGAACGCCACCATGGTCAGCAACTCGTCCTCGGTCAGCCGGTCACCGTCGGCCTCGACCGCGACCAGCGCGCTGATCAGGTCGTCGCGCGGGTCCTTGCGGCGCTCGGCGACCAGCCCGGTCAGGTAGTCGCGCAGCGTCGCCGCGGCCGGGTCGGCCTTTTCCAAAGCGGAAGGCTCGACCGTCTCGAGCACCTGTGACCAGTCCCGGATGAGCGACTGGAACTGGGCCCGGTCGGCCGCCGGGATGCCCAGCAGCTCGCCGATCACGTTGACCGGCAACGGGAACGCGAACCGGTCGATGAA
Source organism: Actinoplanes sp. NPDC051470 (assembly GCF_040682035.1). NCBI lineage: Bacteria > Bacillati > Actinomycetota > Actinomycetes > Micromonosporales > Micromonosporaceae > Actinoplanes > Actinoplanes sp. NPDC051470. The sequence continues at coordinate 82,822 of NZ_JBFBAA010000033.1, forward strand.
GTCGCCGGCACCGGCCAGGTCGGCCAGCAGGTCGTCGACCATCCGCTCGATCGACGGGCGCAGCGCCGCCACCCGCCGGGCGGTGAACGCCGAGCTGACCAGCCGCCGCAGCCGGGTGTGATCGGGCGGGTTGAGCGTCACCAGGCTGGTGAACAGCATGTAGGTGCCGGGGTGGTCGGCCCAGTCGGCCAGGCCGGCGAGCCCGAGCATGTCCGTGGGGAAGTGGCCGAGCCGGCTGTCGCGGACCACGGTCTGGCATTCGTCGTACCCGGTCACGACGAGCGCGCCGTCCTCGGCCCGGATCAGCCGGGAGATCTCGCGAAGCCGGTCGTACCGGGGATAGGGATCGTCCCGGCCGATCGGGTTGGTCAGCTCGTCGAGCAGGCGCGTGGTCTCCGGAGTCTCCACAATGGCGGTCACCCGGCAAAGCCTAACCGTGCTCGTTGGTGCGCGAAGAGAGCGCATTCCGTGCACCTTGAATCTCACACCTGTGGAATTCCGCACGGGCTGGTATTCGTCGGCCGGAAGGTCACCTAGCCTTCGGTTCCCGGGGCGTGAAACCGACCGCGCCGGGGTAATCGAAACCCGGAGGTGCGTTCGCATGGAAGGCAAGGGAGCCGACAAGTTCGTCTACGACTTCGCCGAGGGCAACAAGGACCTGAAGGATCTGCTGGGTGGTAAGGGCGCCAACCTGGCGGAAATGACGAATCTGGGGCTGCCCGTGCCCGCCGGGTTCACCATCACCACGGTGGCCTGTCAGCAATATCTGGCCTCCGGGGCCCATGTCGACGGGCTCGAGGAAGAGATCACCTCGCATCTGGAAAAGCTCGAGGAGGCGATGGGCAAGCGGCTCGGCGACCCGGCCGACCCGCTGCTCGTCTCGGTGCGCTCGGGCGCCAAGTTCTCCATGCCCGGCATGATGGAGACCGTCCTCAACGTCGGCCTCAACGACGAGTCCGTGGCCGGGCTCAGCGCCCAGGCCGGCGGCGACGACCGGTTCGCCTGGGACTCCTACCGCCGGCTGATCCAGATGTTCGGCAAGACCGTGTGCGAGGTGCCCGGCGACGAGTTCGAGCAGGCGCTGCACAACGCCAAGTCGGCCAAGGGCGTACGCGACGACACCGACCTGGACGCCGACGACCTGAAGGCGCTGGTCGGCGCGTACAAGGACGTGTTCGCCAAGCACACCGGCGACGACTTCCCGCAGGACCCGCGCGAGCAGATGGACCGGGCCATCGCCGCGGTCTTCCAGTCGTGGAACGCGCCCCGGGCCGTCCTGTACCGCCGCCAGGAGCGCATCCCGGCCGACCTGGGCACCGCGGTCAACGTGGTGGCGATGGTCTTCGGCAACCTCGGCGCCGACTCCGGCACCGGCGTCGCCTTCACCCGCGACCCGGCCACCGGCGAGCAGGGCATCTACGGCGACTACCTGCAGAACGCCCAGGGCGAGGACGTGGTCGCCGGCATCCGCAACACGGTCCCGCTGCAAGATCTCGAAGGGCTCGACAAGAAGTCGTACGACGAGCTGCTCGGCATCATGGCCACCCTCGAGGGCCACTACCACGACCTGTGCGACATCGAGTTCACCATCGAGCGCGGCAAGCTGTGGATGCTCCAGACCCGGGTCGGCAAGCGCACGGCGGCGGCCGCGTTCACCATCGCCGCGCAGCTCATCGACGAGGGTGTGATCGACCTCGACGAGGCGCTGCGGCGGGTCACCGGCGCCCAGCTGGCCCAGCTGATGTTCCCGCGCTTCGACCTGGCCGGCGACCCCGAGGTGCTGACCAAGGGGGTCGGGGCGTCGCCCGGAGCGGCGTACGGCGAGGTGGTCTTCACCGCGGAGCGAGCGACCGAGCTGGCGGCCCAGGGCAAGGACGTGATTCTGGTCCGCCGGGAGACCAACCCGGACGACCTGCCCGGCATGATCGCCGCCCAGGGCATCCTCACCTCGCGCGGCGGCAAGACCAGCCACGCCGCCGTGGTGGCCCGCGGCATGGGCAAGACCTGCGTCTGCGGCGCCGACCAGCTCGAGGTGTCGCCGTCCGCGTTCTTGGTGAGCGGGCACACCGTGAACGAGGGTGACGTGATCTCGATCGACGGCACCACCGGCCGCGTCTACCTGGGCGAGGTGCCGGTCCGGCCGTCCGAGGTCGTGCAGTACTTCGAAGGCGACCTCGACCCCGCGCTGGCCAACGAGCCGCTGGTCGCGGCGGTGCACCGGCTGATGACGCACGCGGACGAGCGGCGCCGGCTGGCCGTGCGGACCAACGCCGACACCGGCCCCGACGCCGCCCGCGCCCGCCGTTTCGGCGCCCAGGGCGTCGGACTGTGCCGCACCGAGCACATGTTCCTGGGCGATCGCCGAGAGCTGGTCGAGCGGCTGATCCTGGCCGAGGGGGACAAGGAGCGGCAGGCGGCGCTGGACGCGCTCAAGCCGCTGCAACGGGCCGACTTCCTCGAGCTGTTCCGCGAGATGAACGGCCTGCCGGTCACGGTGCGGCTGATCGACCCGCCGCTGCACGAGTTCCTGCCGTCGCTGGAAGATCTGGCCGTACACGTCGCGGTGGCCAAGGAGCGCGGCGAGAGCGCCAAGCGGTCCGAGAAGATGCTCGCCGCGGTGCGCCGGATGCACGAGTCGAACCCGATGCTGGGCATGCGGGGGGTGCGCCTGGGGCTGGTGGTGCCGGGGCTGTTCGGGATGCAGGTGCGTGCCATCGCCGAGGCCGCCGTCGCGCTCGCCCAGGAGGGCGGCCGGCCGCGCCCCGAGATCATGGTCCCGCTGGTCGGCGCGGTGCAGGAGCTCGAGACGGTCCGCGCGGAGGCGGAGAAGATCATCGCCGAGGTGGTCGGCGACTCCGGCGTCGAGATCGCCATCGGCACGATGATCGAGGTGCCGCGAGCCGCCCTGACCGCCGGGCAGATCGCCGAGGCGGCCGACTTCTTCTCCTTCGGCACCAACGACCTCACCCAGATGGGCTGGGGCTTCTCCCGCGACGACGTCGAGGGCGCGTTCTTCTGGCGCTACCTGGAACTGGGCATCTTCGGCATCAGCCCGTTCGAGTCGATCGACCGCGAGGGGGTCGGCCGGCTCGTCCGCATCGCCAGCGAGGAGGGCCGGGCCACCCGTCCCGACCTCAAGCTGGGCGTCTGCGGCGAGCACGGCGGCGACCCCGAGTCGGTGCACTTCTTCCACGAGGTCGGGCTGGACTACGTGTCCTGTTCGCCGTTCCGCGTCCCGGTCGCCCGGCTGGAAGCGGGTCGGGCCGCCCTTCCCGCTCAAGTCACCGGGTGATCGGCCGATCACTCAGCCGTGCTACTTCGGCAGCGGCAGGTGGCCACGCTGGTCGCGATCAGTCTCGCGACCGGCGTGCCGATCATCCTGCTCGCCCACACCGCCGCCGCCCCCTACACCCAGCTGGCCAGCAGCACCCTCGCCTGCGTGGCGGCGGTGCTGTGCTCCCTGGCCGCCCGGCGGGCGATCGGCCTCGCCCGGGGCGGCTGGGGCCTGATCGCCGCCGGCCTCGCGACCTGGGGCCTGGGCAACTTCTACTGGTCGTACAACGAGCTGATCGCCCACGCCGAGGTGCTGTTCCCCTCCTGGGCCGACCTGGGCTACCTGCTGTTCCCGGTGCTCGCCGCGGCCGGCCTGTTCCTGATCTCGGGCTGGACCACGGTCGGCTCCCGGCTCACCGTGCTGCTCGACGGCCTGATCGCCGGCTGCGCGCTGTTCGCGATCGCCTGGGCGGTCACGCTCCGGTCGGTCTGGGAGGCCGGCGCCGACTCGGCCTTCGCGTTCGTGGTGTCGCTGGCCTACCCGGTCAGCGACATCGTGCTGGTCACCATGGCCGTGCTGATCGCGGCCCGGACCCGGCGCGGCGGACGCGGCGTCGGCCTGCTGCTGATCATCGGCCTGGCCGGCCTGGCCACCTCGGACACCATGTTCGCCCTGGACACCTCGGCCGGTACCTACTACACCGGGCAGCCCACCGACGCCGGCTTCTTCCTCTGCTTCGCGGCGTTCGGCGCGGCCGGCTGGGCGGCGGCCCGGCAGCCGATGGTCTTCGACGAGACCGGCGTGATGAACCGGCTCCAGATCATGCTGCCGTACGTGCCGTTCGGGCTCGCCGCCGCCGTGGCCGTCGGACAGGTGCCGGCCGGCGTGACCTCGGACGCGGCGGTGGCCGTACCCATGCTGGCCGGTCTGGTCCTGATTCTGCTCCGGCAGCTCTCCACGCTGCTGCACAACTCGGCGCTCACCCGGCGGCTGCGGCACCAGGCGTACCACGACCCGCTGACCGGGCTCGGCAACCGCGCGCTGTTCAACGAGAGGCTGGACCAGGCCCTGTCGTCCGGCCGGCCCGCCGCGATCGTCTACCTCGACCTCGACGACTTCAAGATGATCAACGACTCGCTCGGGCACGACGCCGGCGACATCGTGCTGCGGACCGTCGGCGACCGGCTGGCCGCCTGCTCCACCGCCGAGGACACCGTCGCGCGGCTCGGCGGCGACGAGTTCGCCGTGCTCACCGGCCGGGTCGACGGGCTCGAGGCCCAGGCCGAGAGGCTGTTGTACGCGCTGCGCGAGCCGTTCGAGGTCGGCTCGCGCATGGTCCGGGTCAGCGCCAGCGTGGGCATCGCGGTCGCGGCCGGCCCCGAGGGCACCCGGCCCGAGGACCTGCGCAAGAACGTCGACCTCGCGATGTACGCGGCCAAGGGCCAGGGCAAGAACACGTACGCCATGTTCGAGCTGTCCATGCGTCAGGGCTTCGACCGCGAGATGATGTGGCGCGCCGAGCTGGGCCAGGCCCTGGCCGACCGGTCGCTGCACCTCGCCTACCAGCCGATCGTCGGGCTGGCCGGCCACCGGGTCGTCGGCGTCGAGGCGCTGGCCCGCTGGGACCACCCCGGCCTGGGACCGGTCGCGCCCGAGGTGTTCATCCCGGTCGCCGAGCGGGCGGCGCTCATCGGTGAGCTGGGCATGTTCATGCTGCGCCGGGCTTGCGCCGAGTTCGCGGCGTGGCCGGGCGCGCGGGACGCGTACCTGTCGGTCAACGTCTCGCCGCTGCAGATGCTCGACCCCGAGTTCACCGCGATGGTCGTCGCCACCCTGGCCGAGGCCGGCCTGCGCCCCCAGCAACTCGTGCTCGAGGTGACCGAGAACGCGCTCGCCGACGAGTCCGAGGTGATCGGCACCCTCGCGCAGCTCCGGGCCACCGGCGTCCGGATCGCCATCGACGACTTCGGCACCGGCTACGCGTCGCTGCGCTACCTGCACCTGTTCCCGGCCGACATCGTCAAGATCGACCGTACGTACGTGCAGGACATCGCCCGCGACCCGGCCGCCGTCCGGATCGTCGGCACGCTGTGGCAGCTGTTCGGCGCGATCGGCCTGACCGCGGTGGCCGAGGGCATCGAGGACCCGGCCCAGGCGGCCATGCTGCTCGAGCTGGGCTGCCCGTTCGGTCAGGGCTTCCTGTACGGCTACCCGGCGCCGCTCGGCTCGCTCACCTCCCTGGTGGTCGATCCGGTCAGCGTGTGAGTTACCGGGTGACACCTGACACACCGCCGGTAACCTCCGGTTCACACACGGGCAACGGGCGAGAAATGGCGCATTGGCACGCTTCCGGCGTCAGTACGGCGTACCTGGAGGATGTGGATCGTGAGCTTCAAGGCTGAATACATCTGGATCGACGGCACCCAGCCGACGGCCAAGCTCCGTTCCAAGACGAAGATTCTGGAGGACCACGAGAAGGGCGCCGACCTGCCCATCTGGGGCTTCGACGGGTCCTCGACCAACCAGGCCGTGGGTCACTCCTCCGACCGCGTGCTCAAGCCGGTCTTCACCTGCCCCGACCCGATCCGCGGCGCGGACCACGTGCTGGTGCTGTGCGAGGTCCTCAACATCGACATGACGCCGCACGAGTCGAACACCCGCGCCGTCCTGGCCGCTGTCGCCGAGCGGTTCGCCGCACAGGAGCCGCTGTTCGGCATCGAGCAGGAATACACCTTCTTCGACGGCGCCCGCCCGCTCGGCTTCCCGGCCGGCGGGTTCCCGGCCCCGCAGGGCGGCTACTACTGCGGTGTCGGCGCCGACGAGATCTTCGGCCGGGACATCGTCGAGGCCCACCTCGACAACTGCCTCAAGGCCGGCCTGAGCATCTCCGGCATCAACGCCGAGGTCATGCCCGGCCAGTGGGAGTTCCAGGTCGGCCCGCTGGCGCCGCTGGCCGTCGCCGACCAGCTCTGGGTCGCCCGGTGGCTGCTCTACCGCACGGCCGAGGACTTCAACGTCTCGGCCACCCTCGACCCGAAGCCGGTGAAGGGCGACTGGAACGGCGCCGGCGCGCACACCAACTTCTCGACCAAGGCGATGCGCGAAGGCTACGAGGCGATCATCGGCGCGTGCGAGGCCCTCGGTGAGGGCTCCAAGCCGATGGACCACGTCAAGAACTACGGCGCCGGCATCGACGACCGGCTGACCGGGCTGCACGAGACCGCCCCGTGGAACGAGTACAGCTACGGCGTCTCGGACCGTGGCGCCTCGGTGCGCATCCCGTGGCAGGTCGAGAAGGACGGCAAGGGCTACATCGAGGACCGCCGCCCGAACGCCAACGTCGACCCCTACACCGTGACGCGGCTGATCACCGACACCTGCTGCGCCGCGCTGGAGAAGGCCGGTCAGGTCTAGCCGTCGCTCAGGTACGCCGTGATGTAGGCCAGCGGCGCGTTCCACCGGATGCAGATGTCGTTGGTCGTCTCCGAGGTGTCCTCGTCCAGGTAGTGGCACTGCGGCGGCCGGCCGTCGAGCCGGGGGTCGCTCGGGAACCCGGGCGTGGGGATCGAGTTGGCGCCCCCGGCCAGCGCGCCGGGCGGGATCGTCGAGAATTGCCGGGTACGCAGGTGCCGGGTCGCGTCGGTGCCGTAGCCGGTGACGTAGCACTGTCCGAGCGCGTTGCGGCCGAACAGGTAGTCGGCGCCGGACACGACACCGTCCCGGTAGCGGCGGTCGCCGGTCTGCTCGTGCGCCCGCGCCAGCACGACCAGGTTGTTCAGGATCCGGCCGTTCGACCCCCAGTGCCAGCCCTGCTCCGGCGCGTAGGGCTGGCCCCACGGCTGGCCGGCCTGGAGCTCCAGCAGGCGGTCGGCCGGCGGCCGGAGATCCTGGCCCGAGTCCAGCAGCGCCGGGATCGTGACCCGGTCGAAGTCGAAGCCGTCGAGGTCCGCGGGCGGCGGGATGGTCACCGGCAGCCCCCATTCGGCGGTCGCCCACACCTCGTCGTCGGTGAGGTCGGGATCCCCGTACGGCCCGCCCCCGAACCGTCCCTCGTCGTCCGGGGCGATCAGGTCCGGGTGCTGTTTCGCCGCCCGCCAGGCGGTCCGGGCCACATCGACCAGCGCGGCGTCGTCCAGCACTCGCGACGCTTTGAGACTGACGGCGGCCAGATGAAGCGTGGCCGCCGTGGACGGCCGGTGCAGGACGCGGGTGGTCGGGTCGTCCTCGGGCCGCCCCGGGATCGGCGACCACTCGGTGCCGTGGACCCGGTGGAACGCCATCCCCGCGTACTGATGGCCGGGCGGAACCTGCATCCGTAGCAGCCAGTCGAGCTGAAACCGGCACTCGTCCACCACCACGCTCGCGTCACGGCCGCGCGCCTTCAGCAGCCGGGCGAGATCGAGCAGCTGCCAGAGCGCGATGGCGCCGCTGACCACGTACTTGCCGTAGTCCCCGGCGTCATACCACCCACCGGAGACGTCGAAGACCCCGTCCGGCCGCCACCCCGGGTAGAGCCGCTCGGCGTCCGGCCCGGTCCAGCCCGGCACGGCGACGTCCCCCGCGTGCCGGCACCGCAGCCGGGTGAACAGCTCTACCGCGTCACGGCTCAGCTCGTCGTAGAGCCCGGCCGCGACCCGGAAGGGGTGGCTGCGGTCGTCGCCGGCCACCACCCGGAAGCCGTCGCCCGGCGGCAGACCGCCGAGATCGAGAACGTGCACGGTCAGGCCCGACGTGGGTTCGGGCCGCTCCGGCCAAGGCTCGGAACGGCCCGCCCCTCGTTGCGCGCCGGCCGCGTCGAACACCACGAAGGGCCGCGGCGCGACCTCACCGGTGACCCACGTGGCGTGCTGTGGCCCGCCGGGCAGATAACCGACCTGATTGACCCGGATCGACGGTCGTCCTGACATCGGCCCAGTCTGGCCCAAGCAGGCTCGGGCCGGGAGCCCGACGGTCACTCCGTCGGGAAGGCCCCCGGGTCGACGTCGGTGGTCGAGGCGTTGCCGCCGACGACCTGGGTCAGGGTGATCGTCCAGATGACGCCGGGTTCCATCTTGAACTCGTCGTCGAACTTGGTGAACGAGCAGTCGCGGGTGAAGCCCTTCTTGCCCGCGTCCCAGTCCTTGCCGGCCGCCGCGAAGATCTCGTAGTTGCCGTTCTTGATGTTCTTGACCGTGTGCTTGGCGTTGCCGCGCACGTACACGGTGAAGTTCGGCTTCTTCGTGCCCTTGGGCACCAGGCTGACCGTGGTGTCGCCGGAGCCGTTCTCGATCACCAGGTCACCCGAGCCGTTGCCGGCCTTCTTGGTGACGAACGTGCCCGTGTTCAGGCGGCGGTTCTGCTCCTTGGGCTTGGCCGGGAGGAACGAGCCGACCTTGAACGTGGCGTCGCGGGTGGCCAGCGTCTTGGACTGCTCGCGGATGTCGTCGGCGGCGTCCGAGCCCAGCAACTCGGTCACCGGGGACGCCGCGGGACACTTCGGCTTGGCGGTCGCCGCGTCTTCGGCGTCGTCGGCCAGCCCGCGCAGCGCGGTCACCAGCGTGACGTGAGCGCCGGAGGCCGTCGTCGGCGGCACGATCGCGTCGAGCTTGTCGGCGCCCGCGCGCAGCCCGGAGGCCGACGTCGCGTACGACGCCTTGTCACCCGTCGCCATCTTGGCGAACGGGTCCTTCAGCGAGGAGTCGACCTCGCCGAGTGTCTTGGCGTAGTCGGCGGCGGACACCGCCTTGCCGCTGCCCGAACCGCCCTTGTCGTCACCCTGGTTGCGGACGATCAGCGCGCCACCGGCGCAGCAGCCCGCGACCAGGAGTGCGCCGACCGCGGCACCCGCGATCCAGACCTTCTTCTTGCTTTTCTTGGGCGGCGGAGGTGGGGCGAAGGCGGCGCCGTCACCCGGGGGCTGGAAGGGCGGCCCGGGAGGTCCCGGGGGGCCAGGAGGGCCAGGCGGTCCGTAATACTGCTCAGTCACGGCGAAAATTATGGGCGATCGGCGATCGGCCGCGCAGTCCCGTTTCGGCCAGGATCGATAACGTTACGGCAGCGTCAGGAACCCGACAGGACATGTCGGGACTTGCCGCTCGTCTTCGCCTCGTACATGGCCAGGTCGGCGGCGCGCAGGATGGCGTCGGCGTCGTCGCCCGGCCGGTTCAGCGCGATACCGATGCTGGCCGTGACCGACACCGTGCGGGAGCCGATCCGGATCGGCTCCCGCAGCGCGGCCACCATCCGGTCGGCGGTCAGGAGCACGTCGGCCGGGTCGGCCAGCCGTTCCAGGAGCATCGCGAACTCGTCGCCGCCGAACCGGGCCGTGGTGTCGCTCTCCCGCATGCACTCCTTGAGCCGGTCGGCGGTCGCGCGCAGCACCGCGTCCCCGGCGCCGTGCCCGAGCTGGTCGTTGACCTCCTTGAAGCCGTCCAGGTCGATGAAGAACACCGCGAACGTGTCGTTGTCGCGGGCGTGGGTGCGCAGCGCGTGGATCACCCGGTCGAAGAACAGGACGCGGTTGGCCAAACCGGTGAGCTGGTCGTGGAAGGCCAGCTCACGCAGCTGGGAGAGCTCCCGCTCGCGCAGTTCGGCCTCGACCGCCTGGCGCCGCTCGATGTCCTGGCGCAACGCCGCGGTGGCCCGGTCGGCCCGGTCCGTCGCCCGGATCCGCCCGCTCACCAGCACCCCGATGAGCACGGCCAGGAGCAGGGTGAACGCGCCGCCGGCGACCGGCGTCCAGGAGCTGAGGCGACGGTCCGACACCCCGAGCAGGGCGGTCGTCGGCTGCAGGTCGACGCGCCAGGTGCGCTGACCCACGTCGATGGAGCGGCTGCGGTTCAGCGCCGGCTCGTTCATGGGTACGCCGCCCGCGATGCGGACGAGCGTCCGGTCCACCGTCGGCTCCGAGTCGACCAGCTGCAGGTTGACGGCGTTGCCGAGGCGGCCGGCCAGCGCCGACCGGAGGAAGTCGACGCCGTGCACGCCCATCACCACCCAACCCCCGAACTGCCCCTTCCGGTCCAGCACCGGCACCGCCATGGTCACCGTCAGCTGCTGTTCGGAGACCGGCAGCTGGCGGTCCCGCAACGAGATGTGCGCGCCGCCGACCGCCAGGGTCGAACTGCGCCGGGCCAGGTCGAGCGCCTCCCGGGTGGCCGGCGTGCTGCTCAGGTCGCGGCCCGGCGCCGGCGGCAGCCTGGTGAACGACTTCATGTAGATCACGAACTGGTGCTCGACGCCGGTACCGGTCCGATAGAGCGTGAGCCCCTTCGCGCCCCGCGCCCGCCACTCCGCCTGGGTGGCCGCGACCGCCGGGTCCTTGGCCGGCACCACCCACGCGACGCTGGTGGCGCCGGGCAGCCGGTCCGCGGTCAGGGTGGACGTCATCCCGGCCCAGTCGGTCGCGGTCAGATCGTCGGTGGCTCCGATGCCCGACGCCACGTCCGCGATCGCGTCGGCGTAGTGGCTCATCTCGTCGTCCACCGCCTCCGCGGCGTCGTCGCCGGTCCGGGTCATCGACTGCTCGGCCAGCTGCCGCTGCCCGCTGCTCAACGCCGCGGTGGCCAGCCAGGTGGCGCCGCCGCCGGCGAGCAGCACGACGACCACCAGCACGACCCCGATCAGGCGTCGCCTGGCGTGCTCCCCGACGAGCCGCCCCACACCCTTTTGTTCGGCCACCACGAACCGGAGGTGAGCGTCACCGGGGTCCTGATGAAGGTGACCACCGTGACGGACGGTGCCGCCGTGACCACCGAACCGCTCGCCGCCGCCCGGCCCGCGCTCGATCGTGTCGGTCACGGGCGTCCGATCGGGCAGGATCAGCGGAAAGTTGCAAGCGCAAGCACTTCACTGAGCGACGGCCGTCGAGGCGGCCGGCCCTTCTCGCGGCGCGGGCGCCGCAGGGCCCGCGAAATGGGCATCTTCGGACCTGAGGAGCCGGCCGGCGCCGACCCGACACCGATCGAGCGAGCGCTTGGTCTCCGTGTTCATGACCTTGCGTGGATGGCGGCAATGAATAGACGGTCATACGATCAACCATGATCGAAGCACTCCGATGAGGGGGATGCAGTGTCCGTGCTGTCCGCGCTCGACCGAGAGAAGTCCGTCGCGCCGCCAGGCTTCAGCCGTTGGCTGATCCCGCCGGCCGCGCTCTCGGTCCACCTGTGCATCGGCCAGGCCTATGCCACCAGCGTCTACAAGAACTCACTGGTCAAGCACTTTGACGCCAGCCAGACCGAGATCGGCATCGTGTTCAGCATCGCGATCGTCATGCTCGGCCTGTCGGCGGCGATCGGCGGCACCTGGGTCGAGCGGAACGGGCCGCGCAAAGCCATGTTCGTGTCGGCGTCGTTCTGGGCGACGGGCTTCCTGGTCGGCGCGCTCGGCATCGGGACCGGCCAGCTCTGGCTGCTCTATCTCGGGTACGGCGTGATCGGCGGCATCGGCCTCGGCATCGGTTACATCTCGCCGGTGTCCACCCTGATCAAATGGTTCCCCGACCGGCCCGGCCTGGCCACCGGCCTGGCCATCATGGGCTTCGGCGGCGGCGCGCTGGTCGCCAGCCCGCTGTCCCGGCAGCTGCTGGGTCTCTACGACAGCGGCTACGACTCGTCGGTCGCCTCGTCCACGGCCAGCGGCAGCGCCCTGGTGCTGCTGTTCCTGACCCTCGGCATCGGCTACTTCGTGATCATGATGTTCGGCGTCGCCAACATCCGGGTGCCGGCCGAGGGCTGGCGGCCGGACGGCTGGGACCCGGCCTCGGTCAGGGCGAAGCCGCTGGTCACCACGGCCAGCGTGTCGGCCGCGAACGCGATCAAGACCCGCTCGTTCTGGCTGCTGTGGATCGTGCTGTTCTGCAACGTGACCGCCGGCATCGGCATCCTCGAGCAGGCCAGCCCGATGATCCAGGACTTCTTCCGGGAGAACGGCACGTCCACGGTCGCGGTGACCGCGGCGGCCGGCTTCGTCGGTGTGCTGTCGCTGTTCAACATGGCCGGCCGGTTCGCCTGGTCGTCCACCTCCGACCTGATCGGCCGCAAGCCCATCTACATGATCTACCTGGGCGTCGGCATGATCCTGTACGCCCTGCTGGCCGTCGCCGGGCACTCCGCCACCGCGCTGTTCGTGCTGCTGGCCGGCGTGATCCTGTCGTTCTACGGCGGCGGCTTCGCGACCGTGCCGGCCTACCTGCGCGACCTGTTCGGCACGTTCCAGGTCGGCGCCATCCACGGCCGGCTGCTCACCGCCTGGTCGGCCGCCGGCATCGCCGGGCCGCTGATCGTCAACAGCTTCCTCGACGCGCAGGGCAAGCCCGGCACCCTGACCGCCGAGGCCTACCGTCCGGCCCTGTTCACCATGGTCGGGGTGCTGGCCGTCGGCTTCGTCGCCAACCTGCTGATCCGCCCGGTGCCCGAGCAGTACCACGAGCCGGCCACGCCGGTAGAAAGGGAGGTGGCGGCATGAGGCTGATCATCTCGTGGGCCCTGGTCACGGTGCTTCTGGGGTACGGCATCATCCAGACGGTCATTACCGCCGCGAAGCTGTTCCAGTGAGGTGGTACGGGTTCTAACGTGCGGTCCATGACCTCACGACTGAACCCGTACATCAACTTCAACGGTGACGCCCGGCAGGCGCTCGAGTTCTACCAGGGCGTCTTCGGCGGCGAGTTCACCGCCATGACCTTCGGTGACATGGGCAACGACGACGCGGCGGTCAAGGACCGCGTCATGCACGGTCAGCTCGAGACCCCGGCCGGCTACACACTGATGTGCTCGGACATCATGCCCGGCATGCCGTTCACGCCGGGCACCACGATCACGGTCAGCCTGAGCGGTGGCGCCGACGACGGCCTGGCCGGCTACTTCGCCGCGCTCGGCGAGGGCGGCACGATCACGGTCCCCCTGGAGAAGCAGGTCTGGGGCGACGAGTTCGGTCAGCTGACCGACCGGTTCGGCGTGGCCTGGATGGTCAACATCGGGCAAGCGGCGTAACGACCCGTTCGGTACGGTGCGGGGCGATGCTCCCGCACCCGTACCGGATCCCGGCTCTCGTCACCGCCGTCGCCGCCCTCCTCGCGGCCGGCACGGCGGCCCTCGGCGGCGACACGATGTCCCGGCAGTGCGCGGCGGTGGCCTTCCTCGGGGCCGCGGTCTGCGCCGCGATCGGCCCGCGGTCGGCCCTGCGATGGTCGGTCGCCGCCGCGCTCCTGCTGTTGTCGGCCGGTCAGCTTCTTTCGATCCGGGGGTACGCTCCGCCGGCCGACGACCGGGATGCGTGGCTGGGCAGCTACGACACCGACGCCCTGCTCCTGATCCCCGCCCTGCTCGCCTTCGCGGTGGGGCTGATCTTCCTGCCCCGCGCCGGTTCCCGCCGGGCGGCGCCCGCGGCGATCGTGGCCGCCGTACCCGTCGTCCTGGCCCTGACCGATGTCCTCACCGACCTGGACGAACTCGCCTGGACCGGCCCGCTGCTGATCGGCACCTGGCCCGCCCTGACGGCGATGCTGCTCACCGCCGTGATCCTGTTCCTGACCGTCGAACGCGCGGCGGCGTCCCTGTGGCCCGCGGCCGGCGCCCTGATCCTGACCGTCCTGACCGCCTGGACCTACTCGAACGCCGCCGACATCTGGTCGTTCCTCTGGCGCCGCGAGCATTCGTCGGCGTTCCTCCAGCTGGGCGCCGTGATCAGCTATTCCCCCTCGGTCTCGGGGCTGGCCGCCGTGCTGGTCATCCTGACCCTGGGCGCGCCTGTCCTGCTGGCCTGGGGCCTGCTCCGCCGCCCGGCGTGACCCCGAGCAGCTCCCGGATCACGGCGAACTCCTCGACGTCCACGAACGACGGGTTGGCGCCCTGGGGCTGACGCAGCACCTCCAGCCCGGCCAGCCGGGGATCGGCCCGCAACTCCTCGCGGGGCAGGCGGCCGCCCGGCTCCGCGACGACGAGATCCAGCGGCATCGCCCAGCCGTCGTCCTGCCGGGGTGGTCCGGTCAGACGACCAAGACCCCAGATGCCGTACGCCAGGTCACGCCGCCGGCTGCCGCTGGCCCAGAACAGCACCGGCTGGCCCGCCCGCATCAGGCCGAGCCGATAACTCGGCTGCACACACCACCGGGTCACCCGCGGCTCCCGGGCGAAACGCCCGGCCAGGTCGACGTGGTCGGCGTTGCCTTTCACCAGCCAGGCCCCGAGGTCGTCGACGCCTCGAATTCGACGTGAAGAAACCACCGCCGAAGGCTACCGTCCGCGCCATGGCGGTCGTGGAGGTGCGCCGGGACCGGCCGGATCTGGTGGCCGCGCTCGCCCACCTGCGGTGTACCGAGTGGAACCACGCGGCGGCCGTCGGGGTTTCCGGGGTGACCACTCACGCCGAATGAAGGGTGCGCGGCTCTGTTCTGGCCGGTCACGGCCTTGGAGCCGGGTGACCGGCCTCGGCGGGAGCGACGGTCTGTGCCACTGACCGAGCTACGACATCCGGCTCTTGATCTTGATCGTTCCTCCCTGGCGGCGACTCACCCATCCGCTGGGGGATGCGTGCCGGCCGGAAGTACTGCCAGAAAACTGCAAGGTCGGCCCCGCAAGATCCGATGGCCTCGGTGGTGACTTCGGCGGCTGTGACGACATGCCGTCCGGGCCGGCCGACGTGTCCGGTTACCCGCGGTTGTCCGCGGAGTTGTCCGGGCGCGGCTGGCCGGGCGACGAGTTGGCCGCCCTGGCGGGTGGCAACGTGCTGCGCGTGCTGCGCTCGGCGGACGACACTGCGGCGGTCAGTTGATCGGGGGCGCAGTGACATCCCCAGCGGGCCCGCCAGGCGGCCAGCTCATCCTGCTCGCGTACGCCGAACCGGCCGAACGTGGCCGCCGCGGCCGACCACGCCGCGTGCGCGCCGGCATGGTCGCCGCTCGCGCACCGCGCCGCACCCAGGTCGCGCAGCGTGCGGGCGTGGCCGAGGTCGAGGCCGATCGCCCGCCACCCGGCCGCGGCCCGGTCCAGCTGCTCGGCCGCCCGGCCGAACCGGCCCGCGGCCAGGTGCATCTCGCCGACCGTGCGCTTGACCAGCGCGGCGCCCAGCTGGTCGTGGTGGGCGGTGACGGTGGCCGACGCGGCGGCCAGCGGCCCGGCGGCCCGGTCCGGCTCGCCGCGGCGGATCCACACCTTGGCCAGGGCCTGCGCGGTGTACGCGAGCAGATGCAGGTCACCGATCGTGGTGGCCCGCTCGTGGGCGTCGGCGCAGAACCGTTCCGCCTGGTCGAGGTCGCCGCGGGCCCGGTGCACCAGCCCGATGCCCCGGATGGCGATCATCTCGCCGCGCTCGTGCCCGCACGCGCGGTAGCGGTCCCGGGACTTCTCCAGGTGTCGTAGCGCCGCCGCGTCCTCGCCCAGCTCCCGGTACGCGAACCCGGCGCTGTAGTGGGCATGCGCCACGCCCGCGTCGTCGCCGAAGCCCTCCAGCATGGTCAGCGCCCGCTCGATCTGCGGCAACGCCTCCCGGTGCTCGCCCATCTCCCGGCCGACCGTGCCCAGCCCGTTCAGCGCCACGGCCAGCCCGCGGTTGTTGCCGGCCGCCTCGAACAGCTCGGCCGCCGCGGCGAACTGCTCCCGCGACTCGGGCATCCGGTCCTGCTTGTAGTGCATCTGCGCGATGCCGCAGGCGATCACCGCGGCAGCGGCCTGATTGCCGGTCCGGGCCGCGACGCCGGCCGCGGCGGCATGGGTACGCGTCCAGCCCGCAAAGTTGTTGACCTTGGCGAACGACGCGAAGACCAGCGCATCGGCCAGGGCGCAGGCCGGTTCGTCCAGGTCCAGCGCCGCGGCCCGCTCGACCGCGGCGACCAGGGCCGGCTCCTCGGCGGCGAAGAACACGCCCAGGTCGATCCGGTCCAGCGCCTCGGTCCAGGCCGGACCCGGCTCGGGCAGCCGGTCGGGCCGGTACATCCGGGGAATGGCCAGCGGCAACGGCTCGGCCAGGCGTTCCGCCATCCGCAACATCGCGGTCACCGCCCGGCCGACGTGGTCCGCGCTGGACTCGGCGAGCTCGGCCGCGTACAGCCGCACCAGGTCGTGCATCCGGTAGCGGGTGATCCAGCCGCCGGCCGCGGTCACGTCCAGCAGCCGGGCGTCGGTGATCTCCTCGACCAGGTCGGCCGCCTCGTCCAGGCCGGCGCCGAGCAGCGCCGCCACGGTCAGGGCGGTCAGGTCGGGCGGGTCGAGGGCGCCCAGAGCGCGGAAGGCCTCCTGCGCCCGGGGCCGCAGCCCTCGGTAGCTGACCGCCAGCCCGGCGCGCACCTCCAGCTCGTCCACGGCCAGCTCGTCGAGGCGGCGGCGCTCGTCGCTGAGCCGGTCGGCCAGTTGCGCGACCGTCCAGTGCGGACGGGCCAGCAGCCGGGCGCCTGCCACCCGGACGGCCAGCGGCAGCCGCCCGCACAGGTCGGCCAGCCGCGCCGTCTGCTCCGGGTCGGCGGCCGCCCGCTCGGCCCCGATCATCCGGGTCAGCATCGCCTCCGCGTCGGCCGCCGACAGCACGCCCAGCTCGACCCGCACCGCCGACGGCAGCGTGGACAGTCGCGACCGGCTGGTCACGAGCAGCGCCGAGCCCGGCGTGGTGGGCAGGAACGGCTGCACCTGCACGGCCGTCGCGGCGTCGTCGACCACCACCAGCACCCGGCGCCCGGCCAGCTCCGAGCGGTAGCGGGCGACGCGTTCCCGCAGGTCCGGGTTGCCCTGCGCGTCGGCGTCGGTGACGCCGAGCGCTCGCAGGGCCCTGCTGACCGCCTCCGGAGGACTGAGCGGGTCGGCCCCGCCGACGTTGAGGAACAGCCGGCCGTCCGGGAACTCCTCGCCCAGGCGGTGCGCGAGGTGGACGGCCAGCGCGCTCTTGCCGGCGCCCGGCGGCCCCGAGATCACCACGACGCTCGTACCCCCGGCCAGCGCCGTTCTCGCCGTCGCCACCACCGCCTGCCGGCCGGTGAAGTCCGGCAGATCCGGCGGAAGCACGGGTTCCCTCTTCTCGGGCGCCCGCAGGATCGCCGTGTGCGTCTCGCGCAGCAGCCGGCCCGGCTCGGCGCCCAGCTCCCCGGCCACCTTCTCGCGCGAGCGGGCATAGAGATCCAAGGCTTCCGGGGTACGGCCGGCCGCGTGCAAGGCGCGCAGCTGGATCGCGATCAGCGCCTCGGCCAGCGGATCCGCTGTGAGCGCGGCGGTCAGCCGGTCGATCACGTCGTTCTCGCGTCCCGCGGCCAGGCCCGCCTCGGCCCAGCCGGCCAGCGCCGCCTGCCGTTGCCGCTCCAGCCCCTCCCGGGCCCGCGCGGCCCACCCACCCGGCAGCCCGCCCAGCGCCTCGCCCCGCCACAGGCCCAGCGCCTCGTCGAGCAGCGCCGCCCGCTCGCCGGTCCGCGTCCGCGCCCGTTCGACCAGGGCCCGGAAGCGGAACAGGTCGACCGACTCCGGCGGGGCGTGCAGCTGATATCCGCCCGGCCAGCGGTCCACCCGTACCGCGTCGCCCTGCTTGAGGGTCCCGCGCAGCCTGGCGACGTACCCGTAGAGGGTTCCCCGCGCGTCGGCCGGCGGCTCGTCGTCCCAGAGCCGGTCGATCAGCGTGTCGAAGGTGACCGGCGTCCCGCCGTCGAACAGCAGCGCGGCCAGGAGATGTCGCTGCTTGAGCGCGCCCAGCTTGACGGGACGGTCGCCGGCCAGGACCTCCACCGGGCCGAGCAAGCGGAACCGCAAACCTCTACCTGCCCCCGGGAGACGTCAGAAGGGGGACAGGGTATCGGGTGTGACTACTCTTCAGGCATGAATGCTTGGGCCGACCATGTGATGTGGTGGCATCTCTACCCGCTGGGCTTCACCGGCGCGCCCGTGCGCCCGGCGGCCCCGGCCTCGACGCCGGTGCACCGCCTCGGGCGGATCGAGGCGTGGCTCGACCACGTGGTCCGGCTCGGCCTCAACGGCATCGCGCTCGGCCCGATCTTCGCCTCGGAGACCCACGGGTACGACACGGTCGACCACTTCCGCATCGATCCGCGCCTGGGCGACGAGGCCGACTTCGACCGGCTCGTCGCGGCGGCTCACGACCGCGGCGTCCGGGTCCAGCTCGACGGCGTCTTCAACCACGTCGGGCGTACGCATCCGGCGGCCCGCCGCTACGCCCTCGACCAGGTCTTCGAGGGGCACGACTCGCTGGTCGTCCTCGACCACGACCGGCCCGAGGTCGCCGACCTGGCGATCCGGGTGATGAACCACTGGCTCGACCGCGGTGTCGACGCCTGGCGCCTGGACGCCGCCTACGCCACCCCGCCGGCGTTCTGGGCCAGGGTCCTGCCCGAGGTCCGCCGCGACCACCCCGACGCCTGGTTCAGCGGCGAGGTGATCCACGGCGACTACCCCGAGATCATCCGCGTCTCGACCATGGACTCGCTCACCCAGTACGAACTGTGGCAGGCCATCTGGCACGGCATCGCCGACCGCAACTTCTACGAGACCGCCCACGGCCTGAAGCGGCACAACGACCTGCTGGCCACCTTCGTCCCCAGCACCTTCACCGGCAACCACGACGTCACCCGCCTGGCCTCGGCCATCGGCACCGACCTGGTCCCGCACGCCGTGGCCATCCTGCTCACGGTGGCCGGCGTGCCCAGCATCTACGCCGGCGACGAATACGCCTGGACCGGCGTGAAGGAGCAGCGCGAGGGCGGCGACGACGCGGTCCGCCCCGAGTTCCCGCCCCAGCCGCCGCCGGACAACAACACCCTGAACACCCACCGCGCTTTGATCGCCATCCGCCGCCGGCACCCGTGGCTGCTACGCGCCCACACCGACGTGGTCCACCTGGCCAACCACCAGCTGGTCCTCCGAACCGCAACCGACACGGCGGCCGTCATCACGGCCCTGAATCTCGCCGACAAGCAGGTGTCCTTACCCGCGGCCGACGCGACCACGCTCGCCGCCGGCGAAGGCGCCCTGTCCGACTCCGTCGTCACTCTGCCGGCCCGGGGCTGGGCCGTGCTCACCGCCTGATCACCGCGCCGCTGTGTTCCTAGGTGATCGAAAGCTGGAGGCCGAGTCGCCCGAAGGCGCAGTTGCTGGACTTCCGCCCTGATCCCGATGACACAGAGTCGCCCATCGATATCCTTCTGTGATGGCGTCGGGAATGTATGTCGAGGTGCCACGGGAGCTCAGGGCGGACCTTGAGGAGCTCGACATCGTCGTGTCCGGGCCGCACCGCGGAGCGGTTGCTGACGTTCTCGTCTCTATCGGTGTTGTCGGGGGTGCGCTCGGTGCCACGGCCGACGTTGTCACAGTTCTTATGGGCCGCGCCGAGGTAACTCGATTGGCACGGCGGATCTGGGCTCGTGCTCGACGCCGTGATGAGACGAAAAGGATCGTTCTCGAAGTTCGGCAGGGGGCGGACCGGCTGAACGTCACTTTCGAAGTGACTGGGCCTGAGACCAAGGTCGCGGCAGAAGTTTTCGCCCACGGATTGGCCGGGGCATTTGCGGCCGTTCTCGAGGACCACAACCGTGATCAATGACTTGGCCACCCTTGGCGAGAAGCTCGTCGAGCACGATCGTCTCGCGCTGCGTGCCAATGAGGCCAGAACGAACGCGAACCTGCGCGTCAGCAAGGTCAACGAGGCGATATACGCGGCTGCTGCCGTCACGGTCACCGACCGCCGCGTGATTGACCGCTTGGAAAAGGTCGCCAATCAGGCACAGAGTCAGGCGGATGCCTTGCACCGCCGAGTTGTCACCGCGGAGGCCGAGATCATCGAAGGAATCCAGGTTCTGCTCGCCCAGGCCCTCCGGCGGGAGGGCGAGACCCGGCAACAGCTCGCCGCCATGCGCTCCGGGCTCGATGATCTCGGCAAACGACTAGGAACGACCAATGAGATTCTGACGAGTCAGGGTGAGCAGCTGAACACGGTTGGCGGCCAGCTCACGAGCACTGTCAAGTACGTCATCACATCAATGAACCCCGTGCAGAAGGTTCTACGACTCAACACGGACGCTGTCCGTGAGGTCGTGGAGTCGGTTCGAGGGCTTGAGCAGCGTCGGGCCGGCGCAACACAGGCCTCCCCGCTGCCGTCTGGCCGACCGTCGACTCGCCAATTGCCGGCCGACGCGATCGACAACGCGGTCAAGGATGCGCTGCAGCCGTCCGTCGAGCAGGCTGCCGGGCTCCCCGAGAAGCTCATCGCGGTCATGTTCGCCTCCAACCCGGAGGGCCACGAGAAGGTCTCGCTGGATCACGAAATGCACGACATTCAGGAACAGCTCGCCGCCAGCAGGCACGGGCGCCTTGTGCAGTTCGAGCTGTGTCCGGCTACGCGGGTCACCGACTTGTTCGATCGGCTCAACCGCTTCGCGCCTCGCCTGGTGCACTTCAGCGGACACGGAACGGCTGAGGGCATTGTCCTTTCCACGCCCAACAACCTGCCGAAGCCGGTAGCGCCTGGTGATCTCATCGGCGTCATCCACTCGACGCTTGAGGTGTCACCGGTCATCCTCTTCAACATCTGCGACTCGGCCCAGTTCGCTGAGCAGGCCGCCCAGTCGGCCGAGGTGGCCATTGGCATGGCCGGGCCCATCTCCGATGCCGCGGCGCGTGCCTTCACCGTTCGGTTCTACGGTGGCATCGCGGCCGGCCACTCGGTGCAGACTGCCTACGCTCAGGCGGTTCAGGGGCTGCGGGCTGCCGGACATCCCGATGCCGGCCTGCCGCAGATGTTCTTCCGGTCGGATGTAGACCCCTCCCAAGTCTGGCTGGTGCGCCCGAGCAGCTGAACCCCCGGGGCGCCGATGACTCGGGTGTGGCGGGCCGTGAGGTCAGGGCGGGAGCTCGACGGTGTAGGAGACGATCTCGGTCAGCTTGCCGCCGGTGAAGGTGAAGAGGTCGCACGACGCGACCTGGGACGTGGCGCCGTCGGGGTCGGTGTAGGTTGCGGTGCTGTCGACGACGGCGAAGTCGGGGCCGCCGCGGGCCCGGAACTCGGTGAACTCTGTCTTGAGGGCGGCCAGGTGGGGCAACGACTCTTCGCAGGCGGCGATCACCGCGTCTCGGCCCTCGACATCGGCCGCGCCGATCAGACGCCAGCGGACGTCGTCGGCCAAGTGGGGGTAGACCTCACTGAAGGCGTGACGTGAGAAGGCCTCGGCTATCGGCGTCATGGCGTCACGGTCCGGCGGTCGGAAGCGGCGTAGGCCACCGCCGCGGTCAGGGCCGACACCGCGAGCACCGACGGCCAGGAGCCGATCCGCCGGGCCAGGGGATGGGACAGGGCGAAGGCGCCCACATAGGCTGTGACCAGGGCCGTTGTCACGGCCGGGCCGGTCTTGCGGTGCCACTCGCGGCCGGCCAGGACGCCGCCCGCGGCCAGGACCACGCCGCCCAGGGGGCGGATGCCGGTTCGGCGGGCCAGCTGCCAGCCGCCGATGAGGGAGCCTGCGGTGATCGCCGCGGTGGGAATTCGCATGGGCCGACCGTACCCGGTCCGCGGAGCCCGTCAGACGTTATCCACAGTGCCCATCCGTACAGGTTGACAGCGGTCGATCGAGGGACTGAGCTGAGTCCACATTCGTCACTTGGAGGCCTGGTATGCCGTCCCGGCGCAGCTCGGTGGTCATCGCCGCCGTTGCCGTTCTGCTCACCGGCGCGCTCGCCCACCCCGGCGCAGCGAACGCCGCCCCGAACCCTGACCTCACCCTGGCCGACGGCCAGACCGCCCTGGTGCGTTTCCAGCTCACCGGCGAGCAGCAGTTCACCGAGCTGCTCGAGAGTGGCGCCGACATCGCCGCGCGTCCCCGCACCACGGCGAACGCCGTGCTGGCCGACCTGGTCGTGACCGGCGCCGAGTTCGCCGCCCTGACGGCCAAGGGCGCGACCCCCGTGCAGATCATCCCGACGGGGTCGGCGGCGGCGGGCCAGCGCCCGAGCAAGCAGCGGGTCGCGGCCGACACCCTTCAGTTCCTCCAGGCGTACTGGTGGGCCAGCAAGGGCACCACCTTCCTGCAGACCCAGGTCGCGACCACGGCGAGCGACGACCCGAACGTCGAGATCACCGTCACCTGGACCACGGCCGACGGCGCCACCGGGTCGTTCCCGCTGGTGCGCTTCGTCGACTCGGGCGAATATCAGTACCACTGGGCGCTGCCGCAGAAGCTGCCGGCCCAGCCGGTCTCCGTGGTGGCCACCTCGTCGCTGGGCGGCCGGTCCCGCTCGATCGCCCCGGGCGTGTGGCCGGGCGCCACGCCGCCGCCGACGCCGTCCGGCTACCAGCAGGACTTCATCGACGCGTACATGACGCCGCAAGACATCACCGCCCGCGTCAAGCGGCTCAAGCGGCAGTACCCGGCCCTCGTGGACGTGCTCGACCTGCCCAACAAGACCCAGGGCTATCGGCGTACGGCGGTCGCCTACCTGGGCGATCCCAACGTGGCCGCGGTGGTCGTCGACACGGTCAAGTTCGGCGCCGAGAACCAGAACGGCATCCAGGCCCGGACGGTCGATCCCGGCCAGGCCAACCGGCCGCTCACCGTGACGTACCGTGATCGGGTCCTGACCGTTTCGCTCGCGACCGACAACGCCGGCAAGACGATCAGCACGACCACCGAGGTGGCGGCCGCGATCAACGCGAGCTTCCCGGACCGCTTCCGGGCCTTCGCCGAGAGCGGCTCGGAGGGCCTGCCGATGCCGGTGGTCGCTCCGGTGCGGCTCGACGACGGCCTGAAGGGCGCGGAGGTGCCGACGCGCCCCTGGACCGTGCAGGCGCTGCGCATCGGCAAGGTGCGCGACGGCTCGAAGGTCGGCGTCATGGCCTACTCCCAGGAGCACGCGCGCGAATGGGCGACGCCGCTGGTGACGATGGAGTTCGCGGAGCGGCTGCTGGCCAACTACGCGACCGACGCGGCCACCCGGGAACTGCTCGACTCGGTCGACGTCTTCATCATCCCGACCGTCAATCCAGACGGCGCGAACTACGCGTTCAACGACTTCAATTTCCAGCGCAAGAACCTGAGCAATCACTGTACGGGCGCCGCCCGCGACCCGCGGAACCGTGATGCGTGGGGCGTGGACGTGAACCGCAACTACGCGGTCGGCTCGCTCTTCGACGGTTACGTGGGCGCCAGCACGAACTGCCTGTCCGGCACCTATGCGGGCACCGCCGAGCTCTCCGAACCCGAGAGCCGCAACGTGGTCGCCCTGGCCGAGTCCCACCCGAACATCAAGTACTCGCTGAACGTGCACTCGTACGGCGGCTACTTCATGTGGTCGCCGGGCGCCTACAAGGCGGCGGGACGGGTCACACTGCCGCGGCCGTCGATCGACGAGGCGAAGTACTTCCAGGACTCCGCCCGCCGCATCGTCGGGGCGATCGCCGCCGAGCGGGGCACGGTCACCTGGCCGTCGTACACCGGTCCGGTCGCCGACGTCCTCTACAGCGCGGCCGGCAACTCGGCCGACCACCTCTACTACGACCTGGGCATCACGGCCTGGAACTTCGAGGTGGGCAACGACATCTGGAACGACGCGACCGAACAGTGGGAGGGTGTCGGCTTCCAGCCGCCGTACGACGAGGCGCACGGTGAGTCCCAGGAGTACGCCGCCGGCCTGGTCGAGCTGGTGCGGATCGCCCGGGACAAGGGCCTCTAGGTCGCGGCGGCCCAGTCGCCGACGGTCGTGACGTCCGCCTGCCTCGGGAACACCTTCGTGGTGAGCACGCTGTGCACCTCAGGGTCGTTGTCGAGGCAGGCGCCGGCGGTGGCTGAGGCGTGCGATGACTGCTCCGGCCAGGATGAGCAGGGTGCAGGCGGCCAAGGCGGTTCGCTCCGCGAACAGGGCGATGGTGAGGCCGCAGGCGATCTTTCCGGCGTACTCGGATTGGGCCAGCAGGGAGTGAACGGTGGCCCGCACCGCGCCGACGGTCTCGTTGTTCACCCAGATCGTGCCGAAGCTGCGGGTCAGCGGCAACGCGCCCGCGGCCAGGAGCACGGCGAGGCTGCCGCCGACGACGCCCGGCGCCAGGGCCAGGCCGGCCACGCCGACCACGGCGATCACGCAGGCGAAGACGTAGCCGTTGCGCACCGCGCCCTCGCCGCCGATGGGGCCCGCCGCCGTTGTGCTCTCTCCGCCGGTGGGGGCTGGCGGCATCGTGTCGTCGCCACCGATCGGCGCCGGCGCCGGCCTGGCCTGGCCGCTGATTCGGGTCTGCGCCAGGCGCAGGGCCGCCGCGCCGCCGAGGCACATGAGCACGCCCAGGCCGGTGAGCCAGACGACCGGACCGACCGCGGGGCCGAGGGCGAGCAGCTGGAGCGGGTACAGCCGCCCGAAGGCGTCCGCCGCGCCCTGGACCAGGAAGGTCGCGCCGAAGGCGGCCAGCAGGGTGCGGCTGTCCAGCACGCCCTTCAGGATCGGCCACTGCTGCGCGCTCGGGGCGGGGACGAAGCGCCGCTCCGGAAAGCCGGCGATCACGTACAGCCCGAGCAGCACCATGACCGCCCCGGCCAGCACCATCGCCGGGCCGCGCCCCACGAGCCAGGCCAGCCCGCCGACACTCAGCAACCCCGCGACGGTCCCGAGCAGCTGCGCCTGTTCCGCCCGGATCAACACCGTTCGCGCGTACGCCGGATCGCCCAGCTCATCGCTGACCCAGGCCACGTCGGCGCCGCTGGCGAACGTCCAGGCCAGCCCCCACACCATCTGCGTGGCCAGCAGCGGCAGGAACCCGTCGGCCAGCCCGGTGGCGAGCATCGCCCCGCCCATGAGCACATGCGACACCACCAGCGACCACTTCCGGCTGACGTGGTCGGCGAGCACCCCGGCCGGAACCTCGAACACCAGCGCCACCACGGCCTGACCGACGCCGATGAGCACGAGCTGCGACGCCGGCAGCCGCGCGTCGACCACCAGATAGACGCTGGTGACCAGCCACCACCCGCGATGCAGCACGGCCCGGCACCACACCCACCGCACATAGGTGCCGCCGAGGTTCGCCATCCCGGCAGTCTCGGGACGCCACGTCCGAGGCCGCAACGGATTTGGAGTGCTCAAGGCTCGAACAAGTGCGGCCGGAGCGGGCGCAGCGGTAGCGTGGTCGCCACGCGACGTGTTCAAGGAGGTCTCGATGAGTGACCACACCTACCGGGTGACCGAGATCGTCGGCAGTTCGCCCGACGGCATCGATCAGGCGGTCCGCAACGGCATCACCCGGGCGTCGCAGACGCTGCGCAACCTCGACTGGTTCGAGGTCACCCAGATCCGCGGGCATCTCGAGGACGGCGACGTCGCCCATGTCCAGGTGACCATGAAGGTCGGCTTCCGCCTCGACGACCTCTAGGCCGGGTTGGAAACGAGGCTAGGCCTGGCTGCGGATCCGGGCCGCCGTGGCCCGGATGAGCCGGTCGTATGCCCGGTAGGCCTCCCTGTTGTGGAACGTGGCGTGGTCGACGATCTCGGCCTCGTGGGCGATGGCCTTGGTGAAGCGCAGCAGGCCGTGGAAGACGGCGCTGCGGATGATCGCGTACAGGATGATCAAGCTGACCGGGATCGTGACCAGCACGACGACGATGATGATGAGAAGGCCCCCGCTGTCCATGCGGCCGATTATTCCCCCATCAGGGGGACAGGTCGGACGTAGGAGTGGGCCGCCCGCCCGTTCACCACGGTCGCGGTGGTGGGGGTGAAGCCGTTGCGGAGCAGGACGGTGCGGGACGCCGGGTTGTCGGTGGTCACGACCGCGTGCAGCCGGGTCAGGCCGTAGGCGGTGCGGGCCAGGTCGCAGGCGGCCCGGACCGACCGGGTGGCCACGCCCCGGCCGGTGAACTCCTGGCCGACCCGGTAGCCGATCTCGGCTTCGCCGTCCTCGATGTGGACCAGGTTGACGCGGGCGGCGACCGTCCCGTCGTCGGTGACCATCACGTGGAAGCGGTCGGTTCCGGCGTCCTGCATGGCCAGCAGGGCGGCGTGGCGGTCCGGGTAGGCGGCGAAGTAGTCGTCGCCCCGGTCGGGGATGCTGGTCGCGAAGTAGGCGCGGTTGCGGGTCTCGAACGCGAGGACGGCGTCGGCGTGCTCGGCGGTCAGCGGTTGCAACTTCACCTCGGCAGGTTATGCGGGGACGGGCGGCCTACCGGGCATACGACCGGCTCATCCGGGCCACGGCGGCCCGGATCCGCAGCCAGGCCTAGCCTCGTTT
>NZ_JBFBAA010000034.1:0-107760 GCF_040682035.1 Actinoplanes sp. NPDC051470
CGATGTACTTCAACCGGTCGAACACCCCAACGCGATCCACTCGTCACACCGATTCCGGATCGTCGTCGCCGAACCACCACTGTCCACGCTCAACTTAAGTGCCTGTGAAATAGCCAGGTCAGGCGACTTTCGTGGTTGTGGTGGGCGTGGTCGTGGCGGCCACGGGCCTGTTAGCTGAGGCCGGTTTACGGGCCAGGCGGCGGGTCATGATGATGACCATCGCCCACTGCACCATCGCCGCATGGTGCTCGGGCCGTCGTTCATAGTCCCGCACGGTCCGGCGGCAGCGACTGATCCACGAAAACGTGCGCTCGACGACCCACCTACGCGGCAACACCGTGAACCCGACCTGGTCGGCGAGTTTCGCGACCACCTCGACCGCCAACCCCAGCCCGGCACCGTAAGTGAGCAAAGCGCCACGGTAGGCGCCGTCAACCCAGATCATTCGAACCCGGCGGAAACAGGTGGCCAGGGCCCACAGCAGCAGCCGGCCGCCGTCTCGGTCCTGCACCGCTGCGCCGGTGACCAGGACGACCAGCAACAGTGGCGAGGACGGCCGGGGTCAGGGGGCCCGCAGGGTCATCGCGTAGCGACGCGTAGCGCCCTTGACGGCGGGCGGGCCGCCAACAAGGCGTAGCGCAGCGGACCGCCGATGTGGTTGTTCGCGGCGTGTGTATCCGGTGGCGCGCAGGTAGCGGCGGCGCAGCAGGATGGTCACGGCGCCGGGATGAGCGTCCGGGGGAAGGTGTCGCGGGCGAAGGCCAGGTCTGTCCAGCGGCTCTTCGAGCCCTTGGCTGTCCAGGTCGCATACTCGTACATCGACGTGATCAGTCCGTCGGCGACCTCAAAGGCGAAGACGAAGTGGTTGGCCACCAGTTCGCCGTTGAGGTTGCCCTCGACCCGCGCCTCCATGACGATCGGCGGCCCGTTGGCGGCGACTCGCTTGCACTCCAGCCGCGCGCCCTGCACCTTCTCGTCGTGGTGTGAGGCGAACAGCATCCGGGCGATGTCCTTGCCCCGGAGCACGCCCTCGGGCGCCTCTTCCTCGGTGGCCGGCACCGGGATCATGATCCGGACGTCGTCGGTCAGCAGGTCGACGAAGCCCGTCCAGTCGCCGGTGAGCGCGCCGCGTTGCAACCCGCGGAAGGCGGCGACGGCGACGTCCACAGCGGCCTGGTCCGGCGGCTGAATGTCCATGCTGACCTCCTCGAATGTGCAGGTCAGCGTGGATCCGGCCGCCTCGGCGGGGCAAGCGGGCGCCCTGTCAGCGGGACTGCTCCCCGGCGGCCCGATGCAGCAGCCGGCCAGGCAGGCGCAGCCAGCCGACCTGCGCCTCATCGTCGTCAACCTTGCCCCGCAGCTCCGGCGGCCTGCGCGGCGCAGGAACCGACGTCGACATCGGCTGCTGCCAGGCTGGACCGGCTCGGCCGCTGCGAGCTGCACGTCATCGAGCAGGGCATCGACACCGCCACCGCTGAGGGCCGGGCCAGTGTTCGGCATGCTGAGCGTGCTCGCCGAGCTGCAGCGCGAGCTGACCCTGGCCATACCCGCGACGGCCTGGCCGCCGCACGCGCTCGCGGCCGGGTCGGCGGCCGCCGGCCGAAGCTCAGCCCGGGAGCAGGCAGCCCCGGGCCCGCCTGCGATCCGGCCTGCCCGGCCTCGTCACGCTCCGACTGGCGGCGCTGGCCACCGACGAAGTGGCCGGCCCGGACCTGGCGTACCGGCCGGACCTGGCCGCGGTGGCCCGCGACCTGGATATCGACGTCAGCATCGACGCCGTGTTCGGGCAGGCGTCCTCCCAGGCGATCCTGGGCTGGGAGAAGCAAGGACTGCTCGGTCCGGGCCTGTCGCTGATCCACGCCACCGGGCTGACCCCGGAATCCTGGCGGGCGATCGGAGCCACCGGCACCACGATCTCGCTGGCCCCGACGTCCGACACGCAGATCGGGCTCGAGTGCCTCGCGTCTTCGACCTCCGCATATTTGGTTACCAGACTGCACCGAAGCCCGTACACCGACTCTGATCCCAGTCGGTTCCAACTACCGTGACCGCGTTCCAACTACCGCGGCTCGGCTCACCTACTGTGACAACCACCGGTAGGTGGCGGCTCCCAAAGCCCCGACCTGGGCTCACGCCTCGGTTGCCAGCCGTAGTTGGCGGCAATTCCCAGAAGTAGTTGGCGGAAATCCCGCGCGATCAAAGCTCTGACCTCGCCGTGATAGGCGGACCGCCATCTATCGCTGGCCACCCGTGGGTGTCAGGGTTGAGTGAGACCAGCGGTTCATGAGGTGTTTCCCCGCCCGGGGCGAGGATGGATTGATCACGTTGACGCTCAACAGGCTGGACCCGTTGGTAGGCGACGATGGGGGCATGGCCAAGAAACCGCGCACTCGCGCCCGCACGTGTCGAACGACAACCCGTATTCCGAAGCGGCGTTTAAAACGGTGAAATACCATCCGTCGTTCCCGGGCCGGTTCGGGTCGATCCAAGACGCACGCTCGTTCTGCGACTCGTTTTTCACCTGGTACAACCACGAACATCACCATACCGGGATCGGCCTGCACACACCGGCCGCGGTCCACTACGGCCACGCCGACGCTATAACCGTTGCACGGCAACAGGTCCTGGACACCGCCTGGGCCCAAAACCCCGAACGATTCGCCCACCGACCCCAACCGAAATCACTACGCCTGGCCGACACCGCCTGGATCAACAAACCCGAACCCGCCACCGACCAGTCCGAAGTCATGACCCTCGCTGCTTAACACCCGCTGGTCTCACCGATCTTGACAAATTCCGCACCGCCACCTATCGGTGGTCGGCACACCTACGCCGAAACATCCGTTGCTGACCACATTCTGGGGCCACAGACAGGTGCCAACTGTCGCCGAAAGTCGCAGGACGGTGCCTTTCATTGTGCAGTCGGAGGTAGTCGTCGTGGCGTCCAGCGTCGATGAACCCGGCTTGGGGACCGTCACTCGCGTGGAAGAGGGTCCAGCCGCGTGGGGGCGTTCGCCGGGCACCACCAACGGCCGTTCGCGCCCGACGGCAGGAGCAACGGCGACCACGTGGTGCTTCGATGACGTGCACGAGGGCGAATGCACGGAGCGGTAGATCACCTTCGCGCGGCCTAACGACTCGATCAGGAGTGCCCTCTGGAAAGCTTCCGGTGCTGTCGCTGCAAGCCTGGTCGCACGTGACTCGACGGAGTCAAGGCCACCGACGTGCACGCCTCGGCCGAAGAGACCGCACACGACGCCGGGCATCAGTACATCCTGCGCAGCCCCAATGCGGTCACCGGGTTCTTCGAAGGGCTGGAGCTCGTGGAGCCGGCGTGGTGTCCATCCCGCGGTGGCGACCCGACACCGGCACCGGCGACGAACAAACCGAGTTGGCTGTGCTCTGCGGAGTGGCACGCAAACCTAAACGCTGAGTTCGAGCGCCCGTGAGGCCCGGACGACCCCGTGGTGCTCCGATGGTGATCGGACGTCGGGGCACGGTGCAGCACTGGGCGACACCAACCGGCACGCGGGCCGCACTCGGAGGCATGCTAGAGTCGTTTCTCGCGGGTCCGGGAGTAACGAAACCCCTGGACCAGCGGATACGCAACCGCGACCCCGTGGACGCGTCAGCACGCGCGGTGACGGAGAGTAGTTGTACGGGCGCCCGTAGCTCAATGGATAGAGCATCTGACTACGGATCAGAAGGTTAGGGGTTCGAGTCCCTTCGGGCGCGCCAAAGCATGCCAAAGCATGCAGGGCCGTAAGCCGCGGAAACACGGTTGGCGGCCTCTTTTGTGGCCCGCATTTCAGCGCGATCATCCCGTCATGTGGCGCGCGGTGCTCCGCTGTCAAGAGCGACCGCAGAGCACTTGACCCTGCCGCAGAGTGGAGCGACTGTTCGTGTACCCGGGCCACGGTCCGTCGACCGCGGCTCGGCACCATGGCGGCGCGAACCTCGCCGCCGCGGCAGCACGCTGGAGGCTAACCGCCGCCACGCTGGGAACCGCGGGGCCGCTGATGACCCCGCCAGAAAACAGCCCGGACCTGCAACTCGCAGGTCCGGGCCATTTCGATGTGAGGGCTAGTTCTTCCGCCGACTCAGAATGCGTGGCACAGCCCACCACACCAGAGCTCCGCCGATCGCCGCGAACGCGATGATAACGATGAGCGTATTTGTCCCGGTGAGGCTGAAGTAGAACCCCAGGAGGAACAGGAGGATCGTTACACCGGCGATCACTGTCAAGAGCTTTACTCCTGACGTGTGTTCTTCTCTACGCATGTAGGCCATCCCTTCGCCTGTCAATCCTCATCAGGCCACCAGTTGTTCTCCTCGAACACTCTTCCGGTGGCCCAGCCTGCCCCCGCGGCGGCACCGGCGACTCCGCCGATGACACCACCGACGAGTGCACCCGTACAACCCGCCGGGATGGTCACCGCGCAACCGATGGCGCCCCCTGCGATGGCGCCTACCCCACCAGCGTTCGCCGCGATGGAAAGGATGTACTCGCCGTCGCTTTCCTCGGGTGCCATACCGGTGGGGTCGGTGTAGTTGGTGGGGTTGTCTCCGGCATACGCATAACGGTTGCCGTGCTTCGGGTCGCCGATGAAGCTGAGGTTGTCCTGCTGGGTGAAGCGGCCCTGAACCGGGTTGTACCAGCGCTGGCCGTACTTGGTCAGCCCTGTGGCGGCGTCGTGGGTGCCGCTGGCGTAGCGGATGATGTTGGGCTGGCCGAGGCCGGTCTCCTGGCTGTCGGTCTGCGCCACGCCCCACGGGTCGTACTTGTACGAAGCGGCCACGGTGTTGTCACTACCCACGACGGCTACCACGGAACCGAGGCCGTCGAGCACGTAAGCGTAGTCCTTGGTGCCGATGCGCAGGCCCAGCGGCGTACCGATTCCGTCACGTTCGATATAGACGGTCGGGTTGACGCTGTTGGTCCAGGACTGCACCCACGGCATGCCGTGCTGGTCCTCATACCCGTAGTTGATGGCGATCGCGCCGGCCGTGGCCAGCTCGACCTGGTCGCCGCCGGCGTAGGTATAGCTCGTGGAACCGCCAGGGCCGCTGGACGTGGTCATCTGGTTGGCGGTGTTGTAGCCGAGCGCGCCGATCACCGGAGCGGTGACTTTGGTCTGGTTACCGCGGTTGTCGTACGTGTTGTCGGCCGTGGTGACCTGGTTCGCCGAGTTGAACGCCAGCGTCTGCGTGGTGGCCGAGTCGACCTTGACGGTCTTGCGGTTGCCGCGCGCGTCGTACTCGTACTCGTAGGTCTTGCCGTTGAAGTTGGTGGCCTTGGTCAGGCGGTCGCCCTTGTCGAAGGTGTATTGGCTGACCCCGCCGCTGATTTCGTCCTTCTGCCACTGCCGGATGCCGGTGTCATCGCCCGACGCGGTGGAGCAGCCCTCGCCGGAAACGTACTTGGCGTAGCAGTAGCTCACGTCGAAGACCTTGACCGGGGACGCCGAGTTTCGGGTCGAGGTAATCCGCTTGGGGCGATCCGACTTGTCGTACGAGGTCGCGGTGTGCAGCGCCCATGTGCTGTTGGTCTCGTTGGCGGCGAAGTACTCGTGGGTGCGGTTGCCGTCCTTGTCGTACGTGAAGTTGTAACGAGTGCCGCCTGCGGTGTCCAGTCGGACCAGCCAGTTGCGGGTGTTGTAGTAATACCGCGTGGTGCCGCGGCCGTCGGTGAGCCGCTCGAGGTTGCCGGCCGGGTCCGGCACGTAGGTCTGCGGCAGGGCGCCCGGCGCGGTGCGGGTACGCAGCCGGTTGAGCTGGTCGTAGACGTAGGTCGTCTTGCCGGTGGCGTCGTTGCGCTCGATCAGGTTGCCGGTCAGGCCGTAGTCGTAGTCCACCGTGGTGGTGCTCGGGCAGCCGCTCCCCGAGTAGGCGGTGCTCATCAGCCGGTCCTCGGCGCTGTACTCGTACGTGGTGACGCACGCGCCGTGGGTGGAGGTCTTGAGCCGGCCGAACGAGTCGTAGGTGAAGTTCTTCGTGGTCAGGCCGTTGCCGGTCGGCGGTGTCATCTTGGTCAGCTGCTTGTTGCTGTCGTAGGTGTAGGTGGTGCCGTTGGTGTCATTGCCCGGATCGGTGGACTTCTTCACCGTGCCGTCGTCGTTGTAGTCCACCGACGCCTCGGCGGCCAGCGCGTCCTTCGTGGACGTCTTGTTGCCGGCGCCGTTGTAGGCGTACGTGGAGCTGTTGCCCTGGGTGTCGATCGACGACGACGGCTGGAAATTGGCCGTCGGGTTCGTCTCGGTCGCGGCGTTCGCGTACGCCGCCGACGCGCTCGCCCCGGTGGGAGACGCGGACTTGGTCAGTGACTCGCCGGCGTTGGCGCCGAAGGTGTTGGTGACCGACCCGCCCTCCGGCGACACCGAGCTCGCGACGTCACTGAACGGTGTGTAGGTCTTGCTGCGCTCATTGCCCGCCGGGTCCGTGGTTTTGGTGACCCGCTCGTTGTCGTTGAGCTCGTACGTGGTGTGCGGCACCGAAGCCACCGGCAGCGACAGGTCCTGCCGGGGATCCGCGACCTCGGTCTTCGACGAGGTCGGATAGGCGAACCGGGTAACCGATCCCTGCCCGGATGTGTTGTCCGTGACCTGGTTGACCGACGTGACCCGGTGCTGCCCGTCGTAGGTGATCAGCACGTAGGTGTCAGGCTTGGTGGTGATCTTGGTGAGGTCGCCGGCGCTGTTGTACTCAAACGACACGTTTCGCGGGGTCGCGCTCTGGATGCTCTGTAGCCGGCCGCTGCTGTTGTAGGCGTAGGTCGCCTGCCGCGCCGAGCCGTCGGCACCGACCTGCCGGTACTTGCTGATCTTGTTGTCGGTGTACGAGACCGCGACGGTCTTGCCCGAGCCGACGCCCTTGTCCGAGGTGACGCTGGTCCACTGCGCGCCGCTGTAGGCGTAGTCGGTGACGTTGCCGTTGCGGTCCTCGGTCTTGTCCAGCACCCCGCCCGAGGTGAAGAACAGCTCCTTGCCGGAGCCGTGCTCGGTCAGCTTCCAGCCTGACCCGTCACGCTCCAGCTTCGCCTTGAACTCGCCCGGCGTCCGATAACCGGAACCGGAGACGGTGAACTTGCCGATCACGCCGTCCGCCGCGACGTAGGTCACCGAGTCGTCGTCCGCCTCGTGCAGCCGCACGTCGGCGCCGCTGCGGCTGCGCCACCCCGGCCCGAGCGACCCGACCGGCAGATCTGTGCCCAGCGTCAGGCTGTTGAAGACCGCGCCCAGCGTCACGTTGCCGGCGATGCCCGGCAGCGTCATCTCGGTGCTGGTCAGCAGCAGGTTCCCCGATCCGACGTTGACCCTCATCTCCAGGCGGTCGGTAAGCGAGAAGCTGAGTTGTGTCGCGTTGCGCACCGGGCCGGTGCCGTTCGGCACCGACGGCGGATCCGCGGCAGCGGCCCTGACCGGCGACCGGTAAAGCCACACTCGATCAGTCGATTGCGGTGAGAACACCGGCTCGACCGACGGCTCGATCGCTCCCGCCATGGCAGGCGTGCCTGATGTCGCTACCAGCGAAGAGGTCGCCAGCAGCGCCGTCATCGCCATTGTTACGACGCGTTTCCGTGTCATCCAAACTCCTTTTCCGCGTACATAGGCAGCCGGAAACCGCGTCCCTTCTGAGGACGCGTTTTTCCACACGGAGATGGAGGGGTTGGAAACGATCAACGACCTGCTGCGCGCTTAAGATCAGCCCCCGCGTGAACGCTGCGCATATCGATGGGAAGCAATCTATGTTTGTCCACATGCAACAGTCAAGGTTGGTTACAACCTGCTAGAACGATAGCCTCAGGGCCGACCATAACGACCGTCTGGTGACTGTCCGTCAAGACGAACGTGACAACCGGTAGAAGGGTCAGGTCGGACTGGCCTTTCAACGGATGTCGCCTGAGAGCGAGATGAGGTGACTTGACGGACAAGGTCAGCGCAAACAAAATCGACCTCCGATCGAACGGAGGACGACTAGCCAGCTCTGCACCGGAGGTGGTCGAGTGCCCACTAGGCATCCGACTACTCGGTATCCTCGGCGCCGGCGAGGTGGCTGTCACGGGCAGGCTCCGGCAAAAGTCGGGCCGCTAAACTCCGCGGATGCAGCACTGTCCACATTCCTCCACGAAACTCACCGCGATCGGGGCGCTACTGGTGGTCTTGGCCATGGCCGGCTGCGCCTCCAAGGCGGAATCGTCCTCCGGAGCCACGTGGTCGAGCCCTGACACCGCCCCCACCGCGACCGACTCCCGCGCTTCTTCCCCACCAAGTACCCGTGACGCCAAACCTTCCGCATCTTCGTCCCCCATCGTGGACAAGTCGCGGGAAGTGAAGACGACACCAAAGCCCAAAGCGCCAACGAAGACGGAGGCGCCGAGCGGGGGCGGCACCAAATACGCGGAGTGTGCCGACGGC
This sequence comes from Actinoplanes sp. NPDC051470, assembly GCF_040682035.1. Taxonomy (NCBI): domain Bacteria; kingdom Bacillati; phylum Actinomycetota; class Actinomycetes; order Micromonosporales; family Micromonosporaceae; genus Actinoplanes; species Actinoplanes sp. NPDC051470. The sequence goes on from NZ_JBFBAA010000034.1 coordinate 8,415, forward strand.
GACTGCAAGGTGTCCTTCTCCGGTTCGGTCAAATTCTCCCTCCGCAAGTGGACGGTGTCGGCTTCCGTGGAGGATGGCGGTGTCAGGGTGCGACTGACCAAACCCAATGGCTTGGGCGGCGGTGGCGCCTTCTTGGCAGGGCCCGGATGTGCTGTGGAGCTGCACGCTGACGGCGGCGGGCGAGTCGGATGCGACAAACCCGAAGCCGATCCTGAATCGGGAGGGTACGTCGTGCAAGTGCTGAAACTGGATGGGGGCACCGCGGCCATCCGAGCGATCGTGGGCTGACTGTGAGCACATGCCGGTCCGCAGGCGCCGACCACCACCAGCCCGGGAAGTACCGCCGTCCCCGTGACCGGTCAAAACCGCGTATCGACGGCAACTCCTCGAACGCCACCGCGGCCAGCTCGACCAGGTCGATGGGCGACTCTCGTCGATCTGAGTCGGGGGGTGTTGGTGTCCCTCTTGCCGCCGGAGCGGAGATCAGATCGCGTAAATCGTGATCAGGTCTTCGAGGCCTGCGAGGTCGTCGGGATTGCGCGTGTAGATGGCGGCGTCGTGCGCGTGCGCGGTTGCGGCTATGAGCAGGTCCGTCACTTGCGCTCTCGGCTGGCGGCCGGTCTCGACGACGCGTGCCGCCAACCGTGAGTAGCTGTCGGCGATGGCTTCGTCGATGTGGAGCGGGTCGAATCGGCGTTGAATGGCGTTGAGCCGTGCGACGCGCAGCGCTCTGGCCTCGGCGGTTTTCGCGACCAGGACTCCGAACTGAAGTTCGGCCAGACTCGCCATGCTGATGGCCGGCTCGCCGGGGATCGGGGTTATGCCGGTCGCGATAAGGACGCTGGTGTCGAGGATGCCGCGGCTCACCGTTCGGCCCATGGGTCGGTGACGGCGTTGTCGAGGAGGTCTCGGTCGTCGGCCCAGTCTGTGCTCCGGTGGTGCTCGGCTGAGTAGTCTCGCCGTCGTGTCTGACAAGGCGGAGCGACGTGCGGCGCGCGACGTCGTCGGGAAATACCACGAGGCCGAGTTGGGGAAACTGGTGGCCCGCGTGGGTGAGGCCGTCGATCGTTATCGGGCCGGCGAGTTGGACGCGTTCGCGGTCGACCAGGTGGTGTTCCAGTATTCGCGAGCGGCGAAAGAACTGTGGAAGTTCTGCAACCTGGAACCGGTGGAGTCGGCCGCGTCGATGATTCAGGATTATCCGCCGCAGGAATGGTGGGAACGTGGTGCGCCGAGAAAGCGGTGATGTCGGGCCTTGAGCGAGTTTCAGTACTACGAGTTTGTGGCGGTCGACCAACCGCTGACGGTGAAGCAGCAGGGTGAGCTGCGGGCGCTGTCGACTCGGGCGCGGATCAGCTCATCGAGTTTCGTGAACGACTACCAGTGGGGTGACCTCAAGGGCGACCCGCGGGTGTGGATGGAGAAGTACTTCGACGCGTTCCTCTATCTCGCGAACTGGGGTACGCATCGGATCGCGTTGCGGGTGCCGCGGGCGGTGCTGGCGCCCGAGGTCGCGGCTCGCTATTGCGTCGGGTACTCGACCTCGTCGTACGCGACGCGTACCCATGTGATCTTGGATCTGAGCACTGCCGACGAGGACGGTGTCGAGGATTGGGGCGACCCGGAGGGGTGGCTGGCGGCGATTGTTCCTGCGCGGGCGGAGCTGGCCGCCGGCGATCTGCGGCTGCTGTATCTGGTGTGGCTGCTCGGTGTGCAGGAGCGGGAGCTCGGTGACGATGAGCCGGAGCCTGCGGTGCCGGCCGGACTTGCCGAACTGTCAGGGCCTCAGCAGGCGTTCGCGGAGTTTCTGAGGTTGGATCACGACCTGCTCACGGCGGCCGCCGAGGCGAGTGCGCCACTGGTGGTGAAGGCGCCGTCGGATGCCGCCCTGAAACACTGGGTGAAAGCGTAGCCCGCCGCGGACAAGGATGCATGGCTGCTCCAGATCTTGCGGGGCGACGGCGCTCACCTGCGGGCGGAGATGCTGCGCGGGTTCCACGGCACCTCAGTCGATCCCGACGCCGATGGCGGTCGTACCGCCGGTGAGCTGCGGGCTGCTGCGGAGCAGCTGTGGTCGCGGCGGCAGGAGGCGACCCGTCGGCGTGAGGCCCAAGCTCGGCGGCGGCAGGAGAAGGCAGCGGCCGAGGCTCGTGCGCTGCGTCTGGCTGAGTTGCGGAAGGACACAGCCGCGGCGTGGAGCCACGTGGAGACGTTGATCGAGTCCAAGAAGCCGAAGGAGTACGACGTCGCCGTCACGCTGCTGGGGGATCTGCGGGACCTGGCGTTCATGGACGGTACGACGGACGAGTTCGAGGAGCGGATGCGGCTGCTGCGGACGGCACACGCTCGCAAGCCGAGCCTGCTTGACCGGTTGGCTCGTGCTCGGCTTGATTGATCCGGATGGACGCGGATTCTGAGGTAGCCGGGCGACGGTCGTCGGCGATGTCACCGATGAGTCGGGGCGGGCCGGTGTGGCGGTGTCGCTCAGGGAGGCGCAGTAACTCGACCGCGGTGCTGACCATCGCCATTGTCGGCCGGGCCGGCGAGCTGCCCGCCGGAGAGAAGAGCGAGATGAGACGCAGATCAACAGCGGCCGACGCGTACGCCGAAGTAGGTTGACGCTGTGTCGTTGAGAGCTGATCTGAGCAGTGCCGACCTTGATGAGATCCGGCAGTCCGCGCTGGGCGCCGCCGACCCCCTGGGCGTTGCGGCTGAGCTGGCCGAGGCCGCGGAGTCGGGGCGGCTGGCCGATGAGGAAGACGCCGGGTACGCGCTGGCGCTCGCCGGTGAGATCGCTGAGAGTCGTGCGAAACATGATGCGGCGTTGCGTTACGTCGACCGGGCGCTCGAGGCGTACGGCAAACGGGACGACAGCCGGGTCGGCGCCGCTCGGGGGCTGCGGGCCCGGATCCTGTTCCGGGTCGGCCGCGAGGACGAGGCCGTGGCCGAGCTCGAGCCGCTGCGTCCGCTGCTCACCCAGTACGGGGACGCGGCGGCCTACATCAGTGCGGCGCTGGCCGTCGGCGGGCGCCACCGGGTGGCCGAGGAATGGCTGACCGAGGCGGTGAAGACCGCGCTGGCCGGGCGTGACGGTGAGCCGGCCAGCGCCGACGACGCGGGGTTGCTGTTCTTCCTGCTTCAGCAGCGGCACCGGGTGCGTCATGTGCTCGGGCTGCCGCACGACACGCACGACAACCTGGCCGAGCGGCTCGAGACCAAGCTGGCCAACACCTCCGCCCAGGCCGCCGCCACGCCGGCCGATGACCTGCTGTTCTTTCCGCGGGCCGAGTTCGACCAGGTGATCGCCGAGTGGCCGGCGCTGGCCGAGGTGTACGGCGGCGACTGGGACGAGCACCGGGCGCGGCTCGAGCGGGAACTCGTCCGGCTGGCCGGCGTCGGCCGCACGGGACTCGCCCTGCTGCGGGGCTCGGCGGCGGGGCTGAAGCGCCAGGAGGGTGACCGGGCCGCCTATGCGAAGCAGCTGACCGGGGAGATCTCCTGGCCACCCGAGCGGAACGCACCCTGCTGGTGCGGCTCCGGCAGCAAGTACAAGAAGTGCTGCCGCCCCCGGGTTTAGGCGAGGCCTGAGTGGCTAAGTGCTGTGCTGGCGCCGGGTCGGCCGGCGTCCGCGTACGGAAGGAAAAGCACTTATGGCTATCTCCGTGAACCTTGACGCTGTGCTGGACAAGGCCTACGAGTCGAAGACCCTGGCCGAGCTCGCCGACGCCCCGGTGTCCGCGCTGTCCGGGGTGAGCGACGCGGACGGGGAGGCGCTGCAGACGGCGTTCAACATCAAGACGATCGGTGATCTCGCCGACAGCAAGTACGTGAAGGCGGCTCAGGCCATCGCCGAACTCGGCCGCATCGCCAAGTAGCAGGAGTTTAAATCCGCCGAACGGGGCATCCCATTCGGATGAGCCGGTTGCAGACAATCCGTGAGCGGGCGCGGGAACGAATCGCTAGGGCGGCGACCCGTAACCCGCCGCCCTATGTGCCCCCCGACGACGCCGAACCAGTCCGGGTTGTGGAGCAGCCGCCAGGCACGGACGACGTGCTGCCGCGCGGCGTCCGGACGGCCGGCGCCTGGGCCTGGCGGTTCATCCTCTTCTGTGTCGCCGCCTACCTGGCGTTGCGGCTGATCTCGCTGCTGCGCGTGGTGATCATCCCGGTCGTGGTGGCCCTCCTGCTCGCCGCGATGTTCCAGCCGGTCGCCGCGTTGCTGGTCAAGCGGGGGATGAAGCGGTCGCTGGCGGCGGGCCTGGTGCTGATCGCGGCCCTGGTCGTGGTCTTCGGTGGGCTCAGCCTGATCATCCGGACCTTCATCAACCAGCTCGACTCGCTCTCGACCCAGGTCGGCGACGGGATCAACGAGGTGCAGAAGTGGCTGTCCCAGGGGCCGCTGCACATCTCCAACGCCCAGCTGGGTCAGTACGTCGACCGGATCCGCGACGCGATCACCCAGAACCAGGGCACGCTGACCAGCGGCGCCCTGAGCACCGCGACCACGCTCGGTGAGCTGGTCACCGGGTTCTTCCTGGTGCTGTTCACGCTGTTCTTCTTCCTGCGGGACGGCGGGCAGATCTGGAACTTCCTGTGCCGGCTGCTGCCCCAGGACGCCCGGCGGGCCACCGCGCGGGCCGGGCACTACTCGTGGCACACGCTGGTCTCGTACGTGCACGCCACGGTGCTGGTCGCCTTCGTCGACGCGCTCGGCATCGGCATCGGGTTGCTGATTCTGCGCGTACCCCTGGCCGTGCCGTTGGCCGCCCTGGTCTTCCTCGGCGCGTTCATCCCGGTCGTCGGCGCCACCCTGTCGGGCGTGGTCGCCATCCTGGTCGCGCTGGTCACGAACGGACCGTTCAGCGCGCTGATCGTGCTGATCATCGTGATCGCGGTGCAGCAGCTCGAGGGCCACATCCTGCAGCCGCTGATCATGGGGCGGGCGGTGGCGCTGCATCCGCTGGCGGTGATCCTGGCGATCGCCTCGGGCATCGTGGTCGCCGGCATCGTCGGCGGGCTCATCGCCGTACCCTTGCTCGCGGTCCTGAACACGGCGATCCGCTATCTGGTGCGGCACCCCAGCGGGGAACCCACACCGGACCACGAACCGCCGGGAACGGATGAGACTGAGGTCGGGCAGGACAAGGACGTGGCGACGGTGCCGTGACTCAGGGCGGCCCGTCGCCGTCGAGGCCGCCGGTGTAGCGGTCGGGGCTCTCGGTCTCGCCGTCGTCACCGTCCTGCTCGGCGGTCGCCACCTCGGTCTGCTCGTGCTCCTCGGCGAAGTCGCCGGTTTCCTCGTCAGGATCTCCGATCGGTTCCATGTACGGCCGGATACCCGCCGACCGGGACGGTATGCGGCCGAGGATTCGCCTATGATCTTCCCGCCATCACGGGGGAAGGTCCACAATGCACATTGCGGTTGCGCTGGCGACGATTGCGGCCATCACCACCGGTGTTCAGCCGGTCGATCCCGTGCCCACCGATCTCGAGACCGCGGGCCAGAGCTGCGACACCGCGGCGCCCGGCCCGTACCTGCGGCAACAGATCGTGAGCCGCACCGGATCGCTGGCCGAACCGGGCGACGGCGCCGAGGCGGAGTTCGAGCAGTGGGACGTCGCGCACCCCGACGACCGTGAGCAGAAGCTCGCGAGTATCGCCGGTCGCGAGGTCTACTCCCAGGTCGAGTCGCACACCGACGGTGTCACCTACGCCTGGCGGGTGCGGGTCAAGCGCGGCGACGCGGCCTCGGCCTGGAGCGACACCTGCCACTACACGATCGACCGTACGGCCGGAGAGCCGCCGGTCATCGTCTCGTCGGTGTATCTGCCCGCGGAGCGGCACAACGTCGGTGGCATCGGGGTCACCGGCACGTTCACGGTGACGCCAGCGAGCGACGACATCGTGCGCTACCGGTACCGCTTCGAGTCGGACGGCTCGGACGGCGAGTGGACCACGACCGACGCGGAGACACTGAGTGCCCCGCTGAGTTTCACCTGGGCGCCGGCCATCGGGGGCTCACACAGCATCCTGGTCGAGGCGATCGACCGGGCCGGCAACACGGCGCGGGTGTCGGAGGAGTTCTACGTTCGCGAGAGCCGGCCGACCGTCACCTCGTACGCCTACCCCGACGAGGTCGTCCAGTCGCCGCACCTGGAGTACAACGTCGGCGTACCCGGCGATTTCCGGTTCGACTCGCACGTGGCCGACGGCGTCGCGGTGGAGTGGTGGATCGACGAGGGCGGCCCGTCCGGTTCGGCGCCGTTGGCCGGCATCGGCAGTGCTCACGCGATGATCGCGCCGACCCGGGCCGGGCGGCAGACCCTCCACGCGCGGAGCGTCACCGCGGACGGCACCAAGCATGCCACCCGGGCGTACACCTTCATCGTCGACAACGGCCCGGCCCTCGAGCTCGACCCGAGTTCGCTCAGCCGGAACGGCACCCTGGTCGTCGGGACGCCCGCGGTGTTCCACCTCGCTCCCCGCAGCCCGGACGTGGCCGAATACCTCTACACCTTCACCGATCTGTACGACCGGACGATCGCCACCGGCACGATCCCGGCCGCCACCCCCACGCTGGTGCGGAACCTGACCGTCGCCGACGACGACATCGAGTGGCTGACCGTGCGGAGCCGCGGCGCCGACGGCACCCTCTCCACGGTGCGGTTGCTCGGGCTCAACGTGGACGTGGCCGCGCCCGACGTGATCCACAAGGGCGGCAACGGGATCGGCGACGAGTACACGTTCACCGCGCGAACCCTGATGGACCGCGTCGTCGACTACGTGGTGACGTTCAACGACGACCCGGCCACCGAGCGCGTCGTCCCCGCCGCGGCCGACGGGACGGCCACGTTCCGCTACACGCCGACCCGCGCCGGCGAACACGAGTTGACCATCTACGCCCGCAACGCGCACGGCCGCACGGCCGACGGATCGGACAGCTGGACGGTCACCGACGCGCCCCGGATCAGCTCGGCCGAGTTCCCCGAGGGCCGGACCGGCCGGCTCGCCCCCGGCACCTTCACGGTCCGTTCTCGGCAGCCCGGGACGGTCCGCTACGAGTACGCGATCGACTTCGGCGCCTGGCTGCCGCTGACCGCCGGCGCCGACGGCTCGGCGACCACCCCGGCCTGGACACCGACCTCCTCCGGCCGGCACACGGTCACCGCTCGCGGCTACACGGCCGACAGCAAGCGGTCGGCGACCACCTCCTACACGTTCGAGACCGAGCCCGCCGACGTGGTGGTCACCGAGGTCGGCCCGTCGTCCGTGCCGGCCGGCGCCGTGCGGGCGCTCACCGTCTTCGGGCGGGCGCTGCACGCGAAGGACGTGGTCGAGGTGACGCCGACCGGGGGCCGGGCGCTGCCGGGCACGGTCACGGCGGTCTCCTCGTCCGGCGTCCAGATGACGGTCGAGGTGAACCTGCTGTCGGCGTCGGCCGGGCCGGCCACGGTGACCCTGCGTCCGTACGGCGCGAACCAGCCGGCCGTGGTGCGTACCGCCGCCTTCACGATCGGGGCGCCGCCCGCGATCTCCCCGACCAAGGCCCCGGCCATCACCGGAACGCTCGCCGTGGGCAACGTGCTCCGGGCCACCGGCGGGCTCTGGTCGCCGACGCCGGCCGCGTCCTCCTACCAGTGGAGCGCGAACGGCGTCGCGATCAAGGGCGCGATGGGTACGTCATACACGGTGCCCGCCGCGCTGGCCGGCAAGCGTCTCGCGGTGACCGTGACCGTCTCCCGGCCCGGCTACGTCTCCGCCCGCTCGGTCTCCGCGATGACCGCGCCGATCGCCAAGGGCCGGGCCCCGGTCGCCACGGCCCGGCCCAAGATCACCGGTACGGCCCGGGTCGGCCGGACGCTGACCGGCTCCACCGGCTCGTGGTCGACCCGCGTCGACTCGTTCCGGTACGAGTGGCAGCTCAACGGCGTCCGCATCCGTGGCGCCGCCGGCCGGACCCTGAAGCTGACGTCGTCGATGGCCGGCAAGCGCATCACCTTCACCGTGTACGCGGTGAAGGCCGGATACCACGACGGCCGGACCATCAGCTACACGGTGACCGTGCGCCGATGACCCGGCCGTCGTTGTCGACGAAGGACTGATCAGCCCCGGAAGCCGGCGAAGATCTTGCTGAACTCGAACGGCGACTGAGCCACGTTCGTACACTGGAACAGGGCCCCGGTGCAGGCGTTCTTGTCGCGGTTGAGCTCCCAGAACGAGACGAAGCCGACGTGGTTCTCGTTGGCGAAGGTGACCAGGTCGCGGGCGTCGTCCTGGGTGAACCGGCCGTTGTCGTCGTTCTGGCCGAGCATCGGGGTGACGCCGACCATCTTGAAGGCGGCCGCGTCGCTGTTCCCGTACACCTGCTTGATCTGGTCCTTGGTCGACCGGACGGCCTGGATGGCCAGGTCACCGTAGTCCTGGCCGGCCCGCCCGTAGTCCATCGCCATGATGTTGACCAGGTCGACGTCGACCCCCGCGTCCTTGGCCGAGCGCACCACGTTCAGGCCGTCGTTGGTCAGACCCTCCGGGAGTACGGGCAGCGTCAGCGAGATCTTCAGTCCCGGGTTGGCCTTCTGCAGCGCGGCCAGGGCGGTCGACCGGCGCGCGATCGAGGCGGCGTCGGCGGACGCGGCGCCCTCGATGTCCAGGTCGATGTAGTTCAGGTCGTAGGCGTCGACGACGGCCTGGTACTCGGCCTGGAGCGCGCCCACGTTCGTGCAGGCCTGGGCCAGCTCGATGCCGGTGGCGCCGCCGAACGACACCTTCACGTCGCCGCCGCCCGACCGCAGCGCGGCGATCTGGTCGGCGAACTGCTTCTGCCGCGGGTCGAACGCTCCGAACCAGCTGGCCTTGCAGCCCGCGCCGGTCACGAAGGCCAGCGAGAACGAGTCGACGTTGCCGCTGCTCGCGAGCTGGCTCAGCGTCGTGGCGCCGTTCGAGAGCAGACCCATGTCGACGTACGGTGCGGCCAGCACGCCGCCCGCTGTGGGTGTCGTCGGGTCTTCCGCCGGCTCTTCCGCGGGCGGGGTCGTCGGGTCCTCGGCCGGTGGTGTCGCCGGGTCTTCCGCCGGTGGTGGCGTTGTCCCGCCGCCGCAGTCGGCGCCGTTGATGGTGCAGCTGGTCGGGTCGCCGCTGCCGACCACCACGAAGCCGAACTCGGCGGTGCCACCGGCCGGGATGGTCGCGTTGTAGCCCTTGTTCGAGGCGGTGGCCGTACCACCGGAAACCGCGACCGAGGCATCCCAGAAGGTGCCCACCTTGGCCGAGCCCGGCAGCCCGAAGGCCAGCTTCCAGCCCTCGACGGCCTCGCCGCCGGTGTTCCTGATCGTGTACTTGGCCTGGTAGCCCGAGCCCCAATCGGAATCCTTGCTGAAGCTGGCGGTCAACGTCGCGCCGCCGTTGGTCCCGGCGACCGCGGCGATGGCGCCACCGCCGGCGGCCAACACTGCCGCTCCCGCATAGATGGCCAGCCGTAGCCGCTTGCGTCCCATGTGACAACTCCGATCAAGGGGGCTTTCCGAACCGCCCCGATCGTGGTCGCACACCCCTTAACAAGCCTTGCCAGTTTCCTTAAGTCCGCTTAAAGGCCCGGTCGTCGGTGATCACGCGACCGGAGGACTGCCGGTACGCCCGGTGATGCTGGAGGCTGGAAGCAGGGGGTGGCCATGTCCTCACGCGCCAGTGACCACGCTCGCTATGCCGGCGGCTACCGGTCGGTGACCATCCTCGACCCGGCTCTTCTGCGGTCCTGATCGGTCAGTCGCCCGGCACCGCGTAGCGGGCGGTGCGGCGGTCGATCTCCTCGTCCAGGTCCTGGTCGTGCTGCTCCTGGACGGCTCGGGTGCGCTCGTCGATCTGGTGGATGGTCTGCTGGACCGAGGCCTCGACGGTGTGGTCGACCACGCTCAGCCGGTGGCCGAAGAACCGCAGCCCGGCCTGGAGCTTCGCGTTGACCAGGCGGTCGTAGGACGTCGTGCCCCCGAGGATCTTGGCCAGGACCGGGAGGCTGTCGACCATGATGAGGAGCATGCGGACCAGCCACTGAGCCGCGGTGACGAAGGGGCTCTCGTCGGACAGCCGCTCCAGGCCCCGCGCCTCGTCGATGATGTCGATCTTGCCGAAGCTCCCCGCGAAGGCGTCGACCTTGGTCTTGATCCCCTGCGCCACCACGTCGCTGTGCGACTTCTGCTGGCCGGCCAGGGTGCCGGTCTGCGCGTTGATCTGCGTGTCGAGCTCGGTGATGCGCGCCCGCTTGGCGGGCAGGTCGATCTCCCGCTGGAACCGGTCGGCCACCTGCGTCGCCCGGTCGCAGCGGAAGCCCTTGCCGGCCCGGCCGGACGTGCCGTCCCGCTTCACCCCGGCGCACTCGTCCTGCGCGAACTTCTGCTTCACGTCGAGCTCGTCGTTCAGCCGGGTCACGTCACCGGACAGCTTGTCCCGCTCGGCGCTCAGGTTCACCAGACTTCCTTGTGCGGCCGCCGTTCCGTCCACGCCGAGCTGATAGTCGTGGCATTCCGGCACGGCCGCCGTGCTGCCGCCGGTGGCCGGGTTGCACCGGGCCCAGAGGCCGGCCTCGGTCCGGATCTGCTCCTGGCGATCGTGCTCGACGTTCGCGTGGATCGCCGGGTGGAAGATCCACAGGACCAGCGGCTCGGCGATGACGCTGCCGAGCAGGACCGCCATGATCAGCCGGGGCACGAACATCAGCCAGCGCTTGTGTCCGGTCGAGCCGTGCGTGCTGGACACCATCCAGCTGTCGATCGCCAGCACCAGGACGCCCCAGAACAGCGCCATCGGGACGATCACCGGCCAGGGCACGTCGAGCACCCGCTGCACCGCGACGAACAGCGAGATCGCCGCCATCAGACCGGTGTTGACCAGGATCAGCCCGAGCCGCGTGTAGCGCGGCCGTTCCTCCGGGACCCAGTCCAGGATGTCCTCACGAATGCCGATCAGCCGCCGTGGCAGCACGGCGACGCTCGGGTCCGGCTCGACCGGGCGCCGGTCGGCGACGGTCGGCTGGGTGGTGGCCCGGCCCAGGTCCTCGGGGGACAGCCGGATCCGGGGCAGTTCGACCGTGTCAGTCGTCATCTTCATCCCGCACTTCCACGTCCACGTCGATGGCCTCGTCGTCGGAGTCCGACGGGTCCCGGTCGGTCCGGCCGGCCTCGATCGGGGTGGCGGCGCCGCCCGGCAGCTCCGCGCTCCCGGCGGCGAGCCCGGTGCCGGAGATGTCGGCGACCAACTGCTCCACCTTCAGGTTGACCATGTCGAGGTGGCCGTTCTTGGCCAGCTCACGCAGCACGTCCAGCTTGATCTCCAGTTGCCGGTTGCGGTCGGCGCGGTCCTCGGCCCGCCGGGCCCGCTTGTCCTCGCGTTTGGCCCGTTGGGCCTCCAGCCAGGCCTCCCGCTCGAACCGCTCGCGTTCCATCCGTTCCTCGCGGGACTCGTGCCGGCGCGCGGTGGCGTCCTGCTGTTGCCAGTCCAGCGCCTTGCGCTCGTCCTCGCGGTCGAGCTGCCGTTGCTCGCGGGCGTAGAGGTCCTGCTCGCGGCGGTCGGAGATCATGGACTCGGCGACGTCCTTGGCGTCGACCTGGCCACGGGCCTCGGCGTACAGCATCGCCCGCCGCGGATCCTCGCCGAACGCCTCGAAGGCGAACTCCGCCTCCTGCCGTGCGAACTGCAGGGCCCGCGCCCGCTGACCCTGATCGTGGTCCTGGTCCTCCGGTTCGGTCGCGTGCTTGCCCTTCCGGCGTTGCCCGGCCAGGACCTGCTCGTGCCGGTCCTCCTCGAGCTGATCGCGGCGGCGGAACTGGTTGCCGTCCTTGCGGAGCTGGTCGTCCCACCCGGCGTCGCGGCGTTTGCGGTGGAAGTCGGCGACCTCCTGCGGGGTGGGGATCTCCACGCCGACGAAACTGAGCATCAGGCCGTGAATGACCGGCGGCTTCACTTCCGCGTACGCCCGGATCCGTGCGGCCACGTCGTTGCGGACCTGGGTCAGGTCGTCCATCCGGTAGTTCAGCGCCAGGTGACCCAGCTTCGAGTCCCGGCGGAGGTAGGCCAGGATGGCCGCCTTGGCGTCCAGGTTGTCGCGCACCACGCGAGCCGGATCGAGCACGGTGCAGCTGAACGACACCCGCAGCGCGAACTCCGTGCCGTCGGCCGACGGGATGGTCAGATCCACCGTGACCACCACCCCGTCGCCGCGGTCGACCAGGCACACCAGGTCGGCCCGCACCACGTCGTCGTCCCGTGGCGACAACTCACCGTGGTTGACCACGTAGCGTCCGTCCACCCGGTACACCCAGACCTCGTGCGCGCCGGCCTTGGGCAGGTCGCTGTGTTCCCGGCGTTTGCGGCCCAGGCCGAACGGGCCGCGCCGGGCGGCCGGATCGAGATGCTCACTGCGGACGATCGGATATGCGCTCATCACGTGCCTTCTCAACTGGCCTTGCGGCGGTAGTAACGGCTGACCACGTCGAGCAGGACCAGGGCCGGCCGGTTGCTCTGCTTGGTCTTGTTCTTGCTGCCCAGGCGTCGCCGGTGGCCGGCCGTCCGGAGGTCGTCGTAGAAGTCGTCGACCTCGTCGGCCGGCAGCGCCCGCACGAGCGCCTCGCCCAGCTGGGTGGCCAGCCGGATCGGGTCCTCGGCGACGTGGTCCAGGCGACTGAGCCCCTGCCACAGCGCGTCCAGCACCTCGGCCCGGTAGGGCCGGCACCGGATGCCGTCCGCCCACAGGCGGGACACGAGCGCGATGCGTTCGAGCCGGGCGGCCGCCGGATCCGGTTCGTCCTCGAGGGCCTGCTCCACGTAGAGCAGAGTCACCGGGACGTGATGCTGGTTCTCGCGCAGCGCGAGCAGCTCGGCCAGCACGTGCCGCGCGCGTTCGACGAGCACCCGGTGTTCCCGGCGTTCCGGAACGCGGTGCACCTGCCGGACCAGGGTGGAGAGCACCTTGCGGGCGTCGGCGGTGCCGATCAGCGTGCCGAACAGCACCGCCATCGCGAAACAGGCCTGCTCGTACCCGCTCCCCGAGCTGGAGATCAGCTGCCACAGCTGCTTGATCGCCTGGGCCGGCTCGCGCGACCCCACCTCGCCGCTGTAGGCCATGGCGGCGGTCCATCGCTGCTCGCCGTCGCCGTGGTTGGCCCAGTGCTTGGCCACCTTCAGCGCGATCGGCATGGTCTCTTCCTTGAAGCACATCACCCAGAGGACGTAGACCGCGACCACCTGCCCGTGCGGCCCGATCTCGCCCTTCGACCACGGCGTCAGGTAGCAGAGCTCGACCTCGTCGAAGTCGGCGGCCGCGAGCAGGCCCAGACCGATGGCGACCTCGGCCACCGGCCCGTGGGCGATGACGATGCCGGCCAGCCACTCGGCGGTGGCGTTCCAGAACGGCATCTCGAACCGGCGGGCGAGCTCGGCCAGCGCGTGCTCACGGTAGGTCTCGGTCCGGAAATCCAGCACCTTCCGTACGCTCGTCCGGCTGACCACCTGCCGCTCCACGAGCAGGCCGTCGTCGCTGGTCCGCCGGTGCCGCCGGTTCAGGTCGCCGGGCTCGGCCGCCTCCTTCTTCCGGCCGGCCACCGGTTTGATCACGCCGTGGCGGCACATGGCCGCCTCGAGCCCGGCCCGCTGTGCCTCGAACTCGCGGTGGGTCACCTCGCCGAGCATCGCCATCGCGGCGACGTCCAGGACCATGGCCAGGTCCTTCTCCGTGGTGTGCGCGTCGAACCAGTCCCGCACCCGCCGGGCCGACGTCTCGGCGAGGCTGTCGAGCACCGCCTCGACCGTTTCGCCGTCCCGGATCCGGATCAGCGCACCGGCGATCTCGGTCATCGGGAGCTCGGCGCCGAGGCGTTCGACGATGCGGGTGATCTCGTCGGCGGGCAGATCCCGTTCCGCCAGGTAGGCCTTGGCCATGGTGGTGCTGTCCGGGTGCCGCCAGGCGAGCTGACGAACCGCCTGCACCTGCGGGTCGACCTCGGCCAGCGTGGTCACCACCAGGAAGGCGCCGGCGTCGCGAACCTGACCGCGCACCGTACGCCAGGCGAAGTCGGCCTCCGAGCCCTTGTCGCCCTCGCTGCGGTTGACGATCAGGTAGCCGCTGCCCCGGTCGTACGACCGGGTGGAGAGCTGCTTGAAGTCGCTGACCGCGGAGAGCACGACCAGCTGCCCGCCGGTGACCTCACGCAGCAGGCTGACGGCGCCGGCCCGTTTGCCGAGGCCGGCCGGTCCACAGAGGGCGACGACGTGGTCGCGGGTCAGCCTCTCGATGGCGTCGTCGTAGGCGTCCGGCCGGCAGTAGTGGCGAAGATCCCGGCGGATCTCCTCGTCGTCGAGCCGGCCGGTGGCGGCTCGACGACCGCCGCGGGCATCGCCCCCGGCCCCGCCGGACTTGCCGATGGTCCCGGCGTGCACCTGTCCCTGGAAGAAGTTGATGACCTCGGCGATCTTCTTCGCGTCCCGGTTGCCGCCGCCACCGGGCTCCCTGGGCGGCTTCGCCTTCTCACCGGGCGGCTTGGTCTGGTCGCCGTCGCCCGCCTCGGTGGTGGACGCCGACGTCTCGTCGTCGGGCTCAGCCATGGACGTCACCGTTGTGGACGCCGATCACCCCGGCGTTGACGGTCCCCTTGAAGACGTTGACGATGTCGGCCCGGTTGCGCGGCGTCCGGCGCGGCGAATCATCGGCCGGCTTGCGGTTGCGGGGCTTGCCGGGGGCTTTCTCGCCCGCTTCAGCCGTCGGCGAGCCCGTGCGGTCGAGATCCAGCTGGTGCACGTCGAACCCGGGAACGTAGAGCCAGGCGTCCTCGCTGAACTCCTTGTTCGTCACCACGACCCGGCGGAACCGGCCCGGCCGCAACGCGGTGTGGCCCTGGGCCACGGTGTCCACGAACACCGGGTTGGACAGGATCACCACCAGATCGGCCCGCGGCGCGGCGACCTGGGCCGCGCGGGTGGCCGGGGCGTCGACCAGCCGGCTGACGACGACCGCGCCGGCGCCGGCGTAACCGTTCGCCGCGGGCTCCACCACGCCGTGGTGGATGGCCAGCCGCAGCCGGAGCCGCGCGTCGTCGCGACGGTCCTCGTTGAAATCGGCCAGCTGGTCGGCCAGTTCCCGGGGGAAGTCGTCGATCAGCACGTTCTCCGGCTCATCGGCCGGCAGGACGGCCAGTTCGCCGTCCCCGCCCTGCTGACAGGCCCACTCGGCCCGGCGGAGTCCCGCCGCCTCGGCGCTCGCCGCCAGCATGTCCGTGAGTCCCACTTGCCACGCGACCTGCCGCCGGCCGGTCGCCGAGCCGTAGCCCTTCGCATCAACCGACACCAGCGGCCGGCGTCCCATCGCCACACGTCCCGCCACCGTATTCTCCTGCCTCTGATCATCTTTAGCGGCGCTCAGCGAACTACATATGCGAGAGCGCGAAAACCGCAAATGACGGAATCGGCGTCCTGATCGTCGAGCGTGACCGAAAGGTGACAGCCGGACCGTTCGCCGGAGAAATTGTCGGTGCGGTCCGGGTCGCTGATCAACCGTCCGATCGTCTCGGTCGAAAAGCCGGCTGAACAGGGTGAACAATGCTCGGTACGGGTTTTCTGGACGAACGCACGACCCCGATAGAAAGAATGCGTCATTGGTGTTGTGACGATTGGCGTGCCGGTGATACCACTGCGGGCGTGAGCGTAGAGTCACGAACCCGTCGTCCGGCTGTCACCGACCCCCGCCTGAATCTGGACATCGCCTGGCGCAGCCACGCGGCGCAGGAGAGCTGGACCGGCAAGGCCGACGCCAAGGCCTCGATCTTCCTGGCCATGGACGGCGCGGTGCTGGCCGGCGTCCTGACCGCCCGCGCCCAGAAAGGCAGTTATCTCCATGGGCTCGGCGGTTGGCCGGCGGCCATTCTGATCATCGCGTTGATTCTTTGTGCGGCCGGCGCGCTATTGGCCGCCACGGCCACCTTTCCGCTCTTGGGTGACCCGCGGCGGCGAGGCCACCGGCCGGGAACGATCTTTTTCGGCGATCTCCGCGTACGGCAGAATGATGATCTTTCCCAACAGCTCGCCGCGCTCACCATTGACGAGCAATTCTCACAGGTCGCTCACCAGCTGATCGCGATGTCCCGGGCGAGCTGGATCAAACATCGCTTGATGCAGGCCGCTCTGGCCGTGGCCATTCTCGGCTATCTGCTGGTCTTCATCGTGCTGGTCGGCTGATCACCGGTCAGGCGCGCCCGCCCGCACGTCGTTCACTTTAGAGTGTGACCGTGCTGACCCTGGGTGTAGATCTGGCCGCCGCCGACGAGCGGACCGCGGTCGCGCTGGTCGAGTGGGCGGACGGCCGGGCGACGCTGCGTGAGCTGGCCCTCGGCGTCACGGACGAACGGATCGCGGCCGACATCGGGCGGGTCGGCAAGGCCGGGATCGACTGCCCGCTGGGCTGGCCGGCGGCATTCGTCTCGTTCGTCGCCGACCATCAAACGGGACGTGTGACGGCGCCCGTCCCGCCGCGGCGCGACCTCGCCTACCGGGTCACCGACCAGCTGCTCCGCGACCGCCCCGGCCCCAACCCGCTCAGCGTGTCGGCCGACCTCATCGCCCACGTCGCCTTCCGCTGCGCCGGCCTGCTGGCCCGGCTCGGCCCGGTCGACCGCACCGGCGACGGCGTGATCGTCGAGGTCTATCCGGCGGCCGCGCTGCACCGGTGGGGCCTGCCGCACAGCGGCTACAAGAAGGCCGGCCAGGGCAGCCTCCTCGACCACCTCGTCGCGGCGGCGCCGTGGCTCGACCTCGGCGACTTCGAGCCACTGTGCCGGCGCAGCCACGACGCCTTCGACGCGGTGGTCGCCGCGCTGGCCGCCCGGGCCGCCGCCCTCGGCCGGACCCTTGCACCGAACGAGCCCCAGCGCGCCGCCGCGCGTACCGAAGGCTGGATCGCCGTGCCCACCTGCGACCTGGACGAACTCAGCTGAGCAGGTCGTCGAGCCACGGGTTGCGGAACTTGCCGGTCGGGTCGTAGGACGCGGCCAGCTCGGTGAAGTCGGCGAACCGGTCGTAGCGGCCGCGGATGGTCTCGGCCGGCATGGTGAAGACCTTGGCCCAGTGCGGCCGAGGGGACAGGTCGGCCAGCGCCTCCTCGAGCGCGCGCACCGCGGGCAGCACCGCCTCGGTGTCGGCGATCCAGGTGAAGTGCAGGCCCAGACTGTCCTGCTGGTAGTTCATGCTCAGCCACAGGTCGTCGGCGGCCACCGTGCGGATCTCGTTGACCTGCAGGACCGGGGCGATCTGGTCGCGGACCGAAGCCACCGCGTCGATCGCCGCCAGCGCGTGTGACCGGGGCACCATGTATTCCGACTGCAGTTCGGCGCCCGAGCTCGGGGTGAACTCCAGCTTGAAGTGGGGCAGGCGGGCGTGCCACGGGCCGGGGACGCCGCCCTGGTCGGTGGCGTTCGTCGGGTCCATGCCGGGGATCGGGCCGCGCTTGCCGTCGGCGGGAGCCGCGCCGAAGAACGGGCCGGCCGGCATCTCGTCGAGGCGCTTCAGCCAGGCGTGGTTGATCGTGGTGGTGGCCCAGTTGGTGAACAGGCTGACGCTGTAACCGGCGCCCAGCACGGCGTCCAGGTGGTCGCCGAGCGAATCGCGCGTCAGGTCGTCGTACACGTACTGCCGGATCTCGAAGGCCGGGACGAGATCGAGGGTGAGCGCGGTGATCACGCCCAGCGCGCCCAGGCCGACGACCGAGCCGGCGAAGCCGGGCTCGCCCCGGCGCAGCACCACCCGCTCACCGTCGGCCCGGACCAGCTCGATCGACGAGACCGTGGCGGCCAGGTTCTGATGGCGCTCGCCGGAGCCGTGGGTGGCGGTCATGATCGCGCCGGCCACCGAGATGTGCGGCAGCGAGGCCGTGTTGTGCAGCGCGACGCCGGCCGCGTTCAGCTCGCCGACCAGGTCGCCGTACCGGATGCCGCCGTCGACCCGGACCTGGCTTTTGTCCGCGGCGATCTCGATGACGCGGGGCAGGTTCGCGAGCGAGACCAGGTCGCCGCCGGGCGCGTCGGCGATGCGGTTGAACGAGTGGCCGCTGCCCAGCACCCGGACGCGCTCGGCCCCGGCCACCAGCTTCTGCAGTTCGGCGACGGACGCGGGGCGATGCACCCGATCGGCCGCGAAGACGATGTTGCCGGCCCAGTTGGTGACTCGCTCGCTCATGCTGCCACGTTAGCTTTTTTCGGTACGGCGGCGCCGGTCCCGCACGTAGATGACCGCGTGCTTGCCCGAGCCGGCCTCCCGGCGGTCGAGGTCGAACAGCTTGATCGCGGTCACCAGGTCACTCAGCTTGCCGAACCCGTACGTGCGGGGGTCGAAGTCGGGGCTCTGCTTGGTGAGGATCTGCCCGACATGCGAGAGCATGGCCCAGCCGTCCTCGTCCGAGGCCGCCTCGACCGCGTTGCGCACCTGCTTCACCACGGACGGGCTGACCTTGGCCGGTTCCGGCGGCTCGGGCTGCGTCAACGGCTCCTGGAGGTTCTCGACGTAGATGAACTTGTCACACGCGGAGACGAACGCCTTGGGGGTCTTGCGCTCGCCGAAGCCGTAGACGATCAGCCCCGACTCCCGGATACGGGAGGCCAGGCGGGTGAAGTCGCTGTCGCTGGAGATGATGCAGAAGCCGTCGAACCGGTCCGCGTAGAGCAGATCCATCGCGTCGATGATCATGGCGGAGTCGGTGGAGTTCTTCCGGTGTGTGTACGCGAACTGCTGCATCGGCTGGATCGACTGGGCCAGCAGCTGGTCCTTCCAGCCTTTGAGGTTGGGCGCGGTCCAGTCGCCGTACGCCCGCTTGACGTGCGCGGTGCCGTACGTGGCGATTTCCGCCAGCAACGCTTCGACAATGCCCGGTTGGGCGTTGTCAGCATCGATGAGCACTGCCAGCTTGGCAGCATTGTCGTTGGTGGGTGCCAAAGCATTCCCTTGATCGAGGTGAGGAGCAGAAGTCGTTGTCATCGATCATCGAACTGACCGCACGCGTCCGCGTCTTCGCGCAGGAGCGTAACTGGGAACAGTTCCACACGCCGAAGAACCTGGCCATGGCCTTGGCCGGCGAGGTGGGCGAACTCCTGGCGGAGCTGCAGTGGCTCACGCCCGAACAGTCCGCGGCCGTGATGGCCGACAAAGATCTGGGTCCGAGAGTACGCGCGGAGATCGGCGACGTCACGATCTATCTCACGCGCCTGGCCGACGTCCTCGGCATCGACCTCGTCGAGGCCGCCCTGGACAAGCTGGCCGACTCGGCCCGCCGCTACACGGTCGAGGCCGCGCACGGCTCAGTGGCCAAGATCAGCCACGAGGACCACTGAGCAGGACGGCGTCGTGTCTAGTTCTGGTTCTGGTTCGCCGGCGGCTCGGTGTCCGGCCGGTTGGCCTTGGTTTCATTGATGCCCGCGTTGCTGCTGCCGTCCGGCGGGGTGTCCGAGCGCGGCGGCTTGTCCGTGGTGAACTCGCCGGACTCGGCCACGCCGGTGACGTGCTGGTCGGTGCTGGGGCCCGCGTTCTCGGTGGTCATGACCGGTCGGATACCCGCGAGCTCGGGGATGATGCACGGATGGTCACCGACTCGCGGCGCCGTGAGGTGGTGGGTCAGGCGTCGCTGGAGCTGGCCCAGAGGTTGATGCCGGACTCGGTGGCGTACTTGTCGATCTCGGCCAGCTCGTCGTCGCTGAACGAGGTGTTCCGCAGGGCCGCGACGTTCGCCTCGAGCTGCTTGACGCTGCTCGCGCCCAGCACCGTCGAGGTCATGCGCCTGTCGCGCAGCGCCCACGCGATGGCCAGCTGGGCCAGGGTCTGGCCGCGGCGCTCGGCGATGCTGTTCAAGGCCCGGATCTTGTCCAGGTTGTCGTCGCTGAGCAGGTCGGTGGATAGCGACTTGTCGGCGCCGGCGCGGGAGTCGGCCGGTACGCCGCTGAGGTAGCGGTCGGTCAGCATGCCCTGGGCCAGCGGGGAGAAGGCGATGCAGCCGGCGCCCTCGCGCTCCAGCGTGTCGAGCAGGCCGCCCTCGATCCAGCGGTTCAGCATCGAGTACGACGGCTGGTGGATCAGCAGCGGCGTGCCCAGCTCGCGCAGGATCGCGGCGGCCTCGGCGGTGCGTTCCGGCGAGTACGACGAGATGCCCACGTACAGCGCCTTGCCGGCCCGGACCGCCGCGTCGAGCGCGCCCATCGTCTCCTCCAGCGGAGTCTCCGGGTCGAAGCGGTGCGAATAGAAGATGTCCACGTAATCCAGGCCCATTCGCCGGAGCGACTGGTCCAGCGACGCGGTCAGGTACTTGCGGGAGCCGTGGTCACCGTACGGGCCGGGCCACATGTCGTACCCGGCCTTGGTCGAGACAACCAGTTCGTCCCGGTACGGACGGAAGTCGGTGGCCAGGATCCGGCCGAAGTTCTCCTCCGCCGAGCCGTACGGCGGCCCGTAGTTGTTGGCCAGGTCGATGTGCGTGATGCCGAGGTCGAAGGCCCGGCGCAGGATCGCCCGCTGCGTCTCCAGCGGTTTGTCACCGCCGAAGTTGTGCCACAGGCCGAGCGACACGGCGGGCAGCTTGAGGCCGCTGCGACCGGTACGGCGGTATTCCATGGCGTCGTAGCGGGCGGGTTCGGCGGAATAAACGGTCATGCACCCCAGCCTGACGCATCTCGCCCCGCGCCACCCCGTAATCGATGACCAACGTCACGGATTTATGGACGAACGTGGGGTGGCCGATCATGGAAATCGCCAGTTGGATGACCTCCATCATGGACATGCTCAAGAAGCTCGCAACCGGGTTCACCGCCGGTATAAGCCTTGTGGCACTCGCCGTCCCCGCGAACGCGGCGGCCCTGGCTGAACCCCCAAAACCCCACAAGATGGGCATTGACCCGTTGTCACTCGACGACCCGGCGGCGATCCGTGCCGTCTACGGGCCGGCCGACAAATCGACCCAGAAGGCGGCCCGCGCCGCGGCCGACGACCCCACCGCCGACGCGCGGTGCGGCAACCCGGCGGCCGACCCGGTGCCGGACGGTGAGCCGATCGTCGTCACGATGGCGCCCGCGGCGCCGTTCACGGTCGGAAAGATCCCGGCCTCGATGTGGCGCAACCCGCCGGTCACCGACCCCACCTGGCGCCTCAACTTCGAGGGCCTGATGTGGATGAAGCCGCTCGCCCGCCGAGCGGCCCAGGACGGCCAGACCGAGTCGCTGAACGCGCTGATCCAGCAGGCGATCGCCTTCCACACCCAGAGCCCCGACCCGCAGACCAACGACTACGGCTGGGACGAGGGCACCGCCCTGCGCCGGCTGGAGACGCTGAACTGCCTGTTCGCGCTGGCCAAGCCACCCGTCACCCTGCTGATGTCCAGCATGACGGCCAACGTGAACGTGCTGTTCGGGTGGCGCTACTACGGCCCGCCCAACTACCCGGTGCACAACCACGGCCTGATGGCCAACCTCCAGCTCATCCGGGCCAGCGAACTGGTCGGCAACCGGCCGACCTGGGCCCAGAAGGGCGTCGACCGGATCGTCGACGAGGCGCCCGAATCATTCTCCAAGATGGGCATCTCGTTCGAGCAGTCGTCGGCCTACCAGGGCGGCAACGCGGTGCTGTGGGAGCAGGCCGCGGTCGCGCTGGAGGCTCGCGGCGACAACCCGGCCGCCGCCACGGCGATCCGCAAGACGGTCAACGACGCGCTCCGGGCGTACAGCTTCATGACCGAGCCGGACGGGATCATCCCGCAGATCGGTGACTCGGACGAGGTGGCCGGCCGGCCGCTCGATCTGAAGGCGAACCGCGGCCTGCTCGACACCGACGCCGGCTGGGCGATCGGCCGGTTCAAGAGCTGGACCGACCCGACCGTGCCGCATTACACGGTCCGCTTCGGCCCGCCCCGCCGGGCGCACGGCCACGAGGACCGCGCGGGCGGCCTGACCTGGTCGAACCAGGGCGTACGGATCCTGGTCGGCCCGGGCCGGTACAGCTACGACAAGACCGACATGTACTCGCAGTACCAGACCCGCGCGGACGGCCAGAACGTGGCGATCCCGAACGGCGGCACGGTGCAGGGCGGCACGTCGACCATCGCCAGCTCGTACTCGGAGACCAGTCACGTCTTCACGGTCACCGACACGGTGTACGGCACCCCGCACACCCGCGGCGTCACGGTCAACTCGGACGTGCCGCGCCTGGTGGTGTCGGACGCGTTCAGCGCCCAGTCGAAGTGGCGTCAGCAGTGGCACCTCGACCCCGAGTGGGTCAAGTCGTCCGGCAACGTCGGCGAGAACAAGGTCGTCTACCGGCACCCGACGTCGGGCAAGTTTCTGACTGTCACGACGACCGGAACCGTGGTCAGCCTGCTGCGCGGCAGCAACGACCCGCGGGGCCCGTACGGCTGGCACTTCCCGAAGTTCCAGGTCCGTGAGCCGGCCTGGCAGATGATGATCGACAACGTCTCGAACCGGACCGTCACCACGTTCTGGATCGCCGACGCGCCCGTCTGAGAAAGCGATCGCCGTCCCCTCGGCCGTCAGGTAGGACTGTCGCCATGCGTGAGCGTGTGGAACAGGCCATGAAAGCGACGGTCGAGGAGGGCGGCGCCGCCGTCTGCGTCATCGTCGACGGCGAACCGGTCGTCGACGCGTGGGCGGGCGACTGGGAACGGGACACGATCGTCAACGTCTACTCGACGACCAAGACGATGGCCGCCGCCACCGCCCTGCTCCTGGCCGACCGGGGCGAACTCGACGTCACGGCGCCGGTGGCCCGCTACTGGCCCGAGTTCGCCGCGGCCGGCAAGCAGGACGTGACCATGGCCCAGGTGCTGAGCCACTCGTCCGGCCTGTCCGGCTGGCGCGAGCCGCTGGCCACCGCCGACCTGTACGACTGGGAGAAGGCCACCGGCCTGCTCGCGGCGCAGGAGCCGTGGTGGAAGCCGGGCACCGCCTCCGGTTATCACGCCGCCACCCAGGGCTACCTGATCGGCGAGGTCGTCCGCCGGATCACCGGCCGTACCCTCGGCACGGTGTTCCGCGAGGAGATCGCCGAACCGCTCGGCGCCGACTTCCACATCGGGCTGCCGGCCGCCGAGGACCACCGGGTGGCCGCCCTGATCCCGCCGGCCACCCCGATCAGCGGCTTCGAGCAGAGCGAGATCCAGGTGAACGCGGCCACCAACCCGCCCATCCCGGTGTCCGAGACGCAGACCCGGGCCTGGCGCGGCGCCGAGATCCCGGCCGCCAACGGCCACGGCAACGCCCGCTCGATCGCGACCGCGCTCACCGCCCTGACCACCGGGACGGTCATCTCCGAGGCCGGCGCCCGGCGCGCCCTCGAGGTGCAGGTCGAGGGCACCGACCTGGTGCTCGGCTTCCCGATCCGCTGGGGCCTGGGCTTCGCCGTCGGCGGCTTCAGCCCCGAGACGCTGGCCTGGGGCGGCAACGGTGGCTCGCTCGCGATCGCCGACCTGGGCGCACACAGCACCTTCGCCTACGTCACCAGCCGGATGGGCTCCGAGATCGTCGACACCCGGGCTCTAGGCGTTGCCATGGCCATGCGCGAGTGACGCCTTCTCGGCACAGCGCGGGCAGGTCACCGGGCACGGCGTCCACGCTGCCTCCCGGTCCAGCCCGCTCACCCGCATGATCGTCGCCACGCTCCGCGCCAGACCGCTGCCCTCATCAAGAACAACCTCATCGGGTACGCCCAGCAGATCGCGTTCCACGTACCAATCACGCATGTCCTCCGTGGTGAACCCGCGGTCTCCCCGCGTCGCGTGCCGCCGCACGGTCTCCTCGAAGCTGATGTCCAGGTAGAAGACGTGGCCGGGCCCGGGATGCGTGGCGAGCAGGTCGAGCAGGGCGGCCCGGTACCGCGCGCCGTGGAGGATGCCTTCGAGCACCACGTGGTAGCCCAGGCCCAGTGCCGAGCGCACGGTCGCGGTGATGAAGGCGGGCGCCACCGCTCCCGGCTCGTCGTGCTCCCGCAGGATGATGCGGCGCAGGTGATCCTGCTCGACGAGAGCGCACCCACGCCCGTACCGCGAGCGCACCTCCCGCGCAGTTGTGGTCTTGCCGCTCCCGGAATTCCCGCGAATCACCACGAGCGTCGGCGCGCCGGCCGTGGTGCTGGCACCCCCTTCGGAACGGGAGTCAGCACGATGTTCTCGCACCGGTTCCCGGCGGGATGCTCGACCCATGTCGATATCCACCTCTCGTCGCGGTTTCGTCAAGCTCGGCGCGGCCGTGGTCGCCGGTGTCGCGGTGGCCGGGCACACCCCGGCGGCCGCGGCCGGGCAACCACCTCTTTCCGACCTTCGCATCCGGACCGCTGCCGGCACGTTCGACGCGGTCGCGGCCGGACCACGACGCGGCCGTCCGGTGCTGCTGCTCCATGGCTTTCCCGAGTTCGGCATCGCCTGGGAGCACCAACTGCGCGGGCTCGCCGCGGCCGGTTATCGAGCGGTCGCGCCCGACCTGCGGGGCTACTCGCCGGGTGTCCGGCCGGTCGGCGTGGACCATTACCGGCTCGATCATGCCGTCACCGACGTCCGGGCGATGGCCGACGCACTCGGCTGGCGACGGTTCGACCTGGTGGGACATGACTGGGGTGCGGCGGTCGGCTGGGTCGCGGCGGCCCGGTACGCCCGGCGGGTGCGCAGCCTGACGGCGATGTCGGTGCCCCATCTGGGCGCGTTCGCCGAGGCGTTGCGGACCGACCCGGTGCAGCAGGAGGCCTCGCGCTACATGGCCGGCTTTCGGCGGCCGAGCCCGTTGCCGGAGAACGACATTCTCGCGGCCGGCCCGCCGACGCTGCCCGGCGTGCCGGCGGAGAGATGCGCCGAGTACTTCCGCCGGCTCTCCGAACCGGGCGCCTTGACGGCCGCGCTGAACTGGTACCGGGCCAACGATTTCACCGGCTATGCGGAGCCGGTGACCGTGCCGACGTTGTTTCTCATGGGCGCGCTCGATCCGTTCGTGGCCCCGTCCGGCGTGCGGGCGACCCGTCGATGGGTCACGGGGCCGTTCCGGCTGGTGAGCCTCGACGGGGTCGGGCACAACGTTCCGGAGCAGGCCGCCGCGACGACGACCAGGCTGCTCCGGATTCACCTCGGCGACTGTGGTGGGCCGGGCGGCGCGGTGGAGGGGGCCGGCCGCGCCGCCCGGCGGGGGAGCGGGACCTGACGTCAGCCGTTGACCTTGGCCGCCGCGAAGGTGGCCGCCTGGCCGATCGCGCCGTTCGAGGTGTAGGACAGGTGGCCACCGGTGATGTTGCCGTTGCGCGCCCTGCGAGTAGCCGCCGATCACGAACTCGACGTCGGCGCAGTCGCCCGCGGCCGTCGTCTGGTGGCGCCGCCGCGGCGGCTGGACCAGAAGTCCAGCCACCGTTCCACCCCGGACGGCCGGGCGCCGGCGGACGTGCCGCCGGTCTCGGCGGCGGAGGCGAACGGGGTAGTGATCGCGCCGGCCAGGCTCAGAAGGCGTACGGCCCGAACCGGCCCCAGACCACGACGGCCAGGAGCACCAGCAGGACGACGTTGCCGATGACCATCGGCGTCTCGCCGCGCCGGCCGTGCGTGATGATCGCGCCGAGCATGACGACGATCAGGCCGACCGCGGCGATCGGCACCAGGATCGGGGCGACCCCGAGCAGCGCGGGTAGCACCAGACCGAGCCCGCCGAGCAGGTCGGCCAGGCCGATCAGCTTGACCTGGCCGGCGCTGTAGCTGTCGACCCAGCCCATGTTCTCGCGGAGCTTCTCCTTCGGCTGCACCATTTTCGCCAGCCCGGACCCGACAAAGGCCAGCGCCAGCACCGCGGCGATGACCCAGAGCGCGACGTTCATGTATCTCTCCCGGCTCGAATTGACTTAACGTATGAAGTGAACCGTAGTGGTTCGTGACTTAACGGTGCAAGTGACCGATGAGCTAGCCTGGCCGGATGGAACCGCGCTGGCTGGACGACGACGAGCGGAAGACCTGGATCACCGTGGCCTCGGTGCTGACCCGCCTGCCCCAGAAGCTGGAGGCGCAGCTGCAGGCGGACGCCGGCCTGACGCTGTTCGAGTACCTCGTGATGTCGGTGCTCTCGATGCGCCCCGACCGCACCTTGCGGATGAGCGAGCTGGCCGAGATGGCCGAGGGCTCGCTGCCCCGGCTCTCCCAGGTGATCTCCCGGCTGGAGAACCGTGGTTGCGTACGCCGCGAACCCGACCCGGCCGACGGCCGCTACACCCTCGCGATCCTCACCGACGACGGGTACGACAAGGTCGTCACCGCCGCTCCCGGCCATGTCGAGACCGTGCGCAGCCTGATCTTCGACCCGCTCACCAAGGCCCAGCGCCGCCAGCTGGGCGACGTCAGCCGCCGCATCATGCACGCCGTCGACCCCGGGGCGCACTGCCTTAAGGCGGACTGGAAAATAAGTTAACAATTCCCTTGTGGAGGCATGCATCGACGTTTGATGATGAATGCCATGTCCCCCAAGATGCTCGTCCGGGCCGTCGCTCTGGCGTTGATGCTCGTGACCGGAATGGCCGTCCCCGCGGCCGCCGCCGAACCGTTCAAGGTGCTCGCCTTCTACAACGGCACCTGGGACGCCGCCCACATCGACTTCGACAAGGAGGCGAAGGAGCAGTTCCCCCGGCTCGCCGCCGCGAACGGCTTCACCTGGGAAGCCACCACCGACTGGAGCCGGCTGAGCGCGTCCGGCCTGGCCGCGTACAAGGTGATCATGTTCTTGGACGACGGCCCGCCGGCCGACCGCCGGGCCGCCTTCCAGACGTACATGCAGAACGGCGGCGCCTGGATGGGCTTCCACGTGAGCGCCTACACCGACAACGCCAACGCGTGGAGCTGGTACCACAACACGTTCCTGGGCTCCGGGAACTTCGCCACCAACACGTGGCTGCCGACGGCCGAGACGCTGCGCGTGGAGGACCGGTCGCACCCGTCGATGGCCGGGCTGCCCGCCACCTTCCCGAGCTCGGTCAGCGAGTGGTACTCGTGGAGCCGTGACCTGCGTCAGAACCCCGACATCGACATCCTGGCGTCGATCGACAGCTCCAGCTTCCCGGTCGGCACCAGCCAGCAGTGGACCAGCGGCTTCTATCCGCTGATCTGGACCAACCGCAACTACAAGATGCTGTACGCCAACTTCGGCCACAACGCGATGAACTACGACACGAATACCCGCACGTCGTCCACGTTCGCCAGCGCGCAGCAGAACCAGTTCCTGGTCAACGGCATCAAGTGGCTGGCCGGCGCCGACGGCGGGACCACACCGGCGCCCGACCCCGCGCCCTGGACGTCGATCACCAACGTGAACAGCGGCAAGTGCGTCGACGCGAGGTCCGCCGGCACGGTCAACGGCACCGCGATCCAGCAGTACGCCTGCAACGGCAGCAACGCGCAGCAGTACCAGCTGGCGCCGACCAGCGGAGGCTTCGTACGCATCAACAACCGTGGCAACAGCGCGCAGGTCCTCGACGTCAAGGACGTCTCCGCCGCCGACAACGCCCTCATCCAGACCTGGTCCTACGGCGGCGGCGCCAATCAGCAGTGGCAGCCGGTCGCCGAGCCCACCGGCGCCTACCACTTCGTCAACCGCAACAGCGGCAAGTGTCTCGACGTCCCCGCCGCCGCCACCGCCGACGGCGTCCAGCTGGTCCAGTACGCCTGCAACGGGTCGGCCGCGCAAAGCTTCCGGCTGCAATAACCAGATCAAGATCGAGGTCGTAGCGGGGTGGGTGGTGCAGACCGCTGCTCCCGCCGAGGGTCGCTTCGCTCCACGTGCGGGAGTGGTCACCCTCGAACCCCTCGAAACCGCCCGGGGGTTGCCGCTTCCGCCGCTTTCCTTTTCCGCGCAAGGGAAAGCGGGTCGCCTGTGGACGGAACGGTGCCGTATCATCCCCGCTCGTGAATACACGGGGATTCGCCTCTGTCGTTGTCTTGGCGGGGCTGCTCATCGCCGGCGCCGCCACCCCGGCGTCCGCCGCCGACGAACCACTGATCACGTCGACCGGCCTGGTCGACGGGCAATATCTCGGACTTCTCAACCAGCTGCACCCGATCGTCAGCGACGACGTGGCGCGGATGGACGTGCTGGTCGACGGCGCAAAACGCTGGGGCAGCACCGGGTGGCCGATCGCGAACTTCCGGGTGCCGTTCCGGATCGCCGAGCAGGACCACGAGGTGAGCCTGACCCTGCGTGCGTTCGACGTGGACGGCGCCAGCGCCGAGGCCACCACCCGAGTGCGCGTGGACGTCCTGAGGCCGGTGCTGACCACCAATCCCGCCCGGGGCACCGTGATCCACGGCCGGACCGAGATCACCGTGCTTCCCGACGTCGACGACCTCGCCCAGGTCGTCATGACCGATGCGAGCGGCGCCGAGATCGCCCGGCGTACCGAGGCGCCCTGGGTCTTCTCCTGGGACGCGATCGGGAAGAGCGGCGACGTGCGCTTCATCGCCACCGACCGCGCCGGCAACGCCTCCGACATCTACCCCGCCCGCTACTCCGTCGACGACCAGGGCCCGGTGCTCTCCATGGCCTACGGCATCTACCAACGGCCTGGCCTGCAGTATCTCAACGCCGACGTCTCCGAGAAGTCGAAGGTGAATCGCATCGAGTGGTACGTCGACGGCGCCTTCCGCGGCACCGGCACGCGGATCCGGACCGACCTCGGTACGAAGATCCGCACGGTTCCGGTCGAGACGCGTGCCTGGGACGAGTGGGACAACTACTCGGTCCAGAAGTTCGGCATCCGGCTCGACGCCTCCGCACCGGCCGTCACCGCGGCCAGTCCCGGCCAGAACGCGCTGGTCCGCGGCAGCAAGATCAGCGGCCGGATCACGGTCGCCGACCCGGCCGGCATCCTCCAGGTCGACATGCTGGGCTACCCGGTGGTTGTGGACCACCCGAGCACCTACTCGACCCGGCTGCCGGTCGGCCGCGACGGTGGATACACGTTCTTCTGGTACCTCCGGGACCGGCTGGGCAACGAGGGTTCCTTCCGCCGGACGGTGATCGTCGACAACACGCCGCCGAAGATCACCAAGGTGACCGCGCCGGCGAGCAACGCCAAGGTCCCCGCCACCGTGAAGACGACCGTGGCCGCGACCGACAAGAACGGCATCACCCGCGTCGAACTCCGGGTCAACGGCAAGCTGGTGCTCTCCGACGCGAAGGCGCCGTACAACCTGAACCTCAACGCCACCAAGTACGGCACGTCGTTCACGGTCGCCTTCTACGCGATCGACCGCGCCGGAAACATCGTCAGCACCTCTCGCCGCACCTGGAAGCGATAAGACACATGAAGACACGGGGATTCACCACGATCGTGGCCGTGGCCGGCCTGCTCGTCACGGCCGCCGCCACTCCGGCCGCCGCCGCGGACGCGCCGGTGGTCAGCGCGACCGGCCTCACCGACGGCGAGCTCGTCGGCCGGGTCAAGGACTTCACGCCGATCATCAGCGACGACGCCGTCCGGGTGCAGGTGGTGGTGCCGGGCCGGTTCTCCGCCACGGTGCCGTGGCCCAACTCGGCCGTGCGCGCCGAGTTCCCGGCCGACCTGGACGGCAAGGACGCCGACGTCACGGTCCGCGCCTTCAACGAGACCGGCGACAGCAGCGCGTTGACGACCCGGGTGCGCGTCGACGGGAAGGCGCCGAAGCTGTCCTTCCGTACCCCTCTTGACGGCGGCGTGGTCCACGGCCAGACCGCCCTCTACCTCACGCCGGACGCCGACGACGTGGCCGAGATCGTGATGAACGCGCCCGACGGCACCGAGCTGGCCCGCGTGACCTCGAAGCCGTGGGTGATCAACTACGACTTCACCGGCCACGACGGCCGCGTCACGTTCCGGGCGACGGACAAGCTCGGCAACGTCTCGGAGATCTACGAGGCCGCCTTCGTCGTGGACGAGCAGGGCCCGACCATCGCCCTGGCCGCCCCGCCGGTCACCCGGCCCGGCAAGCACTGGATCGGCGCCCGGGTCGACGACGCCACCAGTGTGGCCAAGATGGAGTGGCACATCGACGGCGCCCTGCGCGGCAACGCGGTCGCCGTCGAATACGACTTCGGCACCCAGATCCGCGCCGTCCCGGTCGAGATTCGCGCCTGGGACCCCTGGGGCAACGCCACCACCGAAACCTTCTCGATCCAGGTCGACAACACCGGCCCGGTCGTCACCCGGGTCAGCCCCGGCCACCTGGCCCTGGTCCGCGGCACCAGCCTGACCACCACGCTCACGGCCACCGACCCGGCCGGCCTCGACACCGCATACCTCAGCGCCCCGCTGAACGTCACCGGCCAGCGCACCGGCACCACGTTCTCGGCCCCGCTGAAGCTCGGCCGGGACGGCGCCACCTCGTTCACCTGGGTGGTCCGCGACTACGCGGGCAACCCGACCTCCTACTACCGCACCGTGGTCGTCGACAACACCCTGCCCAAGATCACCTCGGTGACCGCTCCGGCCAGTGGCGCCACGGTTCCCGCCACGGTCAAGACCGCGATGACGGCCACCGACCTGAACGGCATCGCCCGGGCCGAGCTGCGCGTCAACGGCACCCTGGTCCTGTCCGACTCGAAGGCGCCGTACAACCTGAACCTCGACGCCACCAAGTACGGCAAGTCGTTCACGGTCGCCTGGTACGCCCTGGACAAGGCCGGCAACCTGGTCAGCACCTCCCGGCGTACGTGGAAGCGATGATCCGCCGTCTCACCGCGGTCGTCGTCGCGGTCATGATGCTGACGGTCGGGTCCGCGACGCCCGCGTCCGCCGCCGACGAAGGGCCGGTCGTGCTCTCGACCGGCCTCACCGAGGGCCAGCTTGTCCCGGCGTGGTTCCGGCTGGACCCGGTCGTCAGCGGCGACATCGTCCGGGCGTACATCTTCGTCAACGGGTCGCTGCGGCGGACCGTCCCGAGGTGGCCTTCGACGAGCACCGGCGTTTACATGTACGAGAAGGACGGCCCGGAGGCGACCGTGCGCGTGCGGGTCGTCGACACGGAGGACCGCGTGGCCGACGCGACCACCCGGGTGCGGGTCGACGCGACGAAGCTGGCGATCGCCATCCAGCCGCCCGCGCGCACGATCGTGCACGGACCGACCACGATCACCGTGACACCGGACGCGGACGACGTCGCCGAGATCGTCATGATGGCCGGCGGCGTTTCCGGCGAGGTGCTCGAGCGGCGTACCGAAGCGCCGTGGGTCTTTGAGCGTGACTTCACGGCGACGCCCGGCGACGTGCGCTTCCGGGCCGTCGATCGGGCCGGCAACTACACGTACCAGGACCCGACCTTCATCATTGACAACGAGGGCCCCGCGATCGGCCATGACGAATGGCTCTTCACGCGGCCGGGCCCCAATCACCTCAAGGCCGTGTTCCCCTGGCCGGGCGACGCCGTCCGCGTCGAGTGGTGGGTCGACGGCGTCCGGTGCGCGACCCAGGACGACGTGATCTGCGACTTCGGCACGACGATCCGCGTCGTCACGGCCGAGATCCGCGCCTGGGACCGGCTCGGCAACATGTCCAGCCGGGTGTTCCAGGTCCAGCTCGACAACACCGGCCCGAGAGCGTCGAGTGCCACCCCCACCCAGCGGACCCTGGTGCGCGGCACCTCGTTCACCAGCACCATCACGGCCGCCGACCAGACCGGGATCGAGTCGGTCTACGCGGACGGCCTCACCTATTGGGTCAAGGGCAACAACGGCGTCTACTCCCACATGTTCAAGGTGCTGATCCAGGACGGCGTCTACGTGTACTCCTGGATGCTCCACGACAATCTCGGCAACAAGAGCGAACTCAACCGCATGGTGATCATGGACAACACCCGGCCGAGAATCACCAAGGTGACCGCCCCGGCGAGCGGCGCCAAGGTCCCCGCCACGGTCAAGACGTCGATGAGCGCGACCGACCTGAACGGCATCCAGCGCGTCGAGCTGCGCGTCAACGGCAAGCTGGTCCTCTCCGATACCAAGGCCCCGTACGCCCTGAACCTCAACGCCACCAGGTACGGCAAGTCCTTCACGGTCGCCTTCTACGCCATCGACCGGGCGGGCAACATCGTCAGCACCTCCCGCCGCACCTGGAAGCGCTGACCGCGATGGCCGGTGTGCCGCATGCTCTCTGGCGGCCACCGGCCGCAGCCGCCCCCGCGCCGCTGGTGCTGCTCGGCCACGGCGGCAGCGGCCACAAGCGAGATGACCGCCGACTGGCGCGCCACCATCGACGAGGTCGGCGCCTCGGGTGCCGTGGACACCGGCCGGCTGGCCTACATCGGCCTGTCCATGGGCGCACGGTTCGGCCTGCCCCTGGTCGCGGCCCTCAACGACCGTTTCCGCTGCGCCGTCTTCGGCAAGTTCGGCCTCCGGCAGAGCACCCTGATGCCGGCGGGCCTGGAGTCCGGCGCCCGGATCGAGAGAGACGCACCCCGGATCACCGCTCCCGTCCTGCTCCACGTCCAGGAGCAGGACGAACTCTTCCCGCTGGCCGGCCAGCTGGAGCTGTTCGACGCGTTCGGCTCCAGCGACAAGCAACTGGCTCGCTACCCTGGCCGACATGGTGAAACCGATCCCGCCGCGCCCCCGCGCTGGCGCGACTTCATCGCCCGCCACCTGACGTGACGCTGCTGTTTCTCGACGTCGATGGGACGATTCTGCCCTTCGGCGGAGGCGCACCCATCACGTCGCCGGAGCGCGGCGGCAACCCCCTGCTGGCGCGGCTCGACCCCGAGCAAGGGTCTCGGCTGGCGGCTCTCGGATGCGAGATCGTCTGGGCGACCACCTGGATGGGCGAGGCCAACGAGGTGCTGTCACCTCTGCTCGGGTTCGGGCCGCTCCCGGTGGTCGAGTGGTCAGACTCCGACGACGACCCGCGGCTGCACTGGAAGACCCGCGACCTGGCGCGATGGGCTGCGGGCCGGCCGTTCGTGTGGGTCGACGACGAGATCGGCGAGGCCGACCGGGCCTGGGTGGCGGCCCACCACCCGGCGCCGGCGCTGCTGCAGCGCGTCGACCCGGCGGTGGGCCTGACCGCGGCCGGCCTCGCGGCGATCAGGTCGTGGCTCCAGTAGCCCGGCCTGCACAGCGAGAGCTGCCTAGGCGCCGGGCTGGATCTCGCTCATGGTGCCGTCGGGGTTGAAGGTGTAGCGGCGCGGCGGGCCCATGTGGCGGACGAACTCCTCGAGGGCGGCCCGGCGGCCTGCTCGGCGCCGGCAGCACCGTGGCGTAGGTAACGTCCTCCGGCGGGTAGGTCTCGAACAGCGTCGAGCCGTCCGCCGCCGTCAGCCGGTGATCGTATGCGTTCCCGACCCCACCGTGGCCACGGTCGCGCCGACGCGGATCGTCGCCGTGACGTTGGTGGGGATGGTCGCGGTGACGCTGGTGCCCGACCAGGTGACCGTGATCGGGCCGGACTGGGTCCAGACCGTGCCGGAAGCGCTGGTCAGGGTGGTTCCGGTGGGTGGGGCGATCTCGACGGTACGGGCGGCGGGAGCCGTCGGGCGGACGCCGAGCAGGTCGGACAGGACCGACGTCAGGGCGGCGCTGCCCCAGCCGTGGGACATGCTGTCGCCGCGCTCCGGCGCCTCCCAGGACTCCCACGTGAAGGTGCCGCCCCGGGACAGGACGTTGGCCCAGCCCAGGGTGGACGGGTCGGTCAGCCGGGCGAGCGCCGCCCGGTCGCGGCCGGCCACATGCAGGGCCTCGATCAGGGTGTCGGCCGTCATCGGGCCCATCTGCAGCTTCAGGGACTCCAGGTGGTCGGCCAGCACGGGGTGGTCGGCGGCGGGCGCGACGCCGTACGCGATGGCGTAGGCGTTGGCGATCTGGGAGGCGTGGGTGCTCTGCGTGCCGTCCGCGGCGAGGCCGTCGATGTAGATGCCGTCGGGGCGGCGGAGGCGGCTGTTCACCGCCGCGGCGATCGCGTCGGCGTCCGTACGCAGAGCATCGATCTCGGTCTGCGGCCGGCCGAGCGCCGACGCCTGCTGGGCGGTGCTGCGCAGCACGTCGACGGCGAGGATGTTGACCGTGGTGCGGGCGACCGTGTCGGTGTCGTAGCCGTAGCGGTTGGGCCAGTCGATGATGCCGTACTGGTAGGCGCCGCTGCCGCCGTCGAGGCGGGTGACCAGGCCGGTCGCGGGGTCGACATAGCGGCGCACGTAGCCGGCGATGGCCGAGGACGCCCCAAACGCGTCGGCCAGCACGGCACGGTCGCCGGAGGCCTGGTAGTAGTCCCACACCCAGCCGGGGAACATCTCGGTGAAGTCGGGGATGTCCCGCTTGCCGTCGCCGTTGGGGTAGACCGCGTTCAGCCGGCCGTCCGGCCAGTAGCGCTGCTGCGACGCGATGAACTCGCGGATCGCCCGGGCCGTCGCGTTCCGGTCGCCCGAGCCGGCCATCAGGGCGCGGGAGATGTTCACCGCGTCGGCCAGGAACTGGCCCTTCTCCCGGGTCGGGGTGTCCAGGAACTGCTCCTGCGTGGAGTAGAGCGCGGACCGTCGCATCAGCTGGAAGACCGCGTTCAGGGTGGCATCCGAGCTGGTGAAGGTGGCCGACCGGGCGGGGTCGGCGTCGGTGTGCTGAACGACGGCCGAGATGTCCGCCGGTGACGACACCTGCAGGTAGCGGAAGCCTTCATAGGTGAAGGCCTCGAAGGTCTGGTCACCGTCGCGCTGGGTGTAGCGATAGGTCAGATCGGTGTCCTGGTTGGTGTCGGGGGTGTTGGCCACCGAGCCGTCGGCGTTGAGCACGAACCCGGCCACCAGGTCGACGACTCGCCCGGCCAGGCCGGACGCGAACGAGACCCGCGGTACGGCCGGGATGACCCGGCCGAAGTCGGCGACCACGGCGCCCGACGGCAACGTCGTCACCGACACGGGAGCAACGGAGGTGTGCGCGAGCCGTGTGCGTTGGGCCCGCAGCGGACCGGGCGACGCCACGACCGAGGGCGCGGTCCAGCCGGTGGCCGCGAACCCGGGTGACGCCCAGCCGGACGGGACGGGCAGGCCGTGCTCGATGTAGTCGCGCCCGTCCCCGTTGCGGTACGCCGCCGGCAGCCACGGCCCGCGGGCCACCAGCCAGGTCGCGTCGGTGCCGATCACCTGCCGCGAGCCGTCGGCGTGGTTCACCTCGAGCCGCGCGAGCAACCCGGGCGCACCGGCCGGACGGCCCTGCCCGGGCCCGTACCAGTGGTAGAGCACCCCGATCGCGGCCCGGCTGTCCGCCGCCAGGTCGGCCGTCACGTCGGTGACCTGGTAATACCCCTCGCCCGGGTACGCGAACGCGGGCCCGTCGTCGACCCGGCGCCCGTTGACGTACGCCTGGTACTGCTGCCCCGCCGACACGAAGAGCCGCGCCCGCACGACCCGGCTGCCCGTGACCCGGAACTCCTTGCGGGCCAGCGTGTAGTCGTCGGCCTCGGCCGTGGTCCGCCGGATCCACGAAGCCTGCCACTGGGTGTCCGGCAGCGCGGTGTCGAAGTACGCGTTCGACGACCACACCGACACCGCGTTGGCCCGGTCCCAGGTCCGCATCGCCCACCGATACGTGGCGCCGGGCGTGAGCGCCGGGCCGCCGTACGGCACGTAGGCGGTTTCCCGTGAAACGACCTTGCCGCTGTCCCACACCTGCGTCTGGGTGTTCCCGGTGAAGACCCTGATCTGGTACGCCGACTGCACCTCGCCGGGGTCGGCGTCGACCGGCAGCCAGCCGAACTGCGGCGCGCCCTCCACGCCCAGTGGATCGGCCCGATCGCCCACGGTCAGCCCGGTCGGCGCCTGCGGGGCGTGGTTGTCCACCGCGGGAGTCGGCGCCAGCAAGATCAGAACCGTGGCAATTCGGGCAATCATGCATTGAAATGTTTCACTCGAACGAGCGGTCTGTCAACGCCGCCGGGGTCAGCCGACGACGGCCAGGCGGCGGCTGTTCACCACGGCCATGGTGTGGATCTCGTCCTCGGTGAAGCCGTTGGCCAGAAGCCGGTCGGCGAGCAGGGCCAGGCCGTCCTCGACCGGTGGGTTGAACGGCTGCCCGAGGTCGCTGGAGAGCACCGAATGCTCGGGGCCGACCTCGCGGATGTGGGCGTACCACTGCTCCCAGGAGATCTTGCCGCTGTGCGGCGTGGTGAAGCAGCGCTCCATCAGCGCGCCGCGTTCGGCCAGCTCGCGCTGGGCTTCGACGGGAATGCGCTGCGAGGTGAACTCGGGGTGGGTGACCACGATCCGGCGTACGCCCGCGTCCGCCGCCGCCTCCACGGCCGCCTTGATCTCGGGCCCGGAGAGGTGCCCGGTCGCCAGCACCATGTCGTGCTTGGCGATCAGCGCCAGCACCTGCCGCAGCGCCGGCACGACCTGGCCGTCCTCGCCCACGACGTCGATCGCCGGCGCCATGATGCCCTGCTCGGCCAGGTCGTCCTGGAGCTGCGCCCACATCGGCGGCACGGCGCCCTCGGGGGCCCGGGCCCGGCTCTCCCGCTGGTTGCGGCAGTCCACGGTGGGCAGCCACACCACCCGGGCGCCCTGCCGGCCGGCGATCTCCACGGCCACCGGGTTGAGGCCGCCGACCGACGCGTTCAGGGTGATCGCCCCCAGCACGTCGACGCCGGGCACCGTGCCCCGGACCACCTCGGCGCGCTCGGCGGTCGGCACGTAGTGCGACTTGAGGACGAAGCCGGCCAGCCCGGTCTCGGCGCAGCGCCGGGCCAGCGTGACGTCGTCGACCAGGCGCTTCATCACGTCCGGGGCGACGTGCACGTGGGTGTCGTAGGCGCCGGCGGTGATCCGGCGCGCGGTTTCGGAGGGCACGGTTTCCCCTTCAGTTCTCATCGCGAGTTTCGCGCAGGGTACTGGTCACGTGGGCGAGGTGGAGCCGCACGCTCGTACGCGTCCTCCGACCTGACCGGATTGTTGGCAAGGCTGTTGACAAAAGTCAAGCGCGTACGACGTGGAGCACGGCCCGCTTCCGCCGCCTGGGACTGTCCGACCTGGACACCTACTTCGCCATGACCCGTGGGGTCGACGCCGAGCCGGCGCTCGAGCTGACCAAGTGGTTCGCGGGCGCTGCGGCTCGCGGTGGCGGCGGTGCCCGCGTCGAGGTTGTGGGTCAACCCCGACTGCGGCCTCAAGACCAGGGGGTACGCCGAGGTGGAGGCGTCGCTGCGCCACCTGGCCGCGGCGGCCGTGTCGTTGCGCTGACCTCTTGGCCCACAGGGCGGGGGCGGTTCAGGCGCCCGCCCTGTGGGGACCTCAGGCGGCCTTCTTCTTGGCTGTCGTCTTCTTGGTCGGCGTCTTCTTGGCCGTCGTTTTCTTCGCGGCGGTGCTCTTCTTTTTGGTCGGCGTTGACTTGGCGGCGGCGCCACGGCGGGTCTTGGCCCGGTCCACGCTGGCCCGCAACGCCTCCATCAGGTCGGTCACGTCGGTGGCCTCGGGCGCCGGTTCGGCCACCGTGACCTCCTTGCCCTTCTTCTTCTCGGCGATCAGCTTCTGCACCCTGTCGGTGTAGCTGTCCCGGTAGTCCTTCGGCTTCCACTTGCCGGACATCGACTCGATGAGCTGCACGGCCATCTTCATCTCGGCCGGCTTGGCCGTCGCGGACGGGAGGCCGCCCAGTTCGTCCTCGGGCTCGCGGACCTCGTCGGCGAAGAACATCGTCTCGAGGACGAGCAGTTTGCCGTCGGGACGGATCGCCGCCAGGTATTCCTTGCCCCGCATCACCAGCGTGCCGATGGCGGCCCGGCCGACCTTGGCCATGGCGTCGCGGAGCAGCGCGTACGTCTTGGCCGACTCGTCGCTGCCGGGGGCGAGGTAGTAGCTCTTCTGGTAGAAGATCGGGTCGATCTCCTCGAGGTCGACGAAGGCGTGCAGGTCGAGGCTCTTGGACCGGCCGGGCGCCACCGAGTCCAGTTCCTCCTGCTCGAGCATGACCAGCTTGCCGCCGCCGGTGTCGGTGCCCTTGACGATGTCGGCGTAGTCGACCTCCTTCCCGGTGCGCTCGTTGACCCGCTGGTAGCGGATGCGATCGCTGGTGCCCTTCTCGTACTGGTGGAAGGACACCTCGTGCTCGTGGGTCGCCGAGTACATGCCGACGGGCACAGAGACCAGCCCGAACGTGATTGCCCCGGTCCAGATGGGTCGCGCCATGCC
Source organism: Actinoplanes sp. NPDC051470 (assembly GCF_040682035.1). NCBI lineage: Bacteria > Bacillati > Actinomycetota > Actinomycetes > Micromonosporales > Micromonosporaceae > Actinoplanes > Actinoplanes sp. NPDC051470. Next base: position 46,579 of record NZ_JBFBAA010000034.1, read on the forward strand.
TACGTGATACCCGTCACCCGCGCGTTGAATACTTTACCTTCCGGAAGGTAAAGTTTGCCCGGTGAGGCAGAGTTCGAAGACCGTCATCCTCGACGCGGCGCTGGCCGTGGTCTCGGTTCCGGACGGCGCCGACATCACCCTCGACGCGGTGGCCCGCCAGGCCGGCCTGACCAAGCCGGGTCTGATGTACCACTTCCCGACCCGCGAGGCGCTCCTGCTGGCCATCATCGAGCACGCGGCCGGCCGGATGGAGGCCGCTATGCACGACCAGTTGCGCGCCTGGGGCGTGACCTTCGAGACCGCTTCCGCGGCGCAGCGGGTCGGCGCGTACGCGAAGGTCACCGCGACCGGCGACATCAGCCGGGCCGAATACGCGATCTTCACCGAGGCCGCCTACCGCCCCGCCCTGACCGAACCGTGGACGACCCGGATGGCCGCCTGGTTCGCGCTGCCCGACGACCTGCCCGCCGCCGAACGCGCCCGCCTCACCCTGGCCCGCCTCGCCGCCGACGGCCTGTGGGGCGCCGCCGCGACCGGTGTCTTCCCGCCCGCGCCCCGCGACCATGACGCGGTCCTGGCCCTCATTCACGATCTGACGGGTACGAAGTGAGCTGGCTTTTTCTGGCCGCGGCCATCGTGTCCGAGGTGAGCGGCAGCCTCGCCCTGCGCGCGGCGCTCGACCATCCGGCCTGGTACGCCTGGGTCGCCGTCGGCTACTCGGCGTCGTTCGTGCTGTTGGCCCTGGTGCTGCGCCGCGGCCTGCCGGTCGGCGTGGCCTACGGCATCTGGGCCGCCTGTGGCGTCGCGATCACCGCGGTGGCCGGCGCGTTCCTCTTCGACGACCCGCTCAACTGGACCATGGGCGCCGGCTTCGCCGCGATCATCGGCGGCGTCCTGCTCATCGAGATCGGGTCCCACCCCGCCCCGGCCGACTCCCCCGGAGATGGCGCATGAGCTGGCTCTTCCTGTCGTTCGCGATCGCGCTGGAGATCGGCTCGACGATGGCGCTGCGCGCGTCCGACGGCTTCCGCCGCCTGCGCTGGGTCGGCGTCTCGGTCGCCGGCTACATCGTCTCCTTCGGCCTGCTGTCCCTCGCTCTGAGCGAGGGCATCCCGCTGGGTGTCGCGTACGGCGTCTGGGCCGCCGTCGGCATCGCGGGCACCGCGATCATCGCCCGCTTCGCCTTCCAGGAGCCCCTGACCCGCACCATGGGCGCGGGCATCGCCCTGGTGATGGCCGGCGTCCTCCTGGTCGAGATCGGCAGTCACGCCGGATGAGTCGAGGTCGGGAGTCACCCCGGATGAGTCAAGATCGGCAGTCACCCCGGATGACCAGCCGGCTGAGTCTCGACCGCATCGAGCGTGCGGTGGACGTGATCGACCCGGTGTTCCTCGGCACCCCGGCGCTGCCGGCCCGGTCGCTCGGTGAACTGCTCGGGTGCACCCTGACACTCAAGGTCGAGACGCTCAACCCGGTGCGCAGCTTCAAGGGCCGGGGCACCGAGACCGTGGCCACCCGGGCCGGCGAGGCGGGCGCGTCGCGGATGGTCTGCGCCAGCGCCGGCAACCTCGGGCAGGCACTGTCCTACAGCGGCGCCCGTCGCGGAATGGCCGTCACTGTGGTGGCGAGCCACTCGGCCAACCCGCTCAAGCTGCGCCAGATCACCGCCTTCGGAGCCACGGTCGAGCTGACCGGCGAAGACATCGAGGACGCCCGGCTGCGAGCGCGAGCCCTCGCCACCGAGCAGGACATGTACCTCGTCGAGGACAGCCTCGACCTCGCGACCTGCGAGGGCGCCGCCACCATCGGCCTGGAGCTGCTGCGGAACGGTCCGCGGCCCGAGGTCGTGCTGGTCGCGCTGGGCGGCGGGGCGCTCGCCAGCGGAGTCGGTCACGTCGCGCGCAGTCTCGCCGACGACGTCGAGGTGATCGGCGTCCAGCCGCTGGGCGCCCCCGCGATGGCCCGGTCGTGGCAGCAGCGGACGGTGATCGAGACCGACTCCCTCGACACGATCGCCGACGGGGTGGCGGGACGCTGCCCGATCCCCGAGGTGCTCGACGATCTGCTGCTCGTGCTCGACGACGTCAGCCTCGTCCGCGAGGAGTCCATCAAGTCGGGCATGCGCCTGCTCTACGAACACGCCGGCCTGGTCGTCGAGCCGTCAGCCGCCCTCGGCATCGCCGCGCTGCTCGAGAACCCGGCGCGATTCGCCGGCCGGCGCGTGGCCACCATCATCTGTGGCAGCAACGTCGTCCCGGCCGACCACGCCCGCTGGGTCCTCGAACCGGCAAAAACCGACATTTAACGCGCACACCGCCACCGCCCCCGCCCACAGGGTGGGCGAGAAATGTATCGCGCGGATCAGCGGAATCGACGGTTGTCCACAGGCGGATGGAGGCGAGGCTCATCACAGAACGCCTCGATCCAGGTGACGTCGCCGGGCTTTGCGGGTGCGGCTGCCCGTCCGTCGACTTCCGGCCGACTTCGGCCGGGGATGGAGGTGCGGGTCAACGCCTGGTGTCCGGGGCTCGGTGGACGGGCACCATCGTGGACGCGCGGCGGGGTGAGCTGCTCGGCGGCATCGAGTGGACCGGGGCCGGTTCCTCCCGGCGCACCTGCGCGTCGGCACCGAACCCAACGCCTTCGGCAAGGCGATCGACGAGCAGATCCGCTTCTGGCCCGCCGGCAGCGAGTGTCCGGCCGAGCTTCCGTCGCCCGATCGGCTCGATATCCGGCCGGCCTGACGAAACCGCCGGGGGCGGCGCTGCCCCCGGCGGTCATCGTGTGGTCGTCAGGCCGGGGTGGTGAAGGTGTAGCTGCCTGACGGGAGCGCGTACGACGAGCCGCCCAGCGGCACCGCTTGCGGCGGGGCCGTCACGGTGGCGCCGGGTACCCGTACCGTCGCCGTGGTGTTGGGTGGGATCGTCACGCGCAGGGTGAGCGTGCCGCCAGACCTGGACCACGCGCTGGCCGTCGGGCCGTAGGCCGTGGTCAGCTCCGACGATGCCGTGGTCAGGGTGCCGTCCGGCCGGGGCGCGATCAGGATGCGCTGGTAGCCGGGTGAGGCGGGCGCCACGCCGCCGATGGAGCGGTAGAGCCAGTCGCCGACCGAGCCGAGACCGTAGTGGTTGAAGGAGTTCATGCCGGGGTCCTGCAGCGACCCGTCGGTCCGGATACCGTCCCAGCGCTCCCAGATGGTGGTCGCGCCGCGGCTGTTCATATAGCCCCAGCCGGGGTATCCGGGCTGCTGAAGAACCTGGTACGCGGTGTCCAGGTGACCGTGCTCGGCGAGGACCGGCAGCAGGCCCTCGACGCCCATGAAACCGACCGACAGGTGGCCGCCCCGTTCCGCCACCTTCGCGGCCAGCCGATCGGCCACCGCCTGGATCCGGGCGGCCGGGACCAGCTCGAACGCGAGCGCCAGCACGTACCCGGTCTGGCTGTTGCTGCCCACCGTGCCGTCGGCGCGGACGAAGCGTGCGGTGAACGCGGCCGCGATCTGGTCGGCGAGCTGGCCATATCGGGAAGCGTCGGCGGTACGGCCGGTGGCCGCCGCCATCCGCGATACCAGGCGGGCCGACCAGCCGAAGTACGCCGTGCTGGTCAGATCGTTGGCGGTGCCGTCGTCGACGTTCAGCCAGTCGCCGAACGTGTCCTGGTTGCGGATCAGGTCGGCGCCGGCGGTGGACCGCAGGTATTCGACCCAGCGCACCATCGCGGGGTAGTGCTCGTCGACCACGCGCAGGTCGCCGTATCGCTGCCAGGTCTGGTAGGGCACGATCACGCCCGCGTCGCCCCAGCCCGCCTTGCCCGCCCCGCCCAGCACGTCCGGCGCGACGTCGGTGAACGCCCCGTCCGCGTGCTGGGCGTCGACCAGGTCGTCGGAGAACTTGTCCAGCAGCCCGTACGCGTCGAAATTGAACGTGGACGTGGCCGCGAACGCCGCGATGTCGCCGGTCCAGCCGAGCCGCTCGTCCCGCTGCGGGCAGTCGGTCGGCACCGAGAGCAGGTTGGAGCGGGCGCCCCACAGAATGTTGTGCTGCACCTGGTTGATCAGCGGATCCGAGGTGGTGAAGGTGCCGGTGGCGGCGCCCGCGGTCCAGGTCGCGAGCCCGGTCAGGGTGGCCGTCGTCGGCGCGGCGGGCAGGCCGGTCAGCTCCACGTACCGATAGCCGTGCACGGTGAACCGTGGCTCGAACACCTCGTCGGCGCCCGTCCCGGCCAGCGTGAACGTGTCGGTAACCTGGGCCGCCCGCAGGTTGGCGGTGTAGAGGGTGCCGTCGGCGTTCAGGATCTCGGCGTGCCGCACCGTCACCCGGGTGCCGGCTGCTCCGCGTACCCGCAGCCGGTTCCATCCCGCGAAGTTCTGCCCGAGATCGAGCACGTAGACGCCGGGCTTGGGCTGGGTGATGGCGCGCGGCGTCAATTCCTGCTGTACGACCACACCGGGATCGACCGCGGCCACCAGCCGTGGCTTCGTGGCGGTGGACACGGTGACCGGCGCCCAGGCCGCGTCGTTGAAGCCGGGCGTGTTCCAGCCGGCGATGGCCAGGCGCGCGTCCTGGTCCTCACCCGCGTAGAGGTCGTCGGCGCGGATGTCGGCCGTCGATGTACGCCAGGACGAATCGCTGCTGATGGTCGACGACGTGCCGTCCGAGTACTGGATGACCAGCTGCGCCGAGTACCAGGGCGACGTGCCGTAGCGCTGGCTGCCCGCGAAGCCGATGTTCCCGCTGTACCAGCCGTTCCCGATGACCGCGCCGAGCGCGTTGCGCCCCTGCTTGATCGCGCCGGTGACGTCGTAGCCGCGGTATTGCAACCTCTTCGTGTAGTCGGTCCAGCCCGGGTCGAGCCGCTCGGCGCCGACCCGCGCGCCGTTCAGATAGGTGTCGTGCAGCCCGAGCGCCGTGGTGAACAGCCGCGCCCGTGCCACGGTCTTGGTGACATCAAAACCTTTGCGCAGGTACGGGGAAGCGTTCGGAACCGCCACCTGCGTGCCCCAGGGGCCGCCGCCGTAGGCCGCGGTGTTCTTCGCCGCCGGCCATGCGCTGTCGTTGAATCCCGGCTGCTCCCAGCCTGTTGGTCCGCTCTGAGAGGCTTTCCAGGTGGCGTCACTGACGATGCCGCCGATCTTGAGGAGCAGTCCGGCCGGGCTGGCCGTGGTGTTGGTCGCGGCGACCGCGATCGTGTTGGTCCCCGCGACCAGCTGCACCTCGGCGGTCTGGGCCCGCTTCCACGAGTCGTTGACCCGCGGCGAGCTGGTGACCGCCCGGCCGTTCACCCACACGTCGGCCGTGTCGTCCCCGGTCGCCGCGAGCGTCGCCCGGGTGGCGGTGGCGCTGGTGAACGTACGCCGGAAGTAACGCGTTCCGGCCGGCGCCTCGACCGCCGGATCGCCTTCCGGGTACCAGATCCACGACGCGCCGGTGACGTTGGCCGTGCCCGGCTTGCCGATGAAGTCCGCGGTCCAGCCGCCGGTCAGCCCCGTGTCGAAGCGGGCCGTGGCGCTCCAGCCGCTCGGCCGTCCCTGGCCGTCCCAGACGCGAACGCGCCACTGGTAGGTGGTGTTGGCCGTCAGCGCCGGACCCTTGTAGACCACATCGGACGACTGGGTGCTCGGCACGATGCCGCTGTCCCAGACGTCCGCCTCGCTGGCCTTGCCGACCTGCACCTGGTAGCGGGCCTGGGACTGGCCCGTGGTCGCGGTCTGCAGCCGCCACCCGAAGCGCGGCTGCGGCGCGTCGATGCCGACCGGGTTCGTGCGCCGCTCGGTGGTCAGCCCACCGACGGTGACGGGCGAGGCCGCGGCGGCATCCGGGCCGGTGACCGTCAGCCACGGCCCGATGCCGTACAGGCCCAGGTCGCGCGCCCCCGTGAAGGTGCCCGCGAGCTTCTCGTTGACGGCCTGGCTCGCCTGCCACTGACCGTCGGTGACGAACTCCTGGCCATTGATCCTGACCCGGCCGACCACCCCCGCCGGCCCGCCGCCGTTGCGCGCCGCGATCACCAGGGTGTTGTCGCCGGCCATCAGGGAGCCGGCGAGATCCACATAGATCGCGGTACGCCACGAGTCGGCGCCGCGCTGGGAGCCGGCGAGCCAGGTGCCGTTGAGCCAGACGTCCACCGTGTCGTCACCGGTGACGACGAGCTGGGCGTCGGTGTAGGGGGCGGCCGGGGCGGTGAAGGTCCGTCGCAGGTAGCGGGTGGCGGCCGGGGCGTCGACGGTGGGGTCGCCCTCGTTGAACCAGATCCAGTGCGCGCCGGTGAGAGCGACCGGGGCGGTGACGGTCTTGGCCTGGGCCGCTTGAACCGGGGACGCGGCGAGGACCGGCAACAGGGAGACGATGGCTAGTAGGGACAGTCTGCGCAGGGCTGAGGGACCCATGCGGTTCCCCTCTCGGTGGTGAGAGTAGCGCCGATCGGCAACGTCAAATTGAAACGTTCAAAGTGACGTACTTCGATACTATGGACAACTTGTGATCCAGACAACACCCGATCCCGACTGCTTTGATATCTCTTGCCGCCTTTCCGCGGGACGGGCTGGCTGTCGTCGGCCGGGTCGCTAGGTGTGCACGTTTCATCGAGCTGACCCTGACGCGCCGGTTACCACGGCCGGGGGCGGTGGTAGGCGAGCGCGGAGTTGCGGTCCCGGATCCCGTCAGGGCCTGCCACTGCCCCGAGCGGTGGTAGGGCAGCGTGGTGTTGCGGTCCTGGATTCCGTCAGGGCCTACCGCTGCCGCGAGCGGTGGTAGGGCGGCGCGGTGTTGCGGTCCCGGATCCCGTCAGGAGCTACCACTGCCGTGAGCAGCAGCCCGCCGCGACCCGGGGTCTCACCTACCGCTGGCTCCAGCCGTTGAATCGCCTTTCAGAGGGGCAGCCGGGGATACACGCGGCGGGCGTTCGAGGCGTACACCTGCTCCTGAACCTCCGGTGGCAGGTCGAGCGCCCGCACGTACCGCAAGGTGTCGTCGAAGTGGTGACCGCTGAGCGGGTCGATACCGCGCACCGCGCCCACCATCTCCGAGCCGAACAGGATGTTGCCCGGGTCGATGACCGAGAACAGCAGGTCGATGCCGGGCTGGTGGTAGACGCAGGTGTCGAAGAAGACGTTGCCGAGCAGCGAGTCCAGCGGCGGCCGGCCGAGCATGTCGGCCAGCCCGCGGAAACGCCCCCAGTGGTACGGCACCGCGCCGCCGCCGTGCGGGATGACGAACCGCAGGCCGGGGAACACCTTGAACAGGTCCGACTGCAGGAACTGCATGAACGCCGTGGTGTCCGCGTTCAGATAGTGCGACCCGGTGGCGTGGAAGTTGTCGTTGGTCACCGCCGACACGTGCACCATGGCCGGCACATCGAGCTCGACCATCGCCTCGTAGAGCGGGAACCAGCTCTCATCGGTGAGCGGCGCCGCCGTCCAGTGCCCGCCGCTCGGGTCGGGGTTGAGGTTGCAGCCGACAAAACCCAGTTCGGTCACGCAGCGGCGCAGTTCAGGGACGGAGCGATCGATGGGTACGCCGGGAGACTGCGGCAGCTGGCACACGCCCGCGAACCGGGTGGGGAACAGCCGCACCACCCGCGCGATCAGGTCGTTGCAGGCCCGGGTCCAGGCCAGGCTGACCGCCTCGTCGCCGAAGTGGTGCCCCATGGCCGAGGCGCGCGGCGAGAAGATCGTCAGGTCCACGCCGCGCTCGTCCATCAGGCGCAACTGGCTGCCCTCGACCGAAGAGCGAATGTCAAGGTCCGAGATCTCCGGGTACGCCGGGGGCGCCGAACCGTCGCGGAAGGCGTTCTGCTGAGCCGTACGCCAGGCGGTGTGCGCCTCCGGTGCGGTCGTGTAGTGACCGTGACAGTCGATGATCATTTCGCCTCCCCTTCATCTAGCTGACTCAGCTCGATCAGCAGGTCACGCGCCGCCGCCGCGATGCGCGGCTCAACTCCCAGCGACCGCAGCTGCTCGGTCGCCGCGGCCATCTCGTCGGCCCGCCGCCGGGCGTGCCGATGCGTCCCGTCCACCAGCCGTTCGATCGTCCGCTCGTCGAACCCGGCCAACTCAGCCGAGATGTTCCCGCGCAGCCAGTCACCGCATCCAGCCGCCTCGGCCGCTGCGAGCGCCTCCACCACGGCCGCCGCAAGTCCTTTGTAGAACACACTGCGCAGCAGCTTGCGCCCGATCGCCGCCCCCGCCGGCCCCTCCTGAACCGTGATCACGGCCCCGAGCGGAGTCAACATCTCCGAGAAGCCCCGCACCGCGCTCCCGGACACGAGCATCTGCGTGCGCAAGCCTTTCCCGGGCACCGGAGACATCAGCGCGACGTCGACCACCCCGACCTCCCGAGGAGCGGCCAACGAGGCAAGCGTCTCCTTGACGGAAGGCGCCGCGGTGTTGAGATCCGCCCAGATCGTGCCCGGCCGCAGCGCCCCGAGCGCCGCCAGCAATGCGGGCACAGCATCGTGCGAGCTGTTAACACTGAGGACAAGATCAGCGTCCCGAACCGCGTCGGCGTCGCTCGACCGCCCATCGACCCCCGCGGGTGGCGCGAGCAGAGGATCAAATCCACACACCGAAGCACCGGCCGTGACCAGGTCCCGAGCGATCTCCGAGCCCGCCTCGCCCAGCCCGAGCACCGCGATTCGGCCGGTCCCGAGAGAAAGAACGTTCTTTCTCTCACGGCCGTCCGTGCCCTCAGGCTCGCTCGTGCTCTTACGGCCGCTCGTGCTCTCGCGGCTGTCCGTGCTCTTACGGCCGCTCGTGCTCTTACGGCCGTCCGTGCTCTCGCGGCTGTCCGTGCTCTTACGGCCGTCCGTGCTCTCGCGGCTGTCCGTGCTCTTACGGCCGTCCGTGCTCTCGCGGCTGTCCGTGCTTTCGGAGTCGCCTGGGTTCGTGGAGCCGCCCGCGCTTGCGGAGCCGCCAGGTTTGGCGGGGTATGCGGCGGTCACGGGATGACCGGGGTTCCGTGGGTGTGGAACGTGTCGATGGTCTTGAGGCCCCAGGCCTGGCCCCGGGCGCGTTCGGCCGCGGTCCAGCTGATGGTGCGCCAGTCCGGTGCCGGGTTCAGGCGGGCGCCCGCGTTGCACAGTTCTATTCGGTTGCCGCCGGGCTCCCAGACGTACAGGAAGAAGGTTTGCTGGATCGCGTGTTTGTGGGGGCCGGTCTCGATGTGGACGCCGGCGTCGAGGCAGACGTCGGCGGCGCCCGGGGCCGTCGTTGGTGCGCCGCCGCCCTGGGCCGTCGTTGGTGCGCCGCCGCCCTGGGCCGTCGTTGGTGCGCCGCCGCCCTGGGCCGTCGTTGGTGTGCCGGCGTCGTCCATGGCTCGTCGAGTCATGCGACTTCCCCTGGGGTGCGCGGCCAGACCAGGCCATCCGACAACTTGCGTGCTGTCCTTACCACCGAGCTCTCCCGAAGGCGCGTCGCCGCCCCCAAGACATCAAGCGCAACCGTGACGTCGAACGTCCCACTTGGATGCTCAATCCGAACCCGTTGGTCACGGCCCGGTTGGTCACGGCCCGGTTGGTCACGGCCCGGTTCGCCACGGCCCAGTTCGCGAGGGCCATTTTCCTTGCGGTCTTGTTCGTGTGGGATGTGTTCGTCACGGCGCTGTTCGTTACGAAGGTGTCCGCTGCGGATGCGTTCGCTACGAACGTGTTCGTCACGGCCCTGTTCGCGAGGGACGTGTTCGTCATGGCCCTGTTCGCGAGGGACGCGTTCGTTGCGGCCTCGTTCGTCGGGGATGTGTTCGTCACGGTCTTGTTCGTGGAGGACGTGTTCGTCTCGGCTTTGATCGTCACGGCGCTGGTCGTTGCGAACGTGTTCGTTGTGGGGGACGAACGCGTTCGTTCCGGGGGGTGCGGATGGCGGCGGCGACCGAGACGGCCCCCAGGACGCCGATTGCGGCGTGGACGCGATGTGGGATGAACGTGCGGGTGGTGACGGTGCCGTTGTTTCGCGGGGGCGACACGATACTGATCTTGGGGACCGTCGTCTCGGCCACGTTTCCTAGGCCCATTGCTGGGCCGGCCTCCAACCGCAGCTCCTCGATGCGTTTCCGCAGCAAAGCGTCATCCTCGAGAGTGGACGGCGGTTCGTCGCCGGCTAGGCCCAGGTCGGCCGCGCGGACCAGCACCACCGGCATCCCGCCGTGCACGCAGGTCACGTCGAGGCCGGCGAAATGGTCCACGAGGCGGCCGGTGGGAAACAGCGGGGAGCCGTCGCCGGGGAAGGTCAGGTTGATCGGCGCGGCGGGAAACGGCGTGCCGGCCATGACCGTGTCGCCGGCGTAGGTGACTCGGCCGCCCGGCGTGCGGACCGTTGCCCGGGCGAACGCGTTCGTCGGGTTAAGCATCCGGATGCGCACGTCCGTGGTGTCGCCGGTCGGTCGGACCAGGCCGCGCTCGATGGCGAACGGCCCGACGCCGGCCAGCAGGTTGCCGCAGGTCTGGGCATCCGTGACGACCGGGCGGTCGGGGACGACCTGCAGGAAGAGATAGTCGACGTCGGCCGAGGGGTCGGTCGATGGCGAGACCACGGCGACCTTGCTGGTCAGGGGATGGCCACCGCCGAGACCGTCGATCTGTCGCTCGTCCGGTGAGCCCATGATCCGCACCAGCACATCGTCGCGCTCGGCCGGGTCGGACGGCAGGTCTTCGGCGAGGAAGTACGCGCCTTTGGAACTGCCGCCGCGCATCTGCATGCAGCGCACACCGTCAGCCGCACCGGAAAACGGCGTCGGTGGAAGTGGAGCCGTGGCTGAGGCGGTGGACAGCGGCGCCGGTGGAAGTGGAGCTGTGGCTGAGGCGGTGGCCTGCGGTGACAACGGCGCGACCGACGTGGAGGTCTCCACCTGCGTTGCGGTGGCCGATGGGCGGGCCGTGGTCATGGTTGGTCGTGGTCGGGTGGGAGGCGGTCGACGTACTCGACGCCCAGGTCGGCCAGGAGGGGGCGGAGGTTGTACATGTCTACGCCGAGCACGCCGGCGGCCAGTTTCTCGCGCTTCTCGGCCTCGTTGGCCAGGCGCTTGGCGGCGGCCGCGGCCACGGTGGCGCCTCGGGTGGCGGGCAGGACGCACACGCCGTCGTCGTCGGCTATCACGATGTCGCCGCCCCGGACCAACTGGCCGGCGGCCACCACGGGGATGTTGACCGAGCCGGGGCTGGCCTTGACCGTGCCCTGGGCGTGCACCGCCCGTGACCACACCGGGAACTCCATGCCGCGCAGCGAGGCGATGTCCCGGACGCCGGCGTCGATGACCAGGCCCACGACGCCGCGGGCGACCAGGGACGTGGCCAGCAGGTCGCCGAACATGCCGTCGGTGGACGGGGACGTCGTGGTCACCACGAGCACGTCGCCGGGGTGGCAGATCTCGACGGCCGCGTGGATCATGAGGTTGTCGCCGGGGTGGCAGGAGACCGTCACCGCCGAGCCGGCGATCGCGCTGCCGGGGAGGCGGGCCTCGATCGACGGGCCCAGCAGGCCGATCCGGCCGGCCGCCTCATGCGCGGCGGCCACCCCGGCGGTTCGAAGATCGGCGATCACCGATGGATCCGCCCGGTTCACCTCGCGTACGACGTAGTGAGTGGCCATCCCGTCAAGCTAAGCAGTGTCAACAAATGTGTCAACAATCGTGTATACCATTGGCTTCAATTTTGTCAACAATGTGTGTAAGGTGCGCACATCGGTTCTCCGTCGCCACCGTCCAAGGAGGATCCATCGTGCGCGCGAAACTTGCTCTTGTCGCGGCATTTACCCTGCTCACCGCCGCGTGCGGGGGTGGCGGCGGTGCCCAGACCACATCTGATGGCACGACCAAGGTGACGCTCGGGCTGATTCCGATCGTCGATGTCGCACCGGTCTATCTCGGCATCAAGAAGGGCTTCTTCGCCGAGCAGAAGCTCGAGCTCACCATCCAGACCGCCCAGGGCGGCGCCGCGCTCATCCCGGGCGTGGTCAGCCAGCAGTACCAGTTCGCCTTCAGCAACACCGCCTCGCTGCTGCTGGCCGGCTCCCAGGGCCTGCCGCTCAAGGTCGTGTCGGCCGGCAACGCGTCGACCGGCGTGGAGGACAAGGACTTCGGGGCCGTCCTGGTCAAGAAGGACAGTCCGATCAAGTCGGTGAAGGACCTGGCGGGCAAGCGGGTCGGGGTGAACACCCTGAAGAACATCAACACGCTGACCGTCAGCAACAGCGTGCGGGAAGCCGGCGCCGACCCGACGAAGATCACCTTCGTCGAGCTGCCGTTCCCGCAGATCCCGGCCGCGATCGAGAAGGGCGACATCGACGCCGGCCAGGTCGTCGAGCCGTTCCTGACGATCGGCAAGGAGCAGGGCCTCACGCCGATCGGCAACCCGCTGAACGGGCTGATGGTCGGCCTCTACTTCACCTCCGAGCAGTTCGCCGCGCAGAACCCGACGGCGGTCACCGGCTTCACCACGGCGATGAAGAAGTCGCTGGTGTACGCGAACGGCCATCCCGAGGAGGCCCGCGCCGTCCTCACCGACTACCTCAAGCTCGAGCCGGCCGTACAGCAGAAGCTGGTTCTTCCGAAGTGGCCGACCGAGATCGACCGGCCGGCCGTGCAGCGGCTGCTCGACATGGCCAAGAAGGACGGCCTGATCACCAAGGACCCCGACCTGACGAAGCTGATTCCCTGACATGAGGGTGCTGGCGCCTCTCGGCGGCGTGGCCATCCTGGTCGCCGCCGCCGAGATCCTGCCGCGCGCGGGCCTGGTCGACGATCGGTTCCTGCCGCCGTTCAGCACGACGGTCGCCGCCCTCGGCCGGCAGACCGTCGAGGGCGACTTCTGGCTGGCCCTCGGGCAGACCCTCGGCGGCTGGGCGCTCGGCCTGGCCATCGCCATGATCGCCGGGGTGGTGGCCGGCGTGCTGATCGGCAGCGTCCCGATCCTGCGCAAGGTCACCGCCTCGACGATCGAGTTCCTGCGGCCGATCCCGTCGGTCGCGCTGATCCCGCTGGTGGTGCTGATCTACGGCAGCCGGATCCAGTCGGCCCTGGTGCTGGTCGTCTATGCGGCGTTCTGGCAGGTGCTGGTGCAGGTGCTGTACGGCGTGGCGGACATCGACCCGGTGGTGCGTGACACCGCCCGGTCGTTCCGGTTCACCCGCTGGGGCGTCGTGCGCAACGTGGTCTGGCCGACCGCTCTGCCGTACGTGATGACGGGCTTCCGCCTCGCCGCCGCGGTCGCCCTGATCCTGGAGATCACCGCCGAACTGATCGTCGGGGTGCCCGGACTGGGCCGCTCGATCGGCGTGGCGCAGTCGTCCGGCGCCGTTCCCGACACGTACGCGCTGGTCCTGGTCGTGGGTCTGATCGGCGTCGCGGTCAACGTGGGCGCGCGGGCGGTCGAACGCGGCACCCTGCGCTGGCACACGAGCGTGCGGAGCGAAGCATGAAACGCCTGCTGTACGCGGCCGCGTTGCCGGTCGTGCTGGTGGCCGTCTGGTGGGTCGTCTCGGCGTACGCGCAGAGCTTTTTCTGGCCCCCCTTGCCGAGCGTCATCAAAGCCTTCCCGGCGACCTGGACCGCCGACCGGCTGGTCAACGACGTGCTGCCCAGCCTCGCGCGGCTCGCCATCGGCTACATGATCGCGCTCGTCGGCGGCGTGGCCCTGGGCGTGGCGATCGGCTCGAACCGGACCCTGCGCGCGATGGCCGAGCCGGTGCTGGAGTTCTTCCGGGCCATCCCGCCGCCGGTGCTGATCCCGGTGATCGCGCTGTTCGCCGGCTACACCGGGTGGACCAACAAGGTCATCACGATTGCGCTGGGCTGCCTGTGGCCGATCCTGCTGAACACGGTGGACGGGGTCCGATCGGTGGACGAGGTGCTGCGTGACACCGCACGCTCGTACCGGCTGGGCCCGGCGGCCCGGCTCCAGCACGTGGTGCTGCGCGGCGCCAGCCCCCGCATCGTCACGGGCGCGCGCCAGGCCCTGTCGATCGGGGTGATCCTGATGGTGATCAGCGAGCTGTTCGGGGCCAACCGAGGGCTCGGCGCGTCGATCGTGCAGTTCCAGCGCGGGTTCCAGGTGCCCGAGATGTGGACCGGGATCATCCTGCTGGGCCTGCTCGGCGTCGTGTTGTCGGTGCTGTTCCGGCTGGTCGAGAACCGGACGCTGGCCTGGTACCACGGCCAGCGGCAGTCGGAACGGAAGGGATGAAGGTGCCTGACACCAACGCCGTCAGCCTCGACGTCGACGGGCTCGCCAAGACGTACACCGGCCACGGCCGGGACGTCGAGGCGATCCGCGACCTGACCTTCAAGGTGCAGCAGGGCGAGCTGCTGTGCGTGGTCGGCCCGTCCGGCGCCGGCAAGACCACGCTGCTCCGTTGCATCGCCGGGCTGCTCGACGCGACCGGCGGGCAGGTGCGCCTGGACGGCGTGCCGGTCACCGGGCCGCCGGCCGGGATGGCGGTGGTCTTCCAGGAGTACGGGCGCAGCCTCTTCCCCTGGCTGACCGTACGCAAGAACGTCGAACTGCCGATCAGGTCCCGACCCGGCCACCGGCAGTCGGCCGACGCCGCCCTGGCCGCGGTCGGCCTGCTCGACAGCGCCGACGCGCACCCGTGGCAACTCTCCGGCGGCATGCAGCAGCGGGTGGCGATCGCGCGGGCCATCGCGTACGAGCCCAGCGTGCTGCTGATGGACGAGCCATTCGCCGCCGTCGACGCGCAGACCCGGGCCGACCTGGAAGATCTGGTACGCGCCCTGTGGCAGCGCCTCGGCATCACCATGGTGTTCGTCACCCACGACATCGACGAGTCGGTCTACCTGGGCCAGCGGGTGCTGGTGCTCTCCAACCGGCCGACCACGGTGCTGGCCGATGTACCCGTCGATCTCCCGGCCGAACGCACCCAGCTGGAGACGCGCTCCTCGCCGGCCTTCGCCGACATTCGTGCCCAGGTCTGGACGCTGGTTCAGCGGGCCAAGAACTCGTCTTGAATACGATCTCACCATGAGTGACGTCCTGTCGGAGTTGCGCGCGGCGATCCTGCGCGGGGAATACGCCCCCCGCCAGCGGCTGATCGAGAACGAGTTGGCCGAGCGCTTCTCCACGAGCCGCTTCGTGTTACGGAACGCGTTCACGAAGCTGGCCACCGAGGGGCTCGTCGAGCTTCAGCCCAACCGCGGCGCCCGGGTCCGGGAGATCTCCCTCGACGAGGCCATCGAGATCACCGAACTGCGCCGGGCCATCGAGGGGCTGGTCGCCGCCCGCGCCGCCGAGCGGGTCACCGACGAGGAGATCGCCTCGCTGCGCTCACTCGGCCAGGAGATGCAGTCGGCGGTCGGCCGATCGGACATGTTGCGCTATTCCGAGCTCAACGCCCAACTGCATTCCCGGGTACGCGCGATCGCCCGTCACACCTCGGCCAGCCGGATCATCGAGCAGCTGCACGGGCAGATGGTCCGCCACCAGTTCCGGCTCTCCCTGATGCCCGGCCGCCCGTTCACGTCCCTGCCGGAACACCTGGCCATCATCGAGGCCATCGCGTCCCGTGACGCCGCCGGCGCCGAGGAGGCCATGCGCACCCACCTGAGCAGCGTGCTGACGGCGCTGACGACGTTCGCCGCGATGCCGCACGCATGAGATGCACTCTGAAAGGGCCCACCATGATCGACCCGTCCGTACGTCGAGTCCTCGACGGCACCCCGATCGCTCACCTGGCCACCGTCGGGCCCGACGGCTCGCCCCACAGCGTCCCGATCTGGGTGGGCACCCACGACGACCACATCGTGTTCCTGACCGGCCCGGACTCCCGCAAAGCCCGCAACCTGCGCCACGACCCCCGGGTGGCGTTGTCGATCGCGCCGGCGGACGACCCGTTCACGCCGGTGGTCATCCGCGGCCGGGTGGTCGCCTGGCTGGACGGGGACGCGGGCTGGCAGGTCGTCGACCAGCTGGCCATGAAGTACATCGGAGCGCCCTACGCCCGCGACCAGGCTCGCGTCGTGGCCATGATCGAGCCGTCAAAGCAGACCGTCGGCATCGGCTGATCTTGAAATTTTCCACGCGTCCGCCACCCCCACCCCCACCCCCATGGGTGGGCGTGGAATGTAGCGCGCGATTGTGACGAACCGTGGCGTTATCCACAGGCGACCGGACCGACTCCCCCGAGCGATCCCGCCACGGTCCACCCGACCGAGCACGCGCCAGGTGAATAATCCCCAGTCGTGCAAAAGGGAAGAGTCCGTTTCGACTGGGGTCTGACCGGTGGTCGCGCGATCAGCACGGACGCCGACATCGTCGTAGTCGTGGACGTCCTGTCGTTCACCACATCAGTAACCGTCGCGCTGGACGCCGGGATGGTGGTGCTCCCGTACCGCTGGAACGACGAGACCGCCGCACGCTTCGCGCAGGACAAGAACGCGGCGCTGGCTGTGGGGCGGCGCGCGGCCGGCCCGCGCGACTTCAGCTTGTCGCCGGTCACTCTTCGCCAGTGGGGTACGCCCGGAGCACGCGTTGTCCTGCCTTCGCCGAACGGTTCGACGATCGCGCTGACCCTGGGCGCCGGCCACGCGAGGACGGTGGCCGCGTCCTTGCGCAACGCCGGCGCGGTCGCGAGGTGGATCTCCCGGCAGGGCGACGTGACAGTGGCCGTGGTCGCGGGCGGCGAGCACTGGCCGGACGGCACGCTGCGCCCTGCCGTCGAGGATCTCTGGGGCGCCGCCGCCGTCCTGCGTGGCCTCGACCTGACCGACGCCAGCCCGGAGGTGCGCACCGCGGCCGCCGCGCCGTCCGGCGACCTGGCCGGAACCGTCAGCGGCCGCGAGCTGATCGAGGGCGGCTTCCCGGACGACGTGGCGATCGCCGCCGAGTCCGGCCACAGCGACGTCGTGCCCGTGCTGACCGACGGCGAGTTCCACCCGGCCCTGGCGTGATGCATCGAGATGCTCAGAGCAAAGGTCCGAGGTGACGACCGGATCGGCCGCAGCCCGTCCAGGCCAGCGCGCCGACCAAGCCCCGCGGCAACGCGACCAGCCGAGGGGCGACCAGGCACTACGGTCCGTGCCGGCCATCCCGCATGGCGAGACATAGTGACGAGTATCTATCAACCAGATACGGCACGTGATTACCCGGTCACGAAAGGGCGGACGTTTGACCCGGTCGGGGGCTGCCGGGCGTACGGTCCAACGGGTTCGGCGGGATCTTGAGGGGATCACAATCGGACTCGGAGCGGTGTGCCGTCGCGGTTTCCGGCTTGACACGCGGGGGCTCGCCGACGTGACCGTCTGGTCTCACGGGCGGACTCTTCGTAAGGATGGGCGGATGATCGACGCCCTCCCGGCCTGGCTCCTCGCCGAACTCACCACGGTTCCCCACTACGAGGCGTTTGCCGGGGTGGACGAGTTGCACGCCGGATTGCGCCGGATCGCCGAGCGCTACCCGGACGTGGCGACGCTCCGGCGCTGTGGCAGCTCACGGCAGGGAGACCCGCTCTGGTGCCTGACCGTGGACCGGCGGCCGGACGAGGCGCCCGGCTCGGTGCCCGAGGCGCTGGCGTTCGGGCTGCCCCACCCCAACGAGCCGATCGGCGGGCTGACCGCGCTGCATCTGGCCGAGCGGCTGTGCGCCGACGCCGGGTTACGGGAGCGGCTGGGCTTCCGGTGGCGGATCGTGGACTGTGCCGATCCGGACGGGCTGCGGCTGAACGAGGGCTGGCTGCGCGGGCCGTTCACCCGGGCGCACTACGCGCGGCACTTCTACCGCCCGGCGGGCCGGGACCAGGTCGAGTGGACGTTCCCGATCAACCACGAGGACGCGTACTTCGACGACCCGATCGCCGAGACGCAGGCGCTGATGCGGCTGATCGACGAGTACCGGCCGGCCCTGGTCGCGTCCCTGCACAACAGCGAGCTGGGCGGCGCGTACTACTGGCTCAGCCGGCCCGAGCCGGCCCTGCACCCGGTGCTCCAGGGAGTGCCGCAACACCTGGGCATCCCGCTCGACCGGGGTGAGCCCGAGGCGCCCGACCTGGTGGTGCTGGACGACGCCATCTACGAGGCGACGGCCCTGGCCAAGGTGTACGAGCGGACCATGGCGCGCGGCGAGCGGTGGGCGATCCGGGGCGGCAGCACCACCTGGTACGCCGACCGCTGGGGCGCCCTGATGCTGGTCAGCGAGCTGCCGTACTGGCACGACCCGCGGGCCGGGGACACCTCGCCGGCCGGCGTCACCTACCGTGACGCGCTGGCCGCGAACGCCGCCGAGCTGATCGACGTGGCCGACCTGCTGACCCGCACCCTGTCCGCCGTGGAGCACAACCTGCTCGCCCCGGACTCGCCGTTCTGGCGCGCCGCCCGGTTCTTCACCCGCTTCCTCGCCGAGGCCGGCCCGGCCCGCAAGGAGCGCAGCCTGCGGCCCACGGCGGACCGGCCGGCCACCGTTGCCGAGGCCACGTCGCTCGCCCTGAACGTGCACGAGTGGCGCCTGCGCTACGGCGGTGTCCTGCTGCGGGCGTTACGCGGCGAGGCGGCGGTGGGCAATGTCCGTGCGGCGGCCCGGTCGGCGCTGGCCGAGATCGAGCAGCGGTACGCGGACTGGCTCGTCGCCGACGCGCGGGCCGCCGAGCTGGCGCCGATCGAGATCCGCCGCCTGGTCGGGTCGCAGTACGCCGCCACGATCGCCGCGGCCGCCCACCTGAGCGGCACGCTGACCGGGTGAGCCGTTGATGGCACGAGTCTGCTGGCGCGCTCGGGCAACCGTCTGGCGGCGATCGGACGTCGCGCCGTGCCCGAAGAGGAAGCCGGGCGTCGCCCCATGATGCCGACTGTCGCCGGCTGCCGGAAAGTTGACTGATCGGCCAGCGCGTCGACTGTGGACGCTGTCCTAAAGTCAGGCGGCGGGACCGACGGCGACGAAGCGGGGGCGCAACGTGAAGGCACGGCGATGGACCGCGGCTACGGCCATGGGTCTGATGGTGGCGGCGGGAACGGCGACCCCGGCCGCGGCGGCCGGCACCCTGGTGTTCGGCACCGGGCTGCTCGAGGGTCAGCTGGTCGGCTCCAAGCAGTACATCTCGCCGACCTACGCCCCGACCGCCGTCCAGGTCGAGCTGCTGATCGACGGCGTGGTCCAGGTGCGCCAGGCGGTGAAGGACGGCCCGCTGCTGCTCCAGCCGGCCGTGGCACAGAACAATCTCGAGGTCTCGGTGACGGTCCGGGCCTACGACGCCCGGGGCGCCGGCGACCAGGCGTCCACCCGGGTCAAGGTCGACACCGATCCGCCGCAGGCGACCTTCTCGCCCGCGCTGACCGACGTCGTGCACGGGCCGACGACGATCACCGCCACGCCGGTCACCGACGATCTGACCGAGGTCGTCCTCTATGACACCGCGGGCAACGTGCTCGGCCGCCGCACCGAGGCGCCGTTCACGATCACCTGGGACGCCACCGGCAAGGACGGCCGGCTGCTGGTCAAGCTGGTCGACAAGGCCGGCAACACCGCGTCGGTGCAGACCCAGTTCCAGGTCGACGACCAGGGCCCGGTGGTCACCTCGATCGAGCCGGCCGAGCGGGCGCTGGTCCGCGGGGCCAACCTGAACACCACGGTCGCGGCGACCGACCTCTCGCTCCCGATCTCGGCCCAGCTCACCGGCGCGGCCGCCCCCGACACGGTTCCGCCCTATTCGGCCACCGTGCCGATCGGCGGCGACGGCGCTCGCGTGCTGACCTGGACGCTGACCGACCGCTGGGGCAACCGGTCGGTGACCCGGCGGATCGTGGTGGTCGACAACACCCTGCCGACGATCTCGATCACCGCGCCGGCGTCCGGCTCGCAGCTCTCCGGCATCTGGACCATCCCGGTGCGGGTGGCCGACCTGAACGGCATCGACCGCGTCGAGATGCGGGTCAACGGCCGGACCAAGGCCATCGACACCACGTCGCCGTTCTCGGTGAAGCTGAACACGCAGATCTACGGCGACACGTTCACCGTGGTCTTCTACGTCTTCGACAAGGCCGGCAACGTCGCGAGCACCAGCCCCCGCACGTACCGCAAGCTCTGAGCGGCGGCCGCCGACCAGCCGGCCGGCCCGGCGGTAAGCCGCCATGAAACGACACGCCGCGCCACATGTTGTGTTGTGCTTCCGTCGAGTCCGCCATATATGGTGTTGCTCGCAGCTGGTTCGATCTTCCGTCCGGAGGGTCGAGGCAACAGGGAATCCGGTGTGAATCCGGAACTGCCCCGCAGCGGTGAGCAGGAACGACCGCCGTCATGAAGCACTGGGCTCCGGCCTGGGAAGCGACGGCCACTAGGTGACCCGGCGACGGGTCGTGCCCGCGAGTCCGAAGACCTGCCAGCGCGCCGCGCATGAGTGTGCGCGGCGGTCGAAGGCCGCGTGGGACGGCCGACGCCATCAGCCGGGCCGCGTCTCGCGGGGTTCCCCGGTGGCGTCCTCCTGCGCGTCCGACGGTACGCCCACCAGCAGGGCCTGATCAGCGACAAGACGCTGACCTTCGTCACGCTGAACGCCCGCAAGCTGGACGACGCCGTGGACAACGCCGGTGACCTGCGGTTCGAATACTTCGGTGTGCGTACGGTGGCCGACCGCTACCTGCTGCGGCACCCGTCGACGCGGCTGGTGGTCGAGACGCCGCAGTACTGGCTGCTGCGCGTCGCCTGTGGCCTGTCGGAGACGCCGGCCGAGGCGATCGGCTTCTACCGGCTGATGTCCTCGCTGGCCTATCTGCCCAGCTCACCGACCCTGTTCAACTCGGGCACGTCGCACACGCAGATGTCGTCGTGCTTCCTGGTGGACTCGCCGCGCGACGAGCTCGACTCGATCTACGAGCGCTACCACCAGGTGGCGAAGCTGTCCAAGTTCTCCGGCGGCATCGGCATCTCCTGGTCGCGGGTCCGCGGCCGGGGCGCGCTGATCCGGGGTACCAACGGCAGGTCGAACGGCATCGTCCCGTTCCTCAAGACGCTGGACGCCGGGGTGGCGGCGGTCAATCAGGGCGGCCGCCGCAAGGGCGCGGCCTGCGTCTACCTGGAGCCGTGGCACCCGGACATCGAGGAGTTCCTCGAGCTGCGCGACAACACCGGCGAGGACTCGCGCCGCACCCACAACCTCAACCTGGCCAACTGGATCCCGGACGAGTTCATGCGCCGCGTCGAGGCCGACGGCGAATGGTCGCTGATCGACCCGTCGGACGCGCCGGAGCTGCCGGACCTGTTCGGCGAGGCTTTCGACGAGGCCTACCGCGCCGCGGAGAAGAAGGCCGTCAAAACCGTCAAGGCCCGCGACCTGTACGGCCGGATGATGCGCACCCTGGCCCAGACCGGCAACGGCTGGATGACCTTCAAGGACCGCTCGAACCGCCTGTCCAACCAGACCGGCGCCCCGGGCAACACCATCCACCTGTCCAACCTGTGCACCGAGATCCTCGAGGTCAACTCCGACGCCGAGACCGCCGTGTGCAACCTCGGCTCGATCAACCTGGGCGCCCACGTGACCGCCGGCGGCGTCGACTGGGAGCGGCTGCGTGACACGGTCCGCACCGCGGTGGTGTTCCTGGACCGGGTCATCGACATCAACTACTACCCGTCGGAGCAGGCGGCGGCGTCGAACCCGCGCTGGCGTCCGATCGGCCTGGGGCTGATGGGTCTGCAGGACGCGTTCTTCACGCTGCGGTTGCCGTTCGACTCGGCCGAGGCGAAGGAGTTGTCGACGCGCGTACAGGAGGAGATCTTCCTGACCGCCCTGGAGTCCTCGACCGCGCTGTCCGAGCGGTTCGGCCCCTACCCGGCCTTCGATGAGACCCGGGCCGCGAAGGGCGACCTGCACCACGAGCTTTGGGGCGCGCCGGCGACGCAGACCGAGCGATGGACGGCACTGAAGGCCCGGGTGGCCGAGCACGGTCTGCGTAACAGCCTGCTGATCGCGATCGCCCCGACGGCCACGATCGCGTCGATCGCCGGCTGCTACGAGTGCATCGAGCCGCAGGTGTCCAACCTGTTCAAGCGCGAGACCATGTCCGGCGAGTTCCTTCAGATCAACACCTATCTGGTACGCGAACTCAAGGCGCGCGGCCTCTGGACCCCGGCCATCCGTGAGCAGATCAGGCGGGCCGAGGGCTCGGTGCAGGGCCTCACCGGCCTGCCCGGCGAGGTGCGCGAGCTGTTCCGTACCGCCTGGGAGCTGCCGCAGAAGGCGCTGATCGAGCTGGCCGCGGCCCGGCAGCCCTTCATCGACCAGTCGCAGTCGCTGAACCTGTTCCTGAGCTCGCCCACCATCGGCAAGCTCTCCTCGATGTACAACTTCGCCTGGAAAGCCGGGCTGAAGACCACGTACTACCTGCGGTCGCGGCCCGCGACCCGGATCCAGCAGGCCACCGTGTCGATCGCACCCGTCGTGCCGGTTCCGGCCGTCGACGAGGTCGAGGCCGTGGCCTGCTCCCTGGAGAACCCCGAGTCCTGTGAGGCCTGCCAGTGACCACCGTTCCTGCCCCGCGCGAGACCACCGACCAGCGGATGCTGCTGGACCCGGGCATGGACCTGACGCTGCGGCCGATGCGCTACCCGCACTTCTTCGACCGCTTCAAGGACGCCATCAAGAACACCTGGACCGTCGAGGAGGTCGACCTGCACTCCGACCTCGCCGACCTGGCCAAGCTCTCGCCGGCCGAGCAGCACCTGGTCTCGCGGCTGGTCGCGTTCTTCGCCACCGGCGACACCATCGTGGCCAACAACCTGGTGCTCAACCTCTATCAGCACGTCAACTCGCCCGAGGGCCGGCTCTACCTCTCGCGGCAGCTGTTCGAGGAGGCCGTCCATGTTCAGTTCTATCTGAACCTGCTGGACACCTACGTCCCCGACGAGAGGGAGCGGAACGAGGCGTTCGCCGCGGTCGAGAACATCCCCTCGATCGCCCGCAAGGCCGAGTTCTGCTTCAAGTGGATCGACTCGATCTTCGAGCTGCGCTCGTTGCGGACCCGCGAGGACCGGCGGGCGTTCCTGCTCAACCTGATCTGCTTCGCCGCCTGCATCGAGGGCCTGTTCTTCTACGGCGCGTTCGCGTACGTCTACTTCCTGCGCTCCCGGGGGCTGCTCAACGGCCTCGCCTCGGGCACCAACTGGGTGTTCCGCGACGAGTCGATGCACATGGCTTTCGCCTTCGACGTCGTCGACACGGTCCGCGCGGAAGAGCCGGACCTGTTCGACGCCGAGATGGAACAGCAGGTCAAGGACATGCTGGCCGAGGCCGTCGAGTGCGAGGTGCAGTTCGCCGCCGACCTGCTCGAGCAGGGCGTCTCCGGCATGTCCCTGACCGACATGCGGGAGTACCTGCAGCACGTCGCCGACCGCCGCCTCGGCGTCCTCGGCATCGACCCGATCTACGGCAGCAGGAACCCGTTCGCCTTCATGGAGCTGCAGGACGTGCAGGAGCTGTCCAACTTCTTCGAGCGGCGCGTCTCGGCCTACCAGGTCGGTGTCACCGGAAACGTCAGCTTCGACGACGACTTCTGAGCCGCCTTGGTTGTGCGGCCGGCCGGGCTCACCGGCCGGCCGACGACCGTTCCAGGAAGGCCAGCTGTGCGGTCTTGTGGGGCAGCGTGACCTGGGCGTCGAAGACGAAACCGAGGCGCTTCCAGCGGCGCAGCGCGCGCTCGTTGCGGGCGTCCGGCTCGACCACGATCCGCTGCCGCGCCGGCACCTGGAAGACGAAGCGAAACAGCGCCGCGGAGACCGTACCCGTGAAGTCCTGGATCTCTTTCTCGGCCGGGGCCAGGAAGAGGTGGATGCCGAAGTCGCCGGCCTGCACCGGGTAGTACTCGCCGATCGGATCGTGCTCGGGCTCGTAGGTCTGGAAGATGCCGATCGGTGTGCCGTCCAGCTCCATCAGGTAGGCGTGGTGGGTCTCCAGGCCGTCCAGGAACTCGTAGATCTCGCGGACCTCGTCGCGCGAGTTCTCGGTCATGCCCCAGAACTCGGCGCGCCGGGCGCTGACCCAGGCGTAGATCGTGTCCAGGTGTGCCGCCGGGTCGAGCCGGACCAGCTCGAACGTACCCAGACCGGGAAGTTCCTCGGTGTACACGCTCACGATGCTCTGCCGCTGCGTCATGACGCTCGTTCCGCTCGGTCATGACGCAGCGGGAGCGAGCGGACCAGCATCCGGTGTGGACGCCAGCCCGGGAACGGGACCACGTCGCCGACGTGTTCGAAGTGGCGGCTCTCCAGCGCGTGCCAGACCCGGGTGTTGGTGTCGGCGACGGCCATCGTCGTGCGTTCCTCGGTGCGGGCCGCGAGCAGCTCCACGATCATGCGTACGCCGAGGTCGGAGCGCCGCGCGCCGGGCAGCAGGAATGCCTCGCAGAGCGCGAACGTGCGGCCCCGCCACTCCTTCACCAGGGCCGGGTCGGCGTCGCCGAGGTCACGCCACCACAGCGTCTCGGGCGGCAGCGGGCAGCCCACGACCGCGCCGACGACCTCGCCGTTCGCGTAGCCGACCGCGGCCTGGAACCCGGGCGCCTCGGCGGTCCAGCGGAGCCGGTCCTCGGGCGACGGGTCACTGTGGTCGGTCAGGTGCAGGTCGCCGGCGTGGACCCGGCGGTAGACGGCGGCCAGCGTGGCCAGGTCGACCCGGTCGGTGATCTTTACGGTGCTCATGACAAGGCCTTCCCCATGTCCGAGATTAGCGAGGCTAACCTAAGACGAAGTCAGTAGGAAGGCGTCAGGGTGTACGTCACGGTGCGGGTGTAGGTGCCGGCCTGGCCAGATAGTTGATCTTGCCGCGCATGGTGAGGTTGATCGTGTCGGTGGGCGCGGCCACGGTGGCGCCGGCGATCTGCTCGGGCGCGGCCGAGAACCCGGCGTAGCCACCTTTGACCGTCACCGCCGTCGAGTTGTCCGATGCCCACCCCGATCGGCCGCCTTGAGAACCGAGATGGGTTCTGCTGAGCTGCGGCTTGGTAGCGGCTGGCGCTGACCGTGCTTACCGCGAGATGCCTGGGAACGCCTTGACGAGGATGTCGATCAGTTCCTGCGCGCGGGCGCGGTCGAGCTGAATGCTCTGACTGGACTTGGGCTGGCTCTTGCGGGTGTCGCTCCCGAAGGTGGAGAGATGCAGGACGCGGTCATCTCCTCCGCCGACAACAGCCCACTCGCAGTCGACGTCGGTCGAGTGCCGCTTGACGTTCTGGCTCGATGCTCGAAACGACCTGATGATCGCCATTGGTATCCCCCCAGTAGGAAGTCTGTCGCCGATTTTAGGATGAATGCCGGGGAGTCGGGCGCACGAGCGCCGAGCCGGGCGAGCCGACCACGTCAGCTAGTCTTCGGCCGACCCCACCTATCGATCGCTGGGAGAACTCGTGGAGCTGTTGCACTCGGGGAAAGTTCGGGACGTCTACTCGGACGGGGACGATCTTCTTCTGGTGGCCAGTGATCGGGTGTCGATTTTTGATGTTGTCCTGCCTACACCTATTCCCGACAAAGGGAAGATTCTCACCCAGCTGAGTCTCTGGTGGTTCGAGCAGCTCAAGGACGTCGCGCCGAATCATGTGCGGTCGGCGGGGGATGTGCCGGACGAGTGGCGGGGGCGGGCGGTTCGCTGCGAGCGGCTCCGGATGGTCATGGTGGAGTGCATCGCTCGGGGGTATCTGGCCGGCTCCGGGGTCAAGGACTATGCCAAGGAACGGGCCGTGGGGGGCAACCCGCTGCCGGACGGGCTGGTGGAAGGGTCACGGCTGCCTGAGCCGATCTTCACGCCCTCGACCAAGGTTGCGCCGGGGCAGGGGCATGACGAGACCGTCACGTACGACGCGGTGGTGGCCCAGGAAGGGCCGGACGTGGCGGCTGAGCTGCGGCGGATCACCATGGAGGTGTACCGGCTCGGGTCCGAGATCGCGAAGGAACGCGGGATCCTGATCCTGGACACCAAGATCGAGGTGGGGTTCGGGGAGCGCGGCCTCACGATCGCCGATGAGCTGCTTACGCCGGACTCGAGCCGGTTCATGCTCAGCGAGGACTGGCAGCCGGGCACCTCACTGCGGTACCTCGACAAGCAGTTCCTGCGGGACTGGGCGATCACCGAGCGCGCCGACTGGGACCGCACCGCGCCGGGGCCCGAGATCCCGGAAGCGGTGGTCGAGGCGACGCGTAACCGGTATGTCGAGGCCTACGAGCGCCTCACCGGGGATCGCTGGACCTGAACCGCTGGGTGCGGCCGGCGAGGGGGGCGCGCTTCTTGACCAGGTGTACGCCGTAAGCGGCGCCGACCACGGCCATGAAGAAGCCGGTCCAGCCGCCGAGCCAGATGCACACCGGCGCCAGCGTCCACAGCAGAACCGCCAGGGCCAGGCGCAGCCGTCGCCGGGGCGGGCGGGTCAGCTTGTCGATCCGGCGGTTGAACCGTGGGTCGCCGGCTCGCAGGCCCGCCACCAGACTGTCGAAGGACTGCTTCTCGTGTGGTTCCAGCACCTGACACCTCCACGATCAGAGCGCTGACGACATCGACTACCCGCGAGTCGGGGCGTCAAAACGTCAGACGCGCTCCAGCGGAGGGGTGAGACTAGCGCGCGTTCTCGGGCTCCCGAGTCGTCGTCGCGTGGGGGCGGGGCCAGCCGGCTCGCTTGCCGCAACCGGCGCAGCTGAGCTGGTCGCCGCAATGCGTGCACCAGTCGTTGGTGCGTCGCAGGTACCAGCCGAGGGCGACACCGGCCAGGAGGCTGGCCAGGCCGATGATGGCGGCGAGCGCCACCGCCCCGGTCACGCGGCGTTCCGCACTTCGGCGGGTACGCGCTTCACCAGCAGAGAACGGTTGTCGAGCGCCGGGTCCTCGTCGGCGCGCTTTTCCACGCAATCGGCGGTGAACGTGTCGACGCCGGTGCCGAGAGCGGCGCCGGGCCGATAGGTGACCGTGACGGCGCGCGCGGAGGCGGCCTCGATGACACCGGCCCGCCAGCCGTTGCGGTAGACCCACACGGGGTCGGCCTTGTGATAGGTGTCAGCCGGCAGAACATCCTGAGGGTCGCGCTCCGGCGGGGCGATGGTCGGAGTGGACATCGGGGAAGCCTCCAAGATCAAGTGCTTCAACGTCGGCGGGGGAGCACCTCGGTCGAGAAATCGAACTTTTCAGCACGCTGTGTCAGCAGGTCGATACGCGCCTGTCAGCTATCATGCTCGCGAACCAGTGCAATCGCAAGGCCGGATGCACGTGCATATGGCTCGTGCGAGTTCCATGAGATGGATGCATCGGACGGTTTCGTGCCGGACGATCACACCCCTAAGATGCGAAGGGACTGCGTGCCGGCAGCCCTCATCAATGGAGATCAAGAGGCGGGAAGTCACGTGACTGCGGAGGAGGCGCCGGGCAGCGGCCCGACCGTGCTGCGCATCCTTCTAGGTGCACAACTTCGGCGGCTGCGCGAAGGCAAGGCGATCACCCGCGAGGACGCGGGGTGGGAGATCCGCGCGTCCGGCTCCAAGATCAGCCGCATGGAACTCGGCCGGGTCAGCTTCAAGGAGCGTGACGTCGCCGACCTGCTGTCCCTCTACGGCGTCACCGATCTCAAGGAGCGCGAGGCGCTGCTGGGCCTGGCCCGGCAGGCCAACAACCCCGGCTGGTGGCACCACTTCGGCGACATCCTGCCCGGCTGGTTCCAGTCCTACCTCGGCCTGGAGGCCGCGGCGACGCTGATCCGCACGTACGAGATCCAGTTCGTGCCCGGCCTCTTGCAGACCCCGGAATACGCCCGCGCGGTCATCATGCTCGGCCACGCCGGTGCGAACGCCGACGAGATCGACCGTCGGGTGGAGCTCCGCCGGCAGCGGCAGATGGTTCTCAACCGGCCCATGCCACCGCAGATCTGGGCCGTGGTGGACGAGGCCGTGCTCCGCCGCCCGATCGGCGGCGTCGAGGTGATGAAGGCTCAGATCGAGGCCCTGATCGAAGCGGCCAAGCAGCCCAACGTACGGCTCCAGATCATCCCGTTCGACGCCGGCGGCCACGCCGCGGCGGGCGGACCGTTCTCGATCCTGCGTTTCCCGGAGCCCGAGCTGCCCGACGTGGTCTACGTCGAGCAGCTCACCAGCGCCATCTATCTCGACAAGCGCGAGGACGTCGATCAGTACGCCATCGCGATGGAACGCGTCTGCATCGACGCCGACCCGCCGAACCACACGCCGGAGATTCTCGAGAAGCTCCTGCACGAGGTCGGCCGGCCGGGCTGAGCCTGACCCCCGTCTGAGGCTGACCCGGGCGGCGGGACGAGCCTCAGCATGTCTCAGCGGGGGAGCAGGTTGTCGAAGTCGCCGTCGCGGACCCCGCCGATGAAGGCCTCGATCTCGGCGGGCGTGTAGATCAGAGCCGGGCCCTCAGGGTCCCGGGAGTTCCGCACGGCGACGCTGCCGTCCGGCAGGGCGGCGCATTCGACGCAGTTGCCGCTGGGGTTGCTTCGGCCGCTCTTCTGCCAGGTCACTCCAAGCAACTGGCTGGCCGACATGCCGTTGACCATGCGCGACATTTGTTACTCCCTACGTTGCCCTTCCGGCCGGGTCTCGGCCGGTGGTGGTACTACCCTCCGGCCCGATCAGGCGACAGGCTGTGCAGATGCACGTGCATTTGGCCTTGCGCTATCACGGGATTGTGAGCATGATAACGCACGCACCATTAGAAAAAAGGTCACCGAGGGTGACATCTTTAAGTGACCATACGGTCGCAGAACGACCTCAAGCGAGGCTCCTTGGCGGGGGCGTCCAAGCGGGAGGTAACAGAGCATGTGGGTCCCGAACATCGGTCCGGAGCTTCCTGACCCGTCCGATCCGCGTGCGACGGACCACGCGCGGAAGGGCAACCCAGCACTCTTGTATCGCGACGACCTGCTCATCGACGACTTCTACGCGGCCTCGTCCCGCGCGAGCGTCGTCACTCACCGTTTCGGCGGCGTACGCTACGCATTGATTCGGTCGACCCGTCGGAAGCAGGACGGTGGTGAGTCCGATCCGCACGCTTGAGGCCCTGCGCTGCATGTGGCACGGTCACCCGACCTCGTGGGTGGCCGAGTCGCCGGCGATGCGCGGCGGGCGGCTCCAGCCGGCTCTGCGCCGCCACCTGATCTGCGAGTTCGCCGAGACCGACTATTGCTACGGCATCGGCCCGCTGACCATCAAGCTGGACCGCATCGACTGGGACCGGCCGGTACCGTTCGAGGGCGACACGTGGCTCGAGGTCGAGGGCGTGCTCATCGATGGCTCGGGTCGC
This sequence comes from Actinoplanes sp. NPDC051470, assembly GCF_040682035.1. Lineage (NCBI taxonomy): Bacteria > Bacillati > Actinomycetota > Actinomycetes > Micromonosporales > Micromonosporaceae > Actinoplanes > Actinoplanes sp. NPDC051470. The sequence continues at coordinate 75,791 of NZ_JBFBAA010000034.1, forward strand.
GAGGGCGCGCGCCGTGAGGTGCTCGTCCGGGCCCACTGCCTCCCGCCTCGCCCGATCCGCAAACGTCCGCGGCTCCGCCCCTGAGACCCCGGTCGGGCGGTCGGGTTCCCCCGTGCCAGGCCGCTCGACCGGCTTCAAACGATCATGAACGCCGTGAGTGCATCCTGCATCAACAGGGCGTGACCACCCGGGACAACCCGGCGGTGGGGCACCGAGGGTGACCAGCGACGGCCCGGCGTGAGTGCCCCGCCGGCCTTTCCGTCGCTCGTACTCGAAAAAGGGTCTAGGCCGCCGGCCGGAAGACCACCCGGTCGCGCCCGGCGTGCTTGGCCGCGTAGAGGTTGCGATCGGCCTCGGACAGCAGCTCCGGGAGCGACGACGAACCGCTCGCGACGCCGGCGCTGATGGTGACGGCCAGCTCGCCGGCGACGAGGTGCCAGGGGATGGGCGGCGACGGCCCGGCGGATGTGATCGAGGCAGGTGGTGGCGTCCGCGGCCGCGACATCCGGCAGATCTGCCGCGCGGCCGTGGCCAGCTCGCCGGTCCTCATCAACATCGCCACGGCGCACAGCCGGGCCCGCTGCACCAGCAGCTCGTCGCCGAGCGCCAGCGCCTCCTGCTCCAGCCGGCGAGCGGTGGCGAGGGGCCTCCGCGACATCCCCGGGCGTACCGTCTTCGATCTCCAGCAGAGCGTCCATCGTCAGGCGGCCGTCGCAGCGTCTCGGTAGGAGCGATTCCGCAGGTCACGCGTCATGTTGAAGACCACCCGGTCGCGACCGGCGTGCTTGGCCGCATAGAGGTTGCGGTCGGCGATGGACAGCAGGACGGGCTGGGTCGGCGCGGGCGTCTCGGCCCGGGTCGCGACCCCGATGCTGACCGTGACCGGCAGCTCGCGGGTGATCGGTTGCCACGGGTGCGCGCCGATCGTCGCCCGGATCACCTCGAGCAGGCGGGCCGCGGCGAAAACCTCGATCTCCGGCAGCACCAGCAGGAACTCCTCGCCACCCATGCGCGCCACGAAGCCGTCGCCGCAGACCTCCGCCAACGACGTCTCCAGCAGCCGGGCCACCTCGATCAGCACCTGGTCGCCGACGTCGTGCGAGAGCTGGTCGTTGATCTGCTTGAAGTGGTCCAGGTCGACGATGGCCAGGGTGAGGTCCCCGTCCCGCTGGATCAGGGCGGGCAACTGCTCGTCGACGTACCGGCGGTTGCGCAGGCCGGTGAGCGGGTCGCGGCGCGCCTGCTCGCGGAACCGCTCCGCCTCCTCGCGGGCCTCGGCCGTCTCGTACATGGCCTGGCGGGTGCGCGCCTGCGCCTCCCGCTCGGCCGACCCCAGCGCGAGGTGGGCGGTGAAGAACTGCTTGTGCTCGGCGAACGCCAGGGCGAACTCACCGCGGGCGGCGTACAGCTCGGCCTGGTCCTGATGGACCCGCACCATGACGTGGCCGAGTTCCCGCTCCACGCAGATCGCCCGGCACTCGTCCAGCGTCGTCTGCGCGCGGTGCACGGCGCCCATGCCGCGCTGGGCCCGGGCCAGGGTGAGCAGGTACTGCGCCATTGAGTCGGCGTCCTCGAGCCGGCCGTCGCCATGCCGCCGGACACACTCCAGCAGGGTCTTCTCGGCCTGTGCGTACTGCCCGTTCTCGATCTCGATGGAGCCGATCGTGTCCAGGATCGTCGGGTGCAGCTCGAAGCCGTACGTGTCGGCCAGCGGGCGCAGCCGCTCGATGATCCGCTCGGCGCGGACCGGCTCGCCCATCAGGCACTCGGACCACGCGTAGTTGTTCAGCACCCAGAGCTCGAGCACCGGGTGGTGGAAGCGGCGGGCCGCGTCCTCGGCCTGCTCGTAGCGCTCCCGGGCCGCCGCCCGCGAGTCGACCAGGCCGAACGCGCCGCCCAGCCGGGCCAGGTGCCAGATGCGCATGAACGGGGTCGAGTCGTCGTCCAGGAGCTCGACCGCGAGCAGCGACTGCTCCAGGTTCTTCGAGTAGTCGCCGAGCAGCCGGTGGATGTTGGCCCAGACCAGATGGGTGCGGGCGAGCAGCTTCCGGGACTCGTTCTCCTCGGCCCAGCGGTGCACCGCCCAGATCCGGGTGGCCGCGCCGGCCAGGTCGCCGGCCCGCATGAGCACGGCGATCTGGCACAGCCGGGCGCGGTGCACGAGCAACTGGTCGCCGAGTTCGACGGCCCGCTGCTCGTATCCGTCGGCCAGGTCACGGGCCTCGATGGCGTCGAAGACCAGTTCGTCCTCGATCGCGAGGATGGCGGCCGAGAGCTCCTCCGCGTCCAGTGCGCGTTGCGACACGTTGCCATCCCCTCCTCTCGCACCTTCCCTTCGACCAGGGGAGGCGGGAGGTGAGGTTTCGGGCTGCGGCTTTTCCGCCATGCCGACCGCGAGGCTGCCGAGGATGGCGAGGTCGGTGGTGCGCCGGCGCACGATCGGAGCGGATGGGGTACGCCGACGAAGAAGCCGGCGTGACCCACACGCCGGCTCCGTCGCCGGTCACCCCCGGTGCCCCACCGCCGGGTTGTCCCGCGGGGAGACGCCGTTCAGCCCGTCGAGGAACATCTGCTCGAACGCGGCCCGGTCGGCCTCGGTCACCACGGTCACCGGGGTGCCGTGGGCAGTCTCGACGGTCCGCCCCGACTGCGCGCCGTCCTGGACGATCGCGATCCGGGCCGGCCGCGACGCCGTCACCACCGACGGATGCACCAGCGACACCGCGGCCAGGGCGTCCCACCAGAACATGATGTCCAGATCGATCAGCGCGGCCAGATCGGGCTGACTGGCGATCCGGTACGCGATGCGGGCGCCCGGCGCCCGGGCCGAGGCGCCGATCCGGGCCACGTACTCATCGGTGATCGGCACGAAGCGGGTCGCGTCGAGCGGCACCAGGTGGATGCTCCCCGGCCGGGCGCGGCGCAGCAGGTCGCGGGCGGCCGGCGGGTCCATCCACAGGTTGAACTCCTGCGAGTTGTCGAACCCGGGCAGCGCCGACCCGTAGAGGTTGCCGCCCACCGCGATCGCCCCGCCCATCAGCTGGACGCGCCCGATCCGCGCCGGCACGCCCGGGACGGCCAGCGCGTCGGCCACGTTGCTCATCGGTCCGGTCGCCAGCACGGTGATCGGGTGACGCGAGGTCAGCGCGGTGAGCGCGATCAGCTGGGCGGCGGTCAGCCGGGACGGCGGCGACGTGCGGCCGGCGTCGTCCAGCGCGCCGGTCAGCACGGTCTCGATGGTGGCGACCAGCTCGGGTGGCGCCGGGTGCACGCCCTCACCGGTGGCGCCGTCGGCCACCGGGATGTCCGGCCGCCCGCACTGCTCCAGCACGCTGTGCGCGTGGCGGCGGGCCCGTCCCGGCATCCCGAAACCGTCGTTGGCGACCGTCACCGCGCGCAGGTCGATCCGGCCGAGCTTGTGCTCCTCGCAGAGCAGCGCGAGCGTCGACGCGTCGTCGAAGTCCATGTCGCTGTCGTAGACCACGGCCGGCCGCTCCGGTGTCGCGGCCGTTGGCGTCACGACGGTCGGCACCAGGAACACACCCAGCAGCGCAAGCCCGCGAATCATCCGGGCAGGCTAGAAGGCCCCTGCTTCACGGATGCTTCATGCGCTGCGAGGTAGACCGCGCGTACCGCGAGGGTGCTTTCGACCTCGTCGAGGATCGGGGCGAAGAACTGGCGGCGGTTCTCGGTGTCGATCATCGAGGTGACGGCGAAGTACATGCTGCCGAAGCCGGCCAGCAGCGCCGCGTTGCGGAACAGCGCCGACGGCACGTCCGGGAACACCGGCGAATAGTGCGGCGGACCGCCGATCCACTGCTCGGCCGTCTCCGGGCTGACCACGAGCAGACCGACGATCAGGAAGAACGCGAACAGCCAGAGCCCGACCACCATCGCCTGGACCAGTTGCCGGGAGGCGAGCATGACCAGCAGGTTGCCGACCTGCCGGCTGTTCAGCGGCGGCGGGTGGGCCCCGCCGTCCGGCACCAGCTCACCGATCGGCAGGTGCTCGAGCGGGGTGTCCTTGCAGGCGGCCTCCAGCGTGGGCGTACTCAGATCCTGCTCGACCCGGCCGATCTCCTCGCGCAACCGACCGGCCGCGGCGAACACAGTGACCGCGGCGAACAGCGTGAGCACCCCGCTCAGCCGCCACCAGGAGAGCCGGTTCATGGCCTGCCACAGCTCGCCGGTGAAGAAGAAGAACAGCGTGACGAACAGCAGCATCGGCAGCGCCCGGCTCTGCAGCCGCACGGTGTTCCGCAGGTCCCGCACGGCGTGCCGGACCGCGCGTTCCAGCATCGGCAGGGCGCCGTAGGTGGTGGCCAGCCGGGACACCTCGAACAGCGCCACGAAGATGGCCAGGAAGGCGACGAACGCGCGCAGGAAGGTCGTGCTGCCCTCGGTGATCGCGCCGGCGTGCAGTTGCGGCGCCGACGCCCGATGCCAGACGGCCACGTCCAGCAGCGGGATCAGGAGCGGCATGATGCCGTACGCGACCACGACGGTGACCGCCATCCAGCGCGGGAACGTGGGCAGCCGCCGGAACCGGTTGAGCAGGATCCCGGCCACCACCCCGCCGACCAGCACCACCGCCACGGTGATGAACCGGCCGACCGGGCTCAGCTCGTCACGCAGCGGCCACAACAGTCCGGTGACCGCGACCAGCGCCAGGAACGGCACCATGCGCGGCAGGATGTGTCCGGTGAAGCTGTAGTCGGCGATCAGTTGCGGCAGCCCCTGCCGGATCAGCCAGCTCTCGGTGCGCCGTACCGTCGCGTCCGACACGTTCCCGCTCAGCCGGCCGGGTGGACGCGGTCGAGCAGCTCGAACAGCCTCATCCAGTGCCTCTTCTCGCCCTCTTCGTGGTACATCGCGGTGTCCGACATAGTGAAGCCGTGCGGCGCCCCCGGGTAAAGCTCCGAGGTGTAGGTGACCCCCGCGTCGTCCAGCGCGGCCTCCAGCGCCTTGATGTTGTCGGCGGTCATCGAGCGGTCGTTGTCGGCGTGCCCGAAGTACAGCTCGGTGTTCCCGGCCAGCGCCGCCACGTGCAGGTGCGGGCTGTCCGGCTGGTCGGTGACCACACCCCCGGCGTGGAAGCTGGCGACGGCCTTGATCCGGTCGGGGTGACCCTCGGCGGCCACGAGCGCGTTCCGCCCGCCCATGCAGTAGCCGACCGCCACCACCGCTTCTGTTCCCAGGGCGTCCAGGTAGGACTCCGTGTCGCTGATGACTTTGTCCCGGCTCAGATCCTGAATCATCGGCATGACCGTCCCGAAGATCTCACCGCGCCGGTCCGGGTCGCTCATTCCGGCCAGGTCGACCAGCGGGGTGCGGCCGAAGCGATAGAACAGATTCGGTACGAGTACGGCGTAACCGCGCTCCGCGATGCGGTCGGCCATCTCCTCCAGCCGCGGCCGGAGCCCGAAGGCATCCATGAAGAGCAGCACGCCCGGGAACGGCCCGTCCCCCGGGGGTCGCACCAGGTAACTGTCCGCCACACCGTCGCGCGTCTGGATGTCCACCGAGAGGCCTCCTTGTGGTCTTTTCGTCGTTCGTCACGCTACCGCTGAACGGGGACTTATCCCCGTTAGCGTCGGTACGCTGTGTAGATGGCTGCCGTACGATTGCGCGCTGACGCGGAGCGCAACCGCATCGCCCTGCTCGCCGCCGCCCGCGAGGTGTTCAGCGAACACGGCCTGGAGGCGTCGCTGGACGAGATCGCCCGCCGCGCCGGCGTCGGCAATGCCACGCTGTACCGCCGTTTCCCCACCCGCCGCGACCTGATCGCCGCGGTCTTCGCCGACCGCAAGGCCACCCAGGTCGAGCTGGCCGAGCACGCGCTGGCCCAGCCCGACCCGTGGCCGGCGTTCGTAGGCTACGTGACCGCGTTGTGCGAGCTGCAGGCGGCGAACAAGGGCCTGGGCGAACTCCTGGTGGCGGTGAACTTCGACGGCGACGACCGCCTGGCCCAGCTCCGGGCGGCGTCCCAGCGCCGCGCGCGCGAGGTCATCCAGCGGGCCCAGGAGGCCGGCGCCCTACGAGCCGACTTCGACCTGGAAGACCTGTGGCGCCTCTTGATGGCCAACGCCGGCGTCATCCAGCGTTCCCCCGACCCCCAATCCTGGCGCCGCCAGCTGTCCCTCCTCCTGGACGGCCTGGCCACACGCTGACCGCCCTTGTTTCGACTCCCATCGCTGCACGAAGCGTAACGAATACCTGTGAACTTGCTGTGACCTTTCACTCCATGGTGGAGCCACCATTCCCGGCGAAACGGGCGCGGCGCCGGGGTGGGGGTCCCGGCGCCGCGCGCTCCTGGTGGGGCAAGCCTCCCTGTCCGTGATCAACCCAACGTCACGGCGTCGGTTGCTTCGCCGCCTTCCGTCTGCTGGTCGCTCAGCTCTTCGCCGGCTGCCCGTCTACCGGGTCGGCCCGCGCTTGTCGGCCGGTCAGTCGAGCTTCCCCTGTCCGAATCCCGGCCGGTCAGCCCAGCCGACATCCAGGTCACCCATGACACGACCGCCCGACACGGCCCGACCGGTCACAGTGGCCCATCCAGTCAACGTGTTCCGCCCCGAGATCGCACCTCGGCCCACCAACTCTCACCGAACCCATCGCGCCACCTCGGAGCAACACGACCGCCCGCCGCCACCCACCACTCACCCGACGCGCCGCCGTCAGCCACCGTCGCGCGCCCACCGACATTCCCAGCCGCATCCCGGCCGCTGCTCGACATGTGTTCGCGTCCGCCCGCGGGTGCTTCCCGGCCGCTCATCGGCGCCGATCGAGGCCACCCAGCGAATGCCGCGCGCCCGGTGCGATCGGCGAGCATCCCGCTCCCGATCAAGGCGGCGGCGCCGTCTGGTGACGCCGAGCGCGCGAAGTCCGCTGTGGCCGCCGCTTCCATTGCGGCGAAGCCATCCCCGGCCGCTCAACCCCAAGACGGAACGGCCGCCGAAAGACCCCTCCGAACACCAGGAATCCCGGAACAAGATGCGGCGGCAACCCACTGTCCGCCTCGGACGCCTCACCACCCGAGCGAGGCGACAACGGGTCAGCTTCAGAGCCGGACGACATACATTCTCCGATCGCGGGGGGGTTACGACGGGAACCGAATCTTGACTCGCCCACACCCTCCACGGCGACACTTCAAGGCTTAATTTTCCTTGAAAAGCCTCTACGTAGCCGCCACATCCACACCAGGTTGCCAAGCTCCCACCCGGTAACCCTCCGTTGTGGCCACCCCACCACCGCACCAAGACGCGTCCGCGCGACCCCGCCGATCAGCTAGGCACCTCCGTCGTCGCGCCGCGCCGCCGCGCCGATCAGCCAGGCGCCTCTGCGCCGACCGGCCGAGGCGCCTCCGCACCGCCGCCCAGATCCAGCGTTCCGCCGGGCGGCCGCGCAGATCGGCCGCCGTACCGCCGTACCGCCGCTGACCAGAGAGCTTTCGGGTGGAAATCTGCTGCATCGCTCGCGCTAATCATGGATGGAGCTTCAGGCGCATCAGGCACCCGACCTGCCCGCTCGCCCTCCCTGCCGCCGCTCACTCTGCCTACCGGGCCGCGCAGCAGCAGAGCCGCGGGCCAGGTGCCGTCCGCCCCTACCACCCCCGCGAACAGTGGTAGAGCATCACGGCATTACGGCCCCGAATACCGTCCGCCCCTACCACCGCCACGAACAGCGGCAGAGCATCACGGCATCGCGGCCCCGAATACCGTCAGGACCTACCACGACCGCAAACAGTGGTAGAGCAACACGGCACTGGCCGCCCGGAAACCGTCAGGACCTACCACCGTTGCTGGGCAGCCAGAGTGAGTGGCGGCAGCGAGGGTGAGCGGGCAGCCCGGGCGCATGGCAACCCAGCTCAGCCCACGATCAGCGCGAGGGCCGGCACCCAGCGAAACCAGGCACCGACGCGACGGCCGGCATCGACGCGAAACCAGGCACCGACGCGAGATCAGGCACCGACGCGAGGGCCGGCACTCAGCGAGGCGGGCACCATCGCGGCCCGGCGGGCGCAGATGGCCGGACCTTCACCCTGAAAGCTGTCCAAAGCCCCGGCCTCGCAAAGCGCGAGCGAAAAACGAAATCGCCCCGCGCACCGCCACCTGCCCCCGCCCTGTGGGTGGGCGTTGAATGTAGCCGTCAAATGTGACGATCCATGACGTTATCCACAGGCACTCGTAAACAAAGAGAAGGGGCGAGCCGCCGAAAACCCCCGGCGCCCCGCCCCTCAGCAAACCAATGTGGATCAGCGACCAACAACCAAATCCACCACCGTGCCACTCCGAGGAACCGGGATCTTCACCGCCGACCCCAACTCCACCGCGTCCACATAAAACCCTCGCTGGTCAACCCCAGCCTCATCGTCATAGACACTCCACCCGAGCTTGATCTGCTGCCCCGGCAGAACAGCCATGCGATACCCCCCGTCCGAAGCCTCAGAGCCGTCGAACTCAGCCAGCTGATCCCCGGTAGCCGCATTGAACGCCGTGAGATTCCAGCGCGCGGTGGGCAGCCCGGGCGCCACCGCCACGGTTCCGGTCACGGGCACACCGGGCTGCAGGGCGATGTCGTAGGCGGCGGTGGCCCCGGCGGTCACCGCGATGGCGGCGGCCTGGTTGCGGTTGGCCGTGTTGCCCGACCACTGGCGGGGGTGGGTGCCGGTGGTGAAGATCAGGGGCCATGCGTACGGCCCCAGGCGCCCGATCGTGTAGCGGCCCTTCTCGTCGGTTTCGACGTCGTTGGAGCCGCCGACCCGCAGGCCCCAGGCGCTGTACGCCACGTTGGCCCCGGGGAGGGGTGCGTCGTTTTCGTCGGTGACCGTGCCGGTGATGGCGCCTGCCTTGTCGACGCGTACGTCGGGGGTTCTGGCGACTTTGCCGGGCTTGACGGTGATCTTCGCGGCGAGTTTCTGTTCGCCGGTGCCGCCGGTTGCGCCCAGCCACTGGTGGCCGTAGCCCTCGGGGGCGAAGACGAAGACCTGGTAGGTGCCGGGCGCAGCGGCTTTGGTGGTGATTTTGCCGGCGATGTTGGTGCATTCGCCGCCGCCGTCGCCTACGCCGCCGTTGGCCGGCTTGATCAGGACGAGGCAGGCGCGCCGCAGGGGTGTGCCGGTGGCGGCTTCGACGGCTGAGGCGGTGACCTTGCCGCCCAGGGTCAGCGGGACGGTTACGGCGGTGTTCTGGCCGGCGGTCAGGGTCACCTCGCGGGGCGCGTCGGCGGACAGGTAGAAGCTGCCGTCGGGGGTGCTGAAGCTGAGGTGGGCCGGGCCGGCGGCGAGGTCGTTGACGACCAGGTCGCCGGTGGCGGCGCAGTCGCTGGTGTCGGGGCCGGAGACCATGACGCAGACGCCGTCGACGGGGGCGCCGGTGGTGGCGTCGACGGGGTGCACGGTGAGGGTGGCGCCGGGGAGCCAGGTGTCGTCGACCGTGACGGCGTGGCCGGAGGCGACCGTGATCAGCTGGGCGTCGTCACGGGTGGTTTTGCCGTACGCCCATTGGGTTCGGTTGCTCTTCTCCTTGGTGAACGACACGGCGTAGCCGGCGGGGCGGACGCCGGGGATGGCCCAGGTGCCGTCGGCCTGGGTGACGGCTTTGCGGCCCTCGTCCCATTCGTCGCTCGCGACCTGGGCCCGCACGGTCACCCCGGCCACGGGGGCGCCGCCGGTGTCGACCAGCTTTCCGCTCAGCGAGCCGTTGGTGACCTGCCGGTCGTCGGCGACCGTGTGTTCGCTGCCGACCACGGTGAACGTGGTGGCCAGGGCCGGGTCGGTGGTCTCGTGCATCCACTGCAGGGTGTCGGAGCCGACGGCCCGCCAAGCCACCTTCCAGCGGCCGGGCAGGAGCTGGGGGAAGGCCCAAGTGCCGTCCTCGGCGGTCCACTGGAGGGCGAGGGGGCTGTCGCCGCCGGGGCGGTAGAGGCCGACCTCGGCGTTGACCAGCGGCTCGCCGGTGGCCGTGGTGATCGTGCCGCCGAGCGAGCCGCTGGTCAGCAGCGTGTCGTCGGCCGTGGTGGTCTGGCCGGCACGGACCACGATGGTCTCAGCTTCGGCGGGGTCGGTCTTGCCGGGCCACCACTGCTGGACGGCGCCGCGCTGGAGGTCGAGCTTGTATTCGCCCTCGGGCAGGTCGATGGCGAACCGGCCGTTCTCGTCGGGGCTGGCCGACGAGACCGCCAGCGGGTCGTCGGCGCGGGTGATGGTCGCGGTGTATTCGACCGAGGGCTCGCCGTTCGGCTCGCGGACGGTGCCGGCCAGGGTGCCGACCGGCACCTGCTTCTCGTCGACGGTGAGCGTGGCGCCGTCGCCGAGCGTGAACGTGGTCGCGGCGTCGTAGGTGAGCTTGCGTTGCGCCCACTGGATGATGCCGTTGGTCTGGAAGACCAGACGGATCGGGCCGGCGGGTACGTTGCGGAAGGTGTACCGCCCCTGGGCGTCGGTGTTCCCGTCGCGCAGCCAGGTGTAGTCGTCGTCCCAGACCTGCACGTACGCGTCCCGGATCGGTGCGCCCGCGTCGGTCGTGTAGGTGCCGGTTATGGTGCCGCGCCCGGCGGCGAGGGCCGGGGCGGCGAGGACGCCCACGAGCATGAGGCCCGCGGACGCGGCAGCACAGAGGCGTGCCCGGAAGGCAAGGGTCATCGATGGTTCCTCGGTCGGAAGAGTGCATGGCCGACCAGAGGTCACACCCGTTGTGCACCCCCGTGCGCCATGCGGTGAGCGGATCATAGCCGCACGTCGATGGCCTGTGGGGGATGATCAACTGAGGCAGAACTCGTTGCCCTCGGGGTCGGTCATCACGAACCACGAGAACGGCCCCTGGGAGTGGCTCGACTGATATGCCGCGCCCCGGGCGACCAGCTTGTCGCGCTCGGCCTCGCGCTGCTCGTCGCCCACCCAGACATCCAGGTGTACGCGGTTCTTCACGGTCTTGGCCTCGGGCACGATCTGGAACAGCACGCGCTGGGGCCGGCCGTTGGGCAGTGGGTCGGGGTGGCGGATGCCGGCCCCGATCGCCCACACCAGCACCCCGTTGTGGGTCTTGGTGTCTTCTTCCTTGGCCAGTCCTCGGCCGACGAGATCTCTGATCATCGCCTCGTCGGACGGCTCGACCTGCCAGCCGAGGGTCTCGGCCCACCAGTCGGCCTGGGTGTGTGGATCGGTGGAATCGACGACGACCTGGAAGTTGTAAGTCATCCCTCGAACCTAGCCAGCGGGTGTGACAGAAACCGCCGGTCAGTTCAGGTAGAGCCCGGGGAAGTAGCGGTCGATCGCGACCACGTCGTAGACCTGCCGGATGTGCGTGATCCGGCCGTCCTCGACGGTCAGGAACTCGGCCACCCGGGCGGTGCCGAACGGCGCCACCAGGTCGTAGATCAGGGCGGCACCATCCGCGCGGCCGGCCTTGGCCACCACGGTCACCGAGTCGGCGAAGACGGCGACCCGGTGCAGCGTCTGCACCAGCTCCTCGTCGTCGACCGGGGCGTCCAGGTTCCACTCGACGTCGACATCCGGCGCCAGCACTTGGCGTACGCCGTCCCGGTCGTCCCGGATCCACGAGTCGGTGTAGAAGTCGATCGCGTCCATGTCAGCCACCGAACCGCACCGCCGCCGGGGGGACGGTCACCGGCATCGGCGCCGGCCGGGGTGCGAGCCCGGCCACCGAGGCGACGGCCTGCGCGGCCCGGCGCGGCGCGAGCGTGTCGTCGCCGCTGATCATCAGGTCGCCCGCCGGCACACCCTCGTCCAGCAGGTTCATCGCGTCGACCGGGTGGGCGACCAGATGCACCCGGGCCACCTGGGTGATCAGCCGAGCATCCGCTTCATCACCATCAACGGCGGAGTCGCTTCGTACGCCGGCGCCGAGATGGGCGACCGGGATGCCGCGCCACGCGGCGGCCAGCGCGGCGGACAGACCGGCCGGGTCGGACCCGGCGACCAGCACGGCGGTCGGCGCGCGGTTGGCCCACATCCGGTCGAAGCGGGCCAGCAGCGCGGCCGCCGGCCCGGCCGGCAGGGTGAGGTCGGCGACCAGGTCCAGGTCGGCGAACGCGGTGCCGACGGCGCCCGGGTCGGCGCCGGCCACGACCAGCACCGGGACCAGCAGGCCGGCCAGGCGCATGGCCTGGGCCACCGGTCCCAGCGCGGTCGCGGTCGCGGTCCGGCCGGCGACAACATGGATCTCGGGGAGCGCCATCGCGGTAACCGTCTCCTCAACCTCAGGGCTCGCACGACCTCCGGTGTCGCGTCACAGATCGGCCAAAACCTAGTCAGTTACTCTGCGTGAAACAAGGTCCGTGACCGAACGATCGCCAACACTGGCTCATCGGCCCAGCTCATCGCGCTCAACCAGGCGCAAACGCCGAGGATCTGCCCATCACGGTGAGTAGTGCATAGTCCGAACAGATGACCATTTGTGGTCGAGGGCGGGGCTGCGCGTGATTGACCCCGGCTGTCATCATCAGAGTCACCTCAGGGCGGGCGGCCCGGAGGACATCTCGGCAGGCGGGGGCGGGTTTGTCCATGCGTGGGTTCGTCGAGGCTGCGATCAGCTTCCCCACCGTGGTGTTCACGCCGTTGCTGATCGTGGTGATCGGCTACTGGATCGTCGTGATCGCCGGCGGCGCCGACCCCGACACCGATGTCGACAGCGGCGAAGCCGGGGACGGGCCGCTCGCGTTTGTGGGGCTGTCGGGCGTACCCATGTCGGTGGTCTTCTCGCTCCTGGTGTTGTTCGCCTGGTTCGGCAGCCTGGCCGGGGCGGAACTGCTGACCATCCCGCTCTGGATCGTCCTGGTCGCGGCCCTGGTCGCGGCGTTCATCATCACCCGCGTCCTGGTCGCGCTGCTGGCCCGCGTGTGGCCGAACGGACCGTCCGCCTCCCGCGCCGACTTCATCGGGCTCACCTGCGTGATCCGCACCGGCACGGTGACCCGCACCTTCGGCCAGGCCGAGGTGCACGCCCCGGACGGGTCGTCGGCGATCGTCCAGGTCCGCCAGACCGGCGCCGACACGCTCACCGCCGGCAGCCGAGCTCTGCTCTACGACGTCGATGTCGAGGGCGAATTCTTCTGGGTCGTCCCGGCCGATGTCGCGCTCCGGCCGGATGAGCCCGAAAACCCCCGCTGAACCGAAACAAAGGGAATAGCCCATGGATGTGATCACCACCGGCTTCGGCATCGTGGTCGCCGTAATCGTCCTCGTCGTCCTCGGCGTGCTGTTCTTCCTCAGCCGCATGTTCCGCAAAGTGGAGCAGGGCAAGGCCCTGATCGTGTCGAAGGTGCGCCGGGTGGACGTCACGTTCACCGGCGCGGTCGTGATGCCGGTTCTGCACAAGGCCGAGACCATGGACATCTCGGTGAAGACCATCGAGATCACCCGGACCGGGCGTGAGGGCCTGATCTGCAAGGACAACATCAGGGCGGACATCCGGATCACGTTCTTCGTGCGGGTCAACAAGACGACCGAGGACGTCATCAAGGTGGCCCAGGCGATCGGCACCGAGCGGGCCAGCAGCGAGTCCACGCTCCAGGAGCTGTTCAACGCCAAGTTCTCCGAGGCGCTCAAGACGGTCGGTAAGCAGCTCGACTTCGTCGACCTCTACACCCGGCGCAACGACTTCCGCGACCAGATCATCGACGTGATCGGCACCGACCTCAACGGCTACAGCCTGGAGGACGCGGCGATCGACTTCCTCGAGCAGACGCCGCTGAGCTCGCTCGACCCGAAGAACATCCTGGACGCGCAGGGCATCCGGAAGATCACCGAGCTGACCGCGATCGAGGCGGTGAAGACCAACGACTACCGGCGCAACGAGGAGAAGGAGATCACCCGCCAGGACGTCGACGCCAAGGAGACGATCCTCGAGCTCCAGCGCCGGCAGGCCGACGCCGAGATCAAGCAGCACCGCGAGATCGAGACCATGCGGGCCCGCGAATCGGCCGAGATCGAGCTGGTCCAGGCGCAGGAGCGGCTCAAGGCGCACGCCGCCGCGCTGCGCACCGACCAGGAGCTGGGCATCCAGCGGGAGAACCTGCAGCGTGAGGTCGCGGTGGCCGAGAAGAACCGCGAGCGGGTGATCGCCATCGAGACCGAGCGGATCGAGAAGGACCGCATGCTCGAGGTGGTCATCCGGCAGCGCGAGGTCGAGCTTTCCACGATCGCCAAGGACAAGGACCTGGAGACCGAGAAGCGGGCGATGGCCGAGGTGGTCCGGGAGCGGGTCGCGGTGGACAAGACCGTGGCCGAGCAGGAGGAGAACATCAAGCGCCTCCGGGTCGTCGAGGAGGCCGAGCGCACCCGCCAGGCGGTCATCATCGCGGCCGAGGCCGAGGCGCAGGAACACCTGGTCAAGGACATCAAGGCGGCCGAGGCGGCGGAGACCGCGGCCGGCTTCAAGGCCCGCGAGGCGATCGTGCTGGCCGAGGCCCGGCAGCAGGCGGCCGAGCTGGACGCCCGCTCGAAGATCCGGCTGGCCGAGGGCACCCAGGCCGAGGCGGCCGCCGCCGGCCTGGCCGAGGTGCAGGTCAACGAACGCAACGCCGAGGCGATCGAGAAGGTCGGCCGGGCCGAGGCCACCGTATCCCGCGAGAAGGCGCTGGCCCAGGCCGAAGGCCTGCGCGAGAAGCTCAAGGGCGAGGCCGAGGGCCTCACCGACAAGGCCGCCGCGATGGCCGCGCTGGACGACGCGTCCCGCGGGCACGAGGAGTACCGCCTGCGGCTGGAGATGGAGAAGGAGATCCGGCTGGCCGGCATCAACGTCCAGAAGGACATCGCCGAGCAGCAGGCCATGGTGGTCGCGGCCGGCCTGGCCAAGGCCGACATCGACATCGTCGGCGGCGACTCGGTCTTCTTCGACAAGCTGCTCGGCTCGATCACGATGGGCAAGAGCATCGACGCGCTGGTCGGCAACTCGACCGTGGCGACGACCCTGGTCGAGAACGGTGACCTGAGCAAGCTGGTGGGGTCCGCGACCACCGCCGACCTCAGCAACACCGCGCTGGCGGCCTACCTGGTGAAGCAGCTGCAGACGGAGAACGGCGAGAAGTGACCCTCGACGCCGGGACTTATGAGGTCCTCCAGAAAAGGCTCGGCGAACAGAGCGCTGAGCTGGCGCAGCGGGCCGAGGCCCTGAACGAGCGGCGGATCAGCACGTTCGGCGGTGCCGAGCTTCGGCTGCTCGGCACCGAGCGGATCCGCACCGAGAACAACTGCGTCCCGCGGGACGTGGCGCAGGTCGGCGGCGCGATGCTGTTCGGCTACAACGTGTTCATCGGCCTGCGCTCCGAGACCACTGTGGACGACGTGTTCGCCGTGCACGGGTTCTCCCGGGACGGCGACGCGTTCCGCTTCGAGCCGTCGTCGAGCCTGCCCGGGCTGCTCACCGATCCCGGGTTCCAGCGCGACTTCGGCGAGATGTACCGGTACTACCAGCAGGCCAAGCTGCTCCAGCTGCGCCGGCTGGAAGGGCTGCTGCTGGCCGTCTTCCAGACCGGGCCACGAGCCGACGACCTGCGCGTGCTGCGCTGGCGGGTGGACACCGGCGGCAAGGTGTCCTATCTGGACAACCGGGGCGAGCGCGACCACGTGTTCCCGCCGGCGCACGACTTCGAGTGGACCGAGACCACCCGCGAGCAGCACGTCCAGGGCAAACACCCGCACATCTCGATCGACGACGCGGTCTTCGTCGAGACGGTCGGCGGCACGCTGACCATCAAGGTGGAGAACAACACCTCGGACGGCGAGGGCATCTACTCGGAGCCGGTCGACGAGCCGTTGCAGAGCCTGGCCGACGCCGACGTCCGGTACACCCGGATCGGCCCGCTGATCCTGCTGAAAGTGTTGCCGTACAAGGAAACGACGTACCGCTACCTGGTCTTCAACACCCGGACCCGGGACGTGGTGCGGCTGGACGGGATCGGGCAGGCCTGCCAGCGGCTGCCCGAGGACCACGGGATCATCTTCCCCGGCGGCTACTACCTGGCCACCGGTGTGCACAAGACATTCGACGCGGACGTGTCCGATCTGGAGTTCGAGCGGACCCTCCGGTCGGTGAACGGCGAGGACGTGCTCTACGTCTTCCACGCGCGGGTGGCCGGGGCCTATCTGCTGCTGCCGTACAACATGATTCGTAAGCAGGTGGCGACGCCGATCCCGTGCCACGGGTACTCGCTGTTCGACGACGGGACCCTGGTCTGCTTCCGGGAGATGTCCGACGAGCCGGCCCGGGTGCACCCGATGCAGGTGTGGCGGACGCCGTTCGTCTCCGACACGTACGCGGCCCAGCAACCGGTCGGCACCGGCCCGCTGGAGCGGATCGGCAACGCCGAGCTGGTCCGGGGCATCTCCGAGTGCCTGTCGGTGGCACGGATGACCGACGAGATGGCGCCCTCCGGCCCGGTCTTCGAGGCGATGGTCGCGGCGTGCACCCGGATCTTCGACCACTACCACTGGCTCGGCGAGGCCGACCTCGGCGATCTGCGTACGCCGCTGTCCGAGGTCCGGGCCACGGCCGCGCAGGTGCTGGACGAGTTCGAGACCGTTCAGGAGCTGACCGCGCAGGCCGCGTCGTCCGTGCAGGATGAGGCCACCGAGGTCGAAAGCCTGATTCGCCGGGTACGCGGGGAGACGCCGACCGGCACCGACGGCTGGGTCGCCCAGCTGGCCGAACTGCGCCGGCACCAGGGCAAGCTGGTCGGTCTGCGCGAGATGCGGTTCGTCGACGTGGCCCGGCTCGACGAGCTGGCCGGCCAGGTCTCCGCCGAGGTGGACGCGACCGCCCAGCGCGCGGTCGACTTCTTCCAGCGGCCGGACGCGTTCACCGGCTACCAAAGGGTGGTCGACGACCTGGTGACCGAGGCGGGCGGCATCGCCACGGTGGCCGCGGCGGCGCCGGTGGCCGAGCGGGTCACCGAGCAGTCCGACGGACTCCAGGTGGTCACCGGGGTGATCGGCGGGCTGGACATCGCCGACGCCACCGTCCGGGTGGCCATCCTGGAACGCATCGGCGAGGTGCTCGGCGGCCTCAACCGGGCCCGCGCCACCCTGGACGCGCGCCGGCGTGAGCTGTCCGCGGTCGAGGGCCGGGCCGAGTTCGCGGCCGAGTTCGCCCTCCTCGGGCAGGCGGTCAGCAGCGCGCTGGCGACGGCCGACAGCCCGGAGAAGTGCGACGAGCAGCTGGCCCGCCTGATGCTCCAGATCGAGGCGCTGGAGACCAGGTTCGGGGACTTCGACGACTTTCTCGATCAGCTCGGGGCCAAGCGCACCGAGGTGTACGAGGCCATCGCCGGCCGTCGCCAGTCGCTGCTCGACGAGCGGGCGCGGCGGGCCGACCGGCTGGTCGACTCGGCCCGGCGGATCCTGGACGGCGTGCACCGGCGGGTCGCCTCGCTGGACAGCGTCGACGAGGTCAACACCTACTTCGCCAGCGACCCGATGGTGAGCAAGCTGCGCTCGCTGGCCGGCGAGCTGCGTACCCTCGGCGACTCGGTCCGCGCCGAGGAGCTGGACGGCCAGATCAAGGCCGCGCGGCAGGAGGCCGGGCGGGCCCTGCGCGACCGGCTCGACCTGTACACCGACGGCGGCAACACGATCCGGCTGGGCAAGCACGCGTTCGCGGTGAACACCCAGGCGATCGACCTGACCCTGGTTCCGGACGGGGAAAGGCTGGCCTTCGCGGTCACCGGCACCGACTACCGCGCGACCGTGCGGGACGCTGCGTTCGAGCTGACCAGGCCGTTCTGGGACCAGCCGCTGATCTCCGAGACGAAGACCATGTACCGGGCCGCGCATCTGGCGGCGGCGGTGTACGCGGCCGGCCCGGCCGCGGCGGCCGCGGCGCTGCCCGAGGGCACGCTGCGCGATCTGGTGCGGCGGGCGGCCGAGGCGCGCTACGACGAGGGGTACGAGCGCGGCGTGCACGACGCCGACGCGGCCCTGATCCTGGGCGCCCTGATCCGGCTGCACGCCGGCGCCGGCCTGCTGCGGTACCGGCCGTCGGTCCGGGCCGCGGCCCAGCTGTTCTGGGCCTTCGGGACCACCGAGGAGCAGCGCCGGCTGTTGTCCGTGCGGGCGACGTCGCTGGTCCGGGCGCGGGACGCCTTCGGCGCCAGCGAGGCCCTGCGGGAGCTCCAGGCCGAGATCGGGGAGTACCTGGTCGAGGAGCTGGCCGCCGAGCCGGCCGGGTTCGTCACCGGCGCCGGCGCGCGCACCCTGCTGGATCGCTTCCACCGGGCGCTCGGCGGTGGCCAGGCGCCGGCCGCGCGGCAGTTCGCCGACGATCTGCGGACGCTGGAGGACGACCTCGATTCCCGCCGGAAGATCGTCGAGGCCTGGCTGACCGCGTTCCTGGCCGCCACCCCGGACGCGGGCGCCGAGGCCGATCTCCCCGAGGCGGTGGCGATCGAGCTGACCGGCACCGCGATCACCCGCTACGACTCGTCGGCGGCGACCACCGAGACGGTCACCGGCCTGCTCGGGGTGCATCCGACGATCAACGGCGGGTCGTTCACCGTACGGCTGGAAGACCTGCTCGCCGACGCGCGCGAGTTCCGGGAGGAGCGGGTGCCCGCCTACCGCGCTTACCAGAAGCAGCGGTCGGCTCTGGGCGCGGCCGAACGTGCCCGCCTCCGGCTGGACGAGTTCAAGCCGCGGGTGATGACCTCGTTCGTCCGCAACCGGCTGCTGGACGAGGTCTACCTCCCGCTGATCGGCGACAACCTGGCCCGGCAACTGGGCGCGGCGGGGGACGCGAAGCGTACCGATCAATCGGGTCTGCTGCTCTTGATCTCACCGCCCGGTTACGGCAAGACGACGCTGATGGAGTACGTCGCCGACCGCCTCGGGCTGGTCTTCGTCAAGGTCAACGGCCCCGCGCTGGGGCACGGGGTGACCTCGCTCGACCCGGCCGAGGCGCCCAACGCCACCGCGCGGCAGGAGGTCGAGAAGATCTCGTTCGCCCTGGAGATGGGCAACAACGTCCTGCTCTACCTGGACGACATCCAGCACACCTCACCCGAGCTGCTGCAGAAGTTCATCTCGCTCTGTGACGCCCAGCGTCGGATGGAGGGCGTCTGGGACAGCCGGACCCGCACCTACGACCTGCGGGGCAAGCGCTTCGCGGTGTGCATGGCGGGCAACCCGTACACCGAGACCGGGCAGCGCTTCCGGGTGCCGGACATGCTGGCCAACCGGGCCGACGTGTGGAACCTGGGCGACGTGCTGGCCGGCCGGGAAGACCTGTTCGAGCTGTCATACCTGGAGAACTCGCTCACCGCGAACCCGGTGCTCGCGCCGCTCTCCGCTCGCGACCGGGGTGACCTGCCGCTGCTCGTGCGGCTGGCCGAGGGTGACGACGTGGTCCGCCCGGACCAGCTGTCCCACCCGTACTCGGCCGCCGAGCTGGAACAGATCCTGTCGGTGCTGCGGAAGATGCGCCGGGTGCAGCGGGTCGTGCTGCGCAACAACCAGGCGTACATCGCCTCGGCCGGGCAGGCCGACTCCTCCCGGACCGAACCGCCGTTCCGCCTCCAGGGCTCGTACCGCAACATGACCAAGCTGGCCGAGCGGATCGTCCCGGTGATGAACAACGAGGAGCTCGAGGCGGTGATCGACGATCACTACCTGGGCGAGGCGCAGACGCTGACCACCGGCGCCGAGGCCAACCTGCTCAAGCTGGCCGAGCTGCGCGGGCGGCTGACCTCGGAGCAGGCCGCCCGCTGGGCCGACGTGAAGGCCGCCTACCGGCGTGAGCTGGCGCTGGGCGGGGCCGAGGACGACCCGATGACCCGGGCCGTGGGCGCGGTGGGCCTGCTCGCCGACCGGGTCGGCGGGGTCGAGGACGCGATCAGCAAGCTGCGTCCGCTCGACTGACGCGTGCGGCCGCCTACTGCCGGTCCTGCCGGAGCAGGGTCGGGTCGTCGCGGAGCAGGGCGGCCAGTCGCTTGGCCGCCTGCTCGGTCTCCTGGGTGTCGACGTCACGCAGCGGGATCGGCTCGGGCAGCGGTGTCAGGCCGCCGTTCTCGGGCTCGGGCTCGGGTTCGGGGGCGGCCTGGCGTGGCGGCGCGTACTGCGGCGGGACCAGCGGCGGCGGGGTGGGCGCGAACGGGCTGCGGAACTGGGCCGCGTCCAGGGTCTCGGTGTGGTCCTCGTCGTAGCCGGCCGGCTGCGGGTGGGGGTAGCCGCCGGGCATGTCGTAGCCCGTACCCGGGTCGTAGCGGTCTCGATCGTCGTAACTCACATGCGCCGTGCGGGGCTCGGGCGGCGGTGGGGCGACGGTGTGCTCCTCGGGATCGAGGTCGAAATCGGCGTGCCGGTGAGCGGCATCGCCGGCCCGCGCCGCCACCGACTGGTCCGCGGTGACCCGGACCGTGCCCTCCTCGACGTAGAAGTGGAGCAGCGTCGGGTCACCGACACCCTCGACCCCGACCGTCACCTCGAGCTTCGGGTTCCGGCCGACAACCGTGGCGATCGCCTCGACCAGTTCCTGCACCGCGAGTGGGGTGGCATCCGCCTCCCCGGTCGCCCGCCGACGCAGCTCGTCACGACGCGCGAGCTTGTCCAGCGCGTCGTCCAGTCCGCCTCGCACGACTCCGCCCCTCCGTCTGGGATCTGCCCGGTACAACTCTGCCCGTTCGAAGGCCGTTTTGGAAACCGCGAACCTGTGCGATCAGATGCACACTCAGTGAGAATTCATCTTGATCGACTTGTGCAGTGCCTGGTCGAGGACCACAAGCAGGGCGTCGCGCACCGAACCACGGAATCGTGCGTCAAAGGAGAGGACGGGCACGTCTTCCCGCACTGCGAGAGCCCAGCGCACCTCGTCGAGGTTGTAGGCCAGCTGACCGTCGAACGTGTTGACCCCGACGACGAACGGCAGACCGGCCCGCTCGAAGTAGTCGACGGCCGGATAGCAGTCGTCGATCCGGTTGGTGTCGACCACCACCAGGGCACCGAGCGCACCCCGGATCAGGTCGTCCCACATGAACGCGAACCGGGACTGACCGGGCGTGCCGAACAGGTAGAGCTTCAGCGTCTTGTCGATCGTCACACAGCCGAAGTCCATCGCGATCGTGGTGGTCGTCTTGGACGTCGCCGGCCCCGGATCGTCCACGCCGATCGACTCCATGGTCATCTCGGCCTCGGTGGTCAGCGGCGAGATCTCCGAGATCGCGCCGACCGTGGTGGTCTTGCCGACACCGAAGCCACCGGCCACGATGATCTTGACGGGGACCGGAGGGGCGCTCCGCCGCTGCTCGTCGGGCACCCGCGCGGTGCCGACGATGCGGCTGTCCGGCAGGCCCGGCTCACGATATGGCTCGTAGTCCACGGATCACTCGCATGATGGTCTCGGGTTTCGGGAATTCGTGGTTCAGCACGTGCACCTCGAGCTGGCCGGCCGCCCGAAGGTCGCCGACGAGGATGCGGGTGACGCCGAGGTGCATGCGCAGGCGGGCCGAGATCTCCGCCACCGACAGCGGCTCCACGCACAGGGTCACGATGGCGCGCTTCTCCGGCGGCAGCCGGGTCGGCACGGCGCCCGGGTGGGCCGTGACCTGGGTCTCCATGCCGATGTCGGGGTCGGGACCGTCCACCCGCCCGGACGTGATGACGAACGGGCGCAGGGTGGAGTTGGAGTCACCGGCCTCGGTCGGCCGGGGTGACGGTTTCATCCGCAGGAACGGCCGTACCCCGGGCGCGGGCTCGCGTCCGGGGTGATCGGGGCCGCCCGGGTAGGTCATTGCTGAACGGCGTTTTTCAGTTCCGCGATCAGGCGGGGGCTGAGTGCGCCACCGGCCCGGGTGGCGAACAGCGTCATCTCGTACGCGAGCGTGCCCAGGTTGGCCGTGCGGTCGGCGATCACACCGAGCACCGAGCCGGCGCTGATCGCCGTGACCAGCAGGTAGCCGTCCTGCATGTCGATGATCACGCGGTTCAGGCTGCCCAGGTTGTACCAGCTCGCGGCGCCGCCGGAGAGGCTGGTCAGGCCGGAGACCACCGCGGCCAGGCGCTCGGCGTTGGGCCGGTCCTTGATCGCCGACATGGCCATCAGCAGGCCGTCGGAGGACACGGCGATGGCCTCGATCACCCCAGCGGTGCCGGACGTGAACGAGTCCAGCAACCAGTTGAAGGTTTTCGCCTCCGCACTGAGCTGCGAGTGCGCGTAGTCGCGACCGCTGTTGGTTTCGGTGCTATAGGGGGAAGTCATCGCGATTGTCCCTCGTGTTGGCTCTTCGACTCATTCAAGGCGAGTGCGACTCCGTACTCGAACTGCTCGACCAGGGCGCGCGCGGCGTCCGGGTCCAGGGGCTGGCGCGGCGAGGCGGCCGGCGTGTGGTTCTGCGGCTCGGGAGCCGGCAGCGAGGCGCCCGGGACCCGGCGGGCCAGCGGCGGGTTGCCGTCGGCCGACGGGGCGGTCATCCCGGCCTCGATGACGTCCCACTGCGCCCTGGTCACGCCGGCCTCGAAAGCCTCGAACGCGGCTCGGGCGGCGAGCGCGTCGTCGGTGGACGGCGGTGCGGCGGGCGTCTGGGGACCGGTGTCCTGCGGCAGCTGACTGCCCGGCACCCGCCGGCGCAGACCGTTGCCGTTGCCATTGCCGTTGCGGGCCGGCTGTTCCGGGCCGGTCCGCTGCCGGGGGATGGTGACCGGCTCGAACTGCTGCGGCTCGACCTGGTGCGGCTCGAACCGCGGTGGTGCGGCCGGCGGCGGGGGGACCGGCGCCGGGGTCATCTCGATCGGCACCGGCAGCAGCTCGGGCATCGCGGCCGGGTGCCGGCCGGCCACCGGGGTGCCGGCGTCGTAGGGCCGGCCCGGCTCGTCCCGGCCGTACGGCAGGTCGTCGACGATCTCGGCGTCGATCGGCGTGGCCGACGAGGTCAGCTCGGGGTGGGGCGAGGCGAACGCGTTCCAGGTCTGCGCGCTCTGCAGGGTCCGGGTCGCGCGGTCGAGCACGTTCGCGTCGAACGGCTGGAAGCTGCCCGGCGCCGATCGCCGGACGCCGCCGGCCAGCAGCGCCCCGAACTCGCTGGTCGGGCTGGTCACGATGGCCTGGATCGGCGTGCCCGGCGGCAGCGTCTCGGCCGCCGGGACCAGGTGGGCCGGGCGCAGGTCGATCCACGCGGTGACGCCGCCCTCGGGCGTGTCGGTCAGGGTGACCTCGATGCCGTGCCGGCGGGCCAGCCGGCCGACCACGAACAGGCCGAGCACCTCGGTCGGCGCCAGGTCGAGGCGCTCACGGCGGGTCAGCCGGGCGTTCTCCTCGGCCAGCCGCTCGGGGGCCAGGCCCAGGCCGTGGTCGACGATGGCCAGCCGGGCGCCGCCGCGCAGCTCGGCCGCGGTGACCATGACCTGGGTGTGCGGCGGGGAGAAGGCGGTGGCGTTCTCCATCAGCTCGGCCAGCAGCAGGGTCAGGTCGGCGACCAGGGCCGGCACGACCACGATCTCCTCGGGCACCTCGACCTCGACCCGGGTGTAGTCCTCGATCTCACCCAGGGCGAGCCGGACCACGTCGGAGAGCGGCAGCGGCGCCATGTGCTCGTTCGTGCCGGCGCCGCCGGAGAGCACCACCAGGCTGGACGCGTTCCGGCGCAACCGGCTGGACATGTGGTCCAGGCGGTAGAGCTCGCGCAGGCGGTCCGAGTCGGTCTCCCGGCGCTCCAGGTTGTCGATCAGCGCGAGCTGACGACCGACCAGGTTCTGCGTACGCCGGCCGACGTGCCCGAACATCTGCGCCACGTTGCGCCGGCCGCCGACCTGGCGCTCCACCAGCCGGACGGCGGTGGTCTGCACCCGGTCGAAGGCCCGGGCCAGGTCGCCGATCTCGTCCCGGGCCGCCACATCCACCGGGTCGAGCCGGATCGGTCTGGCCACCTCGGCCTCGTCGTCGGCGACCCGCTCGAGCTCGGTCTCGGCCGCCCGGGCGATGCGGTCGGCCGAGCTGGTCAGGCGCTGCAGCGGCCGGGCGACCGCGCGGGCCATCACGATGCTCAGGCCGAACACCATCAGCAGCAGCAGCAGCGACGCGCCACCGACCCAGTACGCGGTCCGCAGGGCGTCGTCCCGGTTCGTGGTCACGGCCGCGTTCACGTCGGCCGAGACCCGCTTCTCGACGAAGCCACCGAGCACGTTCACCGACTGCAGCGACCCGAACAGCGAGTCGCGGTTGAGCAGCCCGATCGCCTTGGCCGGGTCGGTCGCCGCCAGCGTCAGGAACTGCACGCCGACCCGGGACGACCAGGCGTCCTGGGCCGAGAGGTAGAGCTTGTACTGCGAGGGCGTGAAGAACACCTGCGCGGTGAGGATGTCGTTCTGGAGCCGGATCAGCAGCGACGCGAACAGCCCGACGAACTGCGGGTTGTTGGCGATCGCGGCGGTGGTCAGGTACGACGACGACTGGCTGATCAGGTCGTTGGTGCGCAGGGCGTAGTCGAGCGCGTAGAGCTGGCGGCCGACCGAGGTGGTCAGGTCGGCCTGGGTGCGCAGCTGGAGCCCGTCGATCAGCGGCTGCACCACCGCGTTGAAGTCCTGCACGAGCTTGTACGGGTCGGTCTTGCGGCTCAGGACCGCGGCGCGGGTGTCGTTCAGCCGTGCGGCGTTGGCCACCGCGCCCTTCATCGTGGCGTTCAGCGGCTTGTCGCGGCGAGTCAGCGCGGCCAGCTTGTCCTGCACCTTGGCGCTCTGTGCGACCAGGTCGGGACTCTGCACCAGGCCGAGGAAGTAGCCGGACGAGAGCAGGCGCTCCTCCTGGAGGTCCTGCACGGCCGAGCCGACCGCGTTGGCCAGCTCGACGGTGTCCTTGATCCGCTGGGCGTCGCGCGCGGCGTCGACCCGGTTGATCACGATGGGCACGGCCAGTGCGACCACGCCGAGCAGCGGTACGAGAACCAGCAGGGTCAGCTTGCCGAGGATGCGGAACTTACCGAAGAGCACCGGAACGCTCCCGCCGATCGGGCCCGGCCTGTGTGCCGTAAGGCGGCGCGGGATCATGGGCGTGGGCGGCGGCGAACGGGTCGCGGGCGCTCGGCAGCGAGTCGGCCAGGCTGACCGGCTCACGCTCGGGCACCGCGCGGCCCCGGCGCCGCCCGGTGGCGATCAGCAGCACGACGGCCAGCACCAGCAGCACGACCAGGGCGCCCATCACGATGGTTTCGATCCGCCGGCTGTCCAGCCGGTCCATCCGGCTGTCCAGCAGGCCGCGCATCTCGCGGACCAGCACACCGGAGAGGCTGGACAGCGAGGTCTGCAGCTGGCTCTGCGCGGTGGCCATCGCGGCCGCGTTCGGGGCGCTGCTGCCGCCGGGGCTGGCGCCGCGGATGAACGCCTCGACGCCGCGGCGGAACGCGTCCACCGTGGTCACCAGGCTGCCGCTGAGCGTGGTGCTCTCGGTGTCGTCGACCGCCGCCTGGAGGTTGTCGGTGAGCGAGGCGACGTTGGTGTTGACCGCCAGCACCGCCGCGCCGAACTGCGGCAGCAGCGCGGCCTGGGCCTGCGCCCGGGCCTGGGCCGAGCCGCTCGGGTTCTGCAGCATCAGCGCGAGGTCGCCCATCCGGCTCACCATGACGGTGGTGTTCGGCAGGTCGAGCGCGAACGCCTGCTGCAGGTGGGACAGGTCGTTGTCCGGGTCGCGGCTCAGCGTGGAGTTGTCGGCGACGCTCTTGAACAACGCCAGCGTCAGGTTGGTCACCTCGACATGGGCCTGGTAGATCTGCAGCGGCTGGCCGGTCACCGAGCTGAGCCGGTTGATCCGGTCGCGCAGGCCGGTCCACCGCTCGCGGGTGCCGAGGTCGTCACCGATCCGCTCGTCGATCGCGGCCATCCGGCTGACCGCCGTGGTCAGCGAGGCCGGCGCGGCCGTTACGCCCTGCATCGACGAGGACTGCGCCTCGGTCAGCGCGCTGACCAGCGGCGCCAGGCCGCCCAGGTATTCGACGCCCTGCTGTTCGCTCTGCGCGTCGTCACGCTCGCCGGCGTTCTGCTGCCAGGACCGGAAGAAAAGCGTGCCGGCCGGCGCCAGAATCAAGATCGTCAAAACGACCGCGAGCGCGGAGCGTAGACCCGACGGGCCATTTCCGTCCGATGCTGCCATTGCCTCTTCCTCCGCCACGGGCACTACTGAGCCGCCGCCCGGCCATCGATCACCCTCTGTAATCGCACAGACGCGCGGATCCGGGCCAATCTATCCCGAGAAATACTCAAGGGACCCCTTACCGCTGGTCAGTCTTGAATCGTCTGATCGGGGGATGCGCCGCGGGCAGGGTCGGTTGTATCGAGAGGAAAGGCATGGATATCGGTCAATTATTAGGCCGATAGTGACGGGACAACAGCGGAGAGTGCCGAAACTGCGGACGGTAACGCAGCGGACACAAAGTCCGTCGCGTTTCTAAATGCGAGAGAGGGCTTTTCTGAGTGGGTCGAGCCCGAGAACGCCCAGATTTAACGCGTCCTGATGGAAGGCTTTCAAGTCGAATTCGGAGCCTTTGCGGGCCTTGGCGTCGTCACGCGCCTGCAGCCAGATTCGCTCGCCCACCTTGTACGCCGGCGCCTGTCCCGGCCACCCCAGGTATCGGCGCCACTCGAAGCGCAGCACGTCCTCGTCGACCCGGCAGTGCGCCCGCATGAACTCCCAGCCCAGCTCCGGCGTCCAGCGCTCGCCCGAGTGGAAGCCGAACGGGTTGTCCCGGGGGATCTCCAGCTCCAGGTGCATGCCGATGTCCACGATCACCCGCAGCGCGCGCAGCGCCTGGCCGTCCAGCATGCCGAGCCGGTCGCCGGGGTCGGCGAGATAGCCGAGGTCGGCCATCAGCCGCTCGGAATACAGCGCCCAGCCCTCGCCGTGCCCGGAGCACCAGGCCAGCAGCCGCTGCCAGCGGTTCAGCCGGTCGGTCAGCAGCTGGACCCCGCCGACCTGGAGGTGATGGCCGGGCACGCCCTCGTGATAGACGGTCGACGTCTCGCGCCAGGTGGAGAACCGGGTCTGCCCGGCCGGCACCGCCCACCACATCCGGCCCGGGCGCGAGAAGTCCTCGGTCGGCGCGGTGTAGTAGATCGCCCCGTCCGAGGTCGGCGCCAGGCAGGCTTCGAGCTTCCGCAGCGGCGGCGCGATCTCGAAGTGGGTGCCCGCGAGCTCGTCCATCGCCTTGTGCGCGACCTGCTCCATCCACTCCCGGAACGCCTCCTTGCCCGGCACCCAGCGGGCCGGGTCGGCGTCCAACGTGGTCACCGCGTCGTCGATGCTCGCGCCCGGTCCGGCGATCTCGGCCGCCACCGCGCGCATCTCGGTCTCCAGCCGGTGCAGCTCGTCGAAGCCCCAGGCGTACGTCTCGGCCAGGTCGATCTTCGCGCCCAGGAAGTACTGCGAGGCCAGCGCGTAGCGCTCCGGACCGGCGGCCTCCTTGTCCCGCCCGCGCGGCGCCATCTCGGCCCGGAGGAACTCGGCGAAGCCGGCCACCGACGCGGTCGCGGCCGTGGCCCCGCGGTCGATCTCGGCGCCCAGCGTGCCGCTCGCGCCGACCCGGCGGGCCAGGCCGCGGAAGAAGTCGTCCCGCTCCGGGTCGGCCCAGGCCTCGCACAGGTCGGCCGCGGCCAGCAACTGGGCCCGGGCGCTGACCTGGCCGGCCTCGGCCGCCTCGGTCAGCGTGCGCTGATATTCCTGCACGGCGCGGGGGAACGCCGCGAGCCGGGCGCTGATGTTGGCCGCCGCCTCCTCGCCCTGGGTCGGCATCAGGTCGAACACCTGCCGCAGGGCGGCCACGCCGTGCGAGATGACGCTGACCTCGCTGGCCGTGTAGCCGGCCTCGTAGCGGGACAGCTCCAGGCCGAGCCGCTCGAGCATGGCCTCCTTGGCGACCTGCTCGGTCTCGGACTCCGGGTCGATCAGGGTGAGCTCGGCGATGGTCCGCCGGGCCAGCTCGCCCTGGGCGGCGTAGCCCTCCGGCGACAGATCGTCCAATTTGTCGTCCTGGCCGGGAACACCGATGAAGGTGGCGCCGGTCGGGTTCAGCGGAGCCCAGGCGGCGATGTACCGGTCGGCAAGGTCAGCTACGTCTCCCACCGGCCCGACACTACCGCTCGTGCGACGCCGTCCAATCGAGCAGGCGCGACGTCGTCCAGGTGTTCACGACCCGTTCGACCGGTACGCCGCACAGCGCCGCCCGCTCGCAGCCGAACCGCAGCCAGTCCAGCTGGCCCGGGGCGTGCGCGTCGGTGTCGATGCTGAACAGGCAGCCGGCCTCGACCGCCGCGGTGAGCATCCGCTTCGGCGGGTCCAGCCGGTCCGGCCGGCAGTTGATCTCCACCGCCTTGCCGTGCTCGACCACCGCCGCCAGCACCTTGGCCAGGTCGAAGTCGCTCGGCGGCCGGGTCGGCGAGCGGCGGTGGGCCCGGTCGCCCTCGGCCTTCACGCCGGCCGCCGCCGCCGACACCTTGCGCCCGGTCATGTGCCCGAGGATGTCCAGATGGGGGTTCTCGATCGCCCGCAGCATCCGGCGGGTCATCCGCGGCGCCTCGTCGCGCAGCTTGCTGTGCACCGAGCCGACCACCACGTCGAGCCGGGCGAGCAGCGCGTCCTCCTGGTCGAGCGAGCCGTCGTCCAGGATGTCCACCTCGATGCCGGTGAGGATCCGGAAGCCCTCCGGTAGCGCGTCGTTCACCCGGGCCACCCGGTCGAGCTGCTGGCGGAGCCGGGCCGGCGACAGGCCGTGGGCCACCGTCAGCCGGGGCGAGTGATCGGTCAGCACCAGGTACTCGTGGCCCAGCTCGACCGCGGCCAGGGCCATCTCCTCGATCGGCGAACCGCCGTCCGACCAGTCCGAATGCGAGTGGCAGTCGCCCCGCAACGCCTCCCGCAGCTTCGCCGCCGCGCCCTGCAGGTCGGTGCCCTCGGTCGCCTCCATCCGGCGCAGGTAGGCCGGGACGGTGCCGGCCAGCGACTCGCCCACGGCCAGCGCGGTCACGTCACCCACGCCCTTCAGCTTCGACAGCGTGCCCGAGGAGACCCGTTCGCGTAGTTCGTCCGGGGGCAGCGCGGCGATCGTCGCGGCGGCCGAGCGGAAGGCGCGCACGCGGTAGGTGGCCTCGTTGGCGCGTTCCAGCAGGAAGGCGATGCGGCGGAGGTCGGCGACCGGATCTCTGGCGGGCATGTCTGCAGAATAGGAGGCATGCGGACGATCGACTGGGTGGACGGCGCCATCGAGATCATCGACCAGACGGCGCTGCCGGCCGAGGAGCGGGTGCTGCGGCTGACCACCGTGCCCGAATTGATCACCGCGATCCAGACGCTGGCCGTGCGGGGCGCGCCCGCCCTGGGGGTGGCCGGGGCGCTCGGGGTCGCCCTGGCCGCCCGCCTCCATGCCGAAGATCCCGAAGAGCTTGCTCTGTGCGTACGCGCGATAGAAAGCGCCCGGCCCACCGCGGTGAACCTGGCCCGCGGAGCGCGACGCACCGCCCAGCGACTGCCCGAGGGTCCGGGCGCCGCGCTCGCCGAGGCGTTGCGGGTGCGCGACGAGGAGATCGCCGCGTCCGAGGCGATGGCCACCCGGGGCGCCGACCTGATCACCGAGCTGTGCGGCCGCGCGCCGCGGATGCTGACCCACTGCAACACCGGCGGGCTGTGCGCCGTGGTCGGCGGGACGGCCCTCGGCGTGGTGCTCGAACTGCACCGGCGCGGAACGCTGCGGGACGTGCTGGCCAGCGAGACCCGGCCGCTGCTGCAGGGCGCCCGGCTGACCGCGTGGGAGCTGACCCGGGCCGGTGTCGACTTCCGGGTGGCGGTGGACGGGGCCGGGCCGTTCCTGATGGCCCGCGGCGAGGTGGACGCGGTGGTCGTGGGGGCCGACCGGATCTGCGCCAACGGCGACACGATCAACAAGATCGGCACGTACGCCCACGCGCTCGGCGCCCGCCGGGCCGGCCTCCCGTTCGTCGTGGTGGCGCCGGAGTCCACGATCGACCCGGACACCCCCGACGGCGGCGCGGTGGAGATCGAGGACCGGGCCGCCGCCGAGGTCACCGCCGGATTCCCGGCCGCCAACCCGGCCTTCGACGTCACACCGTACGACCTGATCACCGCGATCGTCACCGACAGGCGCGTAATCAGACCGGCCTCCGGCGAGCGCCCCGACGCGTAAAATCCGTACGTGACACGGGGATTGGCGGCGCTTCTCACGCTCACGGCCGGCCTCGCCGCACCGGCCTCCGCAGACACCACACCACCGGAATACCACTCCGTCACGTTCTCCCGGAGCACCGCCACCGTGGCCGGGCTGGAGACCGAGTTGCTCTCGGTCAGCGTGCGCCTGACCGACGACGACTCCGGTGTGGAGGTGCACCCGGGCCTCCCCGGCTGGGAGGGCTATTCGCCCGCCGTCCGGGTCGGCTCGCGCTGGGTCCACCTGACCCTCGGCTCCGGCACCCCGCGGGACGGCGTCTGGACCGGCGGCGTGGCGATCACCTCCGACTGGGCCACCGGCGCCTACCGGCCCGAGAGCGTGGTCGCCTACGACGTGGCCGGCAACACCCTCGAGACCGACCCGCGAACCGCCGGCGAGGTGCCGTCGATCGACGTGCACAGCTCGAACAAACCGCGGCTGACGCTCACTTTCACGCCGAGTCCGGCCACCGTGGACGCGCCGCTCACCCGGATCGTCCGGGTGGCTGACGGAACCACCGGCCGGCCGCTGGCCGGCGCGCCGATCGGCCTGGGCTACGACAACGTCTGCGCCGAAGACCCCAGCCGCACCCCGGCCGGGCACACCGACAGCGCCGGCGAGTTCCGGTCGACGCTGCCCGCCGCCACCTACGACCAGGGCCACTGTGCCTGGATCTCCGGCGACAACGTGCCCCGGCAGAACCCGACCCTGATCGCGCCGACCTTCCAGGCCCCGGCCTACCGCTGGTCGGTCACCGGTAAGCCGGCGCGGGCATCGGCCCCGGCCGGCACGAACGTCGCCGTGACCGGTTCGCTGGTGCCGATCGCGCCATTCGGCACGACGGTCCAGCTCCAGCGCCGCTACAGCGACAACACCTGGCACACCGTCAACACGGCGCGGACCGACGGCAACTCGCAGTACAGCACTCTCGCCACCCCACCGGGAGTGGCCACGTACACGTACCGTGTGTTCGTCCCCGCCATCGAGTCGCGCGCGGCGGGCACCTCGGCGACGTTCACCATCCGCGGCACCTAGAACGGGGAGGTTCTCCGGTCGTGCGACGGGCGTTTGTGGCGTTGACCCTGGTCCTGGTGACCGTTCTCGGCCTGGCGGCGCCGGCCCAGGCGGCCCCGGTGATTCGCTTGTGGAATCCGGGCTTCTTCTTCCCCGGTGACTTCGTCATGCAGGGGGTGACGGTGTCCGCCCCGGGCGTCCCGGTGGCCATCGGGTACGGCGACGAGTGCGCGACCGGCTCGGGCAGCTACGCCGCGGGCCACACCGACGAGCGGGGCGACTTCCGCATGACGTTCCCGGCCGGCCGCGACTACACCGGGGAGTTCTGCGCCTGGCTGACGGACGGCGACCCGGCCGCCCGCCTCGGCGAGGTCCGTGGCCACGTCGGCTACTACTACGTCCTGCAGGCCGCGCCGGCCCGGCGGGTGGTCCTGGCCGCCACGGATGTCGCCGTGGCCGGCGTCCTGCAACCGTTCCAGTCCGGCAAGGAGGTCCTCCTCCAGCGCCTCTACCGGGACGGGCAGTGGCGCACGGTCAACCAGGGCCGGACCGACACGACGGCCGGCTTCAGCGTGGTGGCCACCCCGCCGACCTCCGGCACCCACCGCTACCGCGTGGTGGCCGCGGAGGAACCGCACCGGGCCACCAACCACTCGCCCGAGTTCACCATCCGCAGCGTCGAGGCCTAGCCCCGCATTCCGCACGTCGGTGATCGTGGGCGGGTTTCGGCGCGGCGGGTTGGCCGGGGGCAGGTTCGGTGGCAGCGTGGCGGGGTTGTGAGAGAGCGTGCGCGATACGGTGCGGTGCCGTCGGTG